>JAEOTU010000253.1 GCA_016839665.1 Candidatus Hodarchaeota archaeon
CCTGAATTGGATAGAAAACGTTAATTAGAAGAAATACAGCACCAATTATCAAACTTGTGACTGGTCCACTCGCAGCAACCTTCCATTCAATTGAGGGATTATCCGGAATGTCTTCTATTTGAGCTGCTCCACCAATTGGATATAGGACAATTTTCTTCACAGTCAAATCATATCGTTTAGCGAGGAGTGAATGGGCTAATTCATGAATGGATACTGATAGAAATAACAAACTGAAGAGTACGACAGCGTATATCTGAGGAAATGTCAACACGAACAAAAGTAGGAATAATCCAATGAATGTAATATGTAACTCCAAATCTATGCCATTTATACTTACGATTTTATACGAATACTTCATATGTCTTCAAATTTAAACAGGTTACAATAGTTCATGAACTTATCTATACTCCTTTCGTAAAGAGAGGAGCCCTAGATAGTTTTATAAGGATTTTCAATCCGAGTGATCCAATTCTTTAAGATATTCCAATAAGAACTGGTAGTCTTTCTGTTGAGGACTTACTGTATAATAAGTAAGAGTTTGTTGTAATTCTTCGACGTTTTTCACACCTGGAATTACTGTTGTAACTCCTTCTTGATCAAGAATATAAGATAAACACCGTGAAGTCATGGATTCAGTCTTTGGAAACTTAACTTCCTTTGCAGACATTGACTTTTTCAAGTGTCCCAATACTTCAAATGATATGAGAAATCAACAACTCGTTATAAAAGGTGGCACTCTTATTGATGGAACAGGAGGGCATCCCGTTTCAGATAGCATTATTGTTATCTCTGGATCTAATATTAGTAAAGTTGGGTCTATTAATGACGTTCAAATTCCAAAGAACGCAAAAATCATAGATGCAACAGGGAAAACGGTTATGCCAAGTTTCATTGACAGTCATACACATTTTATCTTAATGGGGATTCGGACCCAAACAACAGTGGATCTATCTAAGACGAAATCAATCAGTGAAGTTGTAAATCAAGTTAAAAAACGACTAATTAATCTACCAAAAGACGCCTGGGTTACAGGTCATGGGTGGGATGAAAGTAGGTGGAAAAAAAAACGATACCCAAGAAGGGAAGACCTCGACAAGGTTTCTCAAGAAAATCCTATCACTCTTACTCCTTACTATGGCCATTTGATGATTGTAAATACCCCAGCTCTTGAACTAGCTAAGATTACTAGAGAGACCCCAGATCCTCCAGGAGGGAAAATTGATCGAGATCCAGTAACAAACGACGCTACAGGAATTCTCAGGGAAGAGGCAATGGAATTGATTGAGGCGGTGAAACCCACCACTACAAAAGAAGAATGCCTGAAAGGAATAAAGGACGCGTGTGAGATTGCTTTAAGGTGGGGTTGTGGAAGCATCCATGATATGAGTTCCAAAGCTCTAGACATTAGCACTTATCAAACTGCACGTGAAAATGAGACTCTTAAGGTAAGAGCATATGTGATGCCTGACGCACAATTCACAGAGACGATGTTAGACGGATTGGAAGTACTTGGTACGAAAACACGCTTTGGTGATGAGTTTCTGCGATTAGGTGCCATTAAAATGTATATTGATGGGTCAATGGGTGCACGAACAGCAATGTTTTCCGAACCATATGCAGATGATCATACAACTTGCGGTTTATTTACCATTTCACCAGAAGAACTAAAGAAGAGAGTATTTAAGGCGCATAAACTTGGAATGCAGGTTGCTATTCATGCTATTGGTGATAAAGGGATTGAGACGGCCCTCAATGCCATCGAAACAGCACTAAAACAAGAACCAAGGAAGAACCATAGGCATAGGATTGAACACTGCGAAGTACTGACCGAAGAACAGATCGAAAGGATCAAAGATCTTGGAATAATTCCAGCTATGCAACCAAATTTTATCGGTGAGTGGGGACAACCAGGAGGAATGTATGAACAACGTTTGGGACAAAATCGACTCAAACTGTGTAATCCGTTTAAAAAACTACTCGATGAGGGGATCAGGATAGCATTCGGTTCAGATTGTGGTTATTGTCCTCCCTGGCCTTTTAATCCCATTTATGGTCTGTGGGCTGCTGTAAATCATCCAGTGAAAGAGAGTAGAATCTCACTCATTGAAGCTGTGAAATGTTATACGCTCAATGGAGCTTACGCTTCGTTTGAGGAAAACTTCAAAGGATCGATCGAACCTGGAAAACTTGCTGATATAACCATTCTTACAAAGGATCTGGCCTCAATCCCTTCTGAGGATATTAATAATGTACAAGTTGAAAAGACAATAATCAATGGAAAAGTCCTCTGGACTAGATAATCACTCTCCGAACTATCTTATCAAAGACTTTCCGGTATCATTGCTAATCAAATAATGGTTCCTTCTCCCCCATTAATAATAGCCAGAGAAAAGGTATTAGTTTCGAAAAAGGGATCGAATCACTTTCACAAATCTGATGTTTGAACGGGTATCATATATTATCCAACATTATTTCATCAGATATATCAAAGAAAAAATATATCTTTAAAGAAAAACTTATCCAACAAACAACGGAGGATTCTAAATTATGATAGGTAAATTACCATCTGATGTATTAGAGGCGATGTTAGAAACCATTCCAATAGAGTTTTCGATACTAGACAAGAATGATAAAGTTTTAGCATGGAATAAACATGAAACACGTTTATTCAAAAGATCAGAAAAAGTAATTGGCAAAGACGTTAGAAATTGTCACCCTAAGAATAGTGTAGATAAAGTAGAGCAAATCATTCACGAGATGAAGCATAGAATACGAGATAAGGCGCGATTTTGGATCGATATAAAAGTTAATGACAAAACTGAGACAGTTTTGATTGAATATTATGCTTTACGATCTCCTGAAGGAGAATATCTTGGATGTATGGAATCTAGCCAATTAATTACAGAAATCAAAGAGTTATCAGGTGAAAAACGGCTTTTAGAATAGTAATGACGTAATTGAATTCCAAAAAAAAATTCTGATATTCAACACAAAAGACTGACAAATATGTTGAAAAGAAGCGCAGTTCAGAAACGGGGATAAGAGTATATGGAATTACTTCTCGATCTAACATTATTTTTCATTATCGGGTTAGTATCAGGAGTAATGAGTGGAACTTTTGGCATAGGTGGCGGATCAATCCGAATTCCATTACTCAACGTCGCAGGATTTCCATTAATCACTGCTTATGGAACTAATCTATTCGTTATTCCCTTCTCTTCCGCAATGGGAGTATATACTCAACAAAAGAACGTGAATTGGGATTTTGCGCCCTATATTATTCTAGGGGGAATATTCGGCTCCCTACTTGGTGCAGTCTTCGCGGGATTTCTCGACCCCGTTTTTTTAGCCTTCACATTTGTTGGTGTTTCCATACTCACAGTTTTAGGGATTAATTTAAGTCAAATTCACCCAGAACTAGCAGATAAAATCGAACCCACACGAGTAAACATCGTTGGTGGCACTTTCTTTCTAAATTTTTTAACTGGTATCCGTGGTGGAAGTGGTGGCTCACTATTTCCCGCGTTTTTGAAAACGATGAAGGTGGACATCCGTGAAGCTATTGCTACTTCACTTGTAGCAACGATCTTTACTGCCAGCGTTGCCATACTTGTTTATTGGTATCGAGGTAATATTGACTTATGGCCTTCAATAACTGTTCTTTTTGGTTCAGTAATTGGATCTCGTCTTGGAAGTCAAATCACGCTTAAGGTAAAACCAAAGTGGCTAGAGATCGGACTCTCTGTGCTAGTGATTGTACTATCCCTCATCGTTTTGATCAAAACGTTATTCTAAACTACTACTCTACCCACTAATCAAGAGCTCAATCAAAGAAAAAGTTTTCCACTTGTCCTACTTGCAAACAATTCCAGTGCATCATCTCTCCTTTTAATACATCCTTAAAAGTAAAGGTTTTTTCAATTTCTCCGATAATATCTTGTTTTGTATAATTTATTTTTTTTAAGTGATCCACTAATATAGATAACAACCCTCCAGACTTAAGTACCCGAGATACTTCCGTTAATATCAATTGAAGCGGTTTAAGAGTTCCATCAATACCAATGATTATATGAATAATATCATATAAGAATACAGCATCAATAATGTCATCCTCTAGGACGATGGTTAACTCTCCCTCAGTTTTTATCGGAATGATGCGATTATCTAAACCTAACTTTTTCGCATTCTTCATTAAAATATCTACGGAATAATGGTCTTTGTCAAGAGCAAAAACCCGTCCAGTTGGCCCAACAACGATAGCAGTAGGTATTGCATAATGACCTATACGACAACCAAAGTCAAGAATTGATTGACCTTCTGTAATACCCAACTTTCTGATAAAGTGTTCCCCTCTACCTTGAAACCATTTTTTTGCATCACTAGAATATTCAAGTGAAGCAATAACTGATTTAGGTTTTTTATTCATCGGTCATTCCCAGTACCACTTTTTAAGGTGTAGAGGTTATTAAAATTGATAAAAGTTTATTCAATGAGCAGCTTTAAAGGTATTATTATGGATTTATTTCTCCTAATGCATTATAGACGATAATCTAAAGAAAAGAAGAAACCTTCATTCTCTTTTTTCTTCGATTGTTCCAACAAATTCCTTTAACCGAGTTAATGTATTATAATAGACTTGGATTCCAATTTGTGTAACATCCACGAGTGCTCTTGGCCCTTTGAGTGTAATAACATGCCTTTGTTCAATGTATTGTGCTTTTTGTAACTGCTTGATGTGAGCTGTTAATGCTCCCCAGGTTAATTGACACTTTTTTAGGAGATCACCTTGAGTTAAGGGACCAATTGCAACAAGTAAACTAATAATAAGCAAGCGCTTGGCATTAAAAAGAACAGGATCAATTTCCCTGAAATTATTAACCCAATCAGTCACGTGTTTACTACCTTCTTCTCAGCTTGATACATCGAATAAGAAGTACTCAGCGAAGCTAAGATTAACGCAATTCCTGACGTTATGAAGGTATTTGACTTACCTGGAGCTAAGATAAACACAATTGCTACTATTGGAGAAGAAATAAGTAAAACGACTCCGAGTAAGAAAAGAGGCCGAGCGAAGAGCATGTTGTTTGAATAATGTAAATTTTCTGCAGTTATTCCAACAACCAGACTCGCAAGACCAAGGAGGGGAAACCAAAGGAAATAGACCGAAAGGAGATTATTTAAAGCAAAATTAATAGTGTAACCAAAAATAATTATCGCAGGATAAGCCATTACCCAAACACCTAATCTAATTCTCCTAAAAACATGTCTAAATACGTAAACGTGAACAAAAATAGCACCAATTGAGATAATAACCCAGAAAATCAAAAAAATCAAGAAGGATTCAAATAATGATTGTACAATGATTAAACTGCTACTGAGGATTGTTATGATCACTAAATTACCTAAAGCATAAGCAAGAGTTTGACGGTAGACTGATAAATCCACAGATACCTGCATCAACTGTGTAGCATCTAAAATTTCCGTTTTTTCCAAACTTAATAACTCCTTATTAATTCATTCTGTAAAAACTAATGAGTCTTAAAAGATTTCTAAAAAAAAGGGGGAGAAAGGGTGAATGGTTTATTGATTCATTGTTTTCTTCTGGAATAACTTGATCCCAATCAAGGTTGTTGCTAACAAAATGCAGAGTATGACTATAAATGATACCCAAAGAGGAAAAGAACTAAATTCTGCTTGAAATATGTTTTGAGCATTTAATCTCAAAGTATCACTCCATAGATCATCACCTAGGATTACAACCTGTTGATAAAGTTGATTTGCCCAGAACGGAGGACACAGATACACGATGGGACTCTCAAAAGGGATGATTGATCCACTGAGAAAGAGAATAGGCATGACATACATCATAGAGAGACCAACAGCTGCACTTGCCGATTTAGCGTTAGCTGAGATGATGATTCCAATTCCCAAGGTTGAGAGACCAAAAATAAAGATAATGAAAAAACCAAAGAAGAGCAGAGTAGGGTTGGTTTCGTACCACTGAGCTCCCAATATACCATAGCTGATCGTAAACATCAAAACAAGTTGTACAATAAGGAAAACGGATTCACTGATTAATGTTCCAACGAATATTCTAGCTCGTCCAACTGGGGTTGTATCAAGCCTAGTTAAAGTTAAACGTTCTTTCTCAATAGTAAGTGAGGTTGCTGCATTTATTGTCCCAAAAGAAGCAGTATATATCAACATACCAGAGACAGCCATATCGAAAACGGTTATTCCACTAATTGTAACTGTTATTGGCTTAAATATAAAATAAAACAGAATTGTAAACAGTAATGGAAAACCAAACGAATAAAGGTACGTTTGACGGTTCCTCAGTTTAATCTTAAGATTTTTTGTAGCGATTGCGTTAATTATCTGGAAATCCTGTTGTAAGAAACTCATTCTCTTAACCTCCGACCTGTCAAATGTAAGAATACATCTTCCAAAGTAGTCTGTCGTAAGCTTATACTTTCAAGTTCAGTAACATCATTAATTACTTCTTCTTGTAAAATTTTGATGAAATTTATAATTCCACCATCAAAATATACGTTCACTTTTGTCTCACCTTCGATTAACACTTGTTTTATAAAATCTAATCGTTCGATTGATTCCTTAAATCCCTTAATTTTTTCTTTTTGTATGAAGACAACTTCTAGGATGTTTTTGTCACTATATTCTTCTTTCAATGTTTCTGGAGTACCTTCAGCGATGATGGTACCACTATCGATAATTAGTACACGATCACTAAGCTTTTCAGCTTCATACATATCATGGGTAGTTAAAACAATCGTTTTACCGTCTTCTCTCAACTCTTTTATATAATCCCAGACAACATGTTTGGCCTGGGGGTCTAACCCTGCTGTTGGTTCATCAAGGAATAATATATCGGGCTTCATTACGAGGGCAATCGCAATGTTAAGACGGCGCTTCATTCCACCGGAAAAATTTTTCGTTTTATCTTTTCGATTACCCAAACCTAACTTTTCTAGGATTTTTTGAGCCTCTAAGTTTAACACTTTTTTAGGAAAACCATGCATTGTCCCAAAAAATACTAGATTTTCATGAGCAGTTAATTCCTCATAAAAGACATAATCTTGAGGAACTGTACCAATCATTGATTTGATCTTTGATGTATCGTTTAATACATCTTTTCCATAAATTAAGGCCGTACCTTTATCAGGTTTTAGAATAGTAGTTAGAATCTTGATTAGTGTTGTTTTTCCAGCACCATTCGGACCTAAAATACTAACTAATTCGCCTTTGTTTACATCAATTTCAAGATGATCTACAACAACGATATCATTATAGATTTTCGTTAAATCACTTGTTTTAATTGCTAATTCTATCATCTTTTGCACATCTATTTCTACAGTTGCTTTGTGATAGTCAAGATGACACAAAATCCCGATCTTAATAAACCCGGAAGAGACTTTGTTCCGAAAAGTGCATAAAGGGCAGATATACACCATCGATGAGACAACAAAAAAAATGGATAGGGGCAGTATTATGAGTAAACTCTTAATATTATCAAGAGCTGATGTTGAATCTGTCCTCAACATGAAAGAAACTATTGAGGTGATTGAGACCGCATTTAGAGAACTATCAGAAGGAACAGCTATCCTTCCTCAACGCATCGTAATTCCAACAGAAGACGGAATAAGTCTTTATATGCCTGCTTTTCTACCTCAAACAGGTTCTATGGCGATTAAGGTTGTAACGGTGTATGAACACAACCCTGAGAAATTTAGCTTGCCAACAATCCTTGGCAAAGTACTATTGCAAGATATTGAAACAGGGGACGTAGTCGCTATTATGGACGGGGGTTACTTGACAGCAATGCGTACTGGTGCTGTTTCAGGATGTGCAATAGATTATCTTGCAAAAGAAGATGCTAAAAGCATTGGCCTTTTCGGTACAGGTGTGCAAGGAGCAACCCAGTTGTGGGCAGCTTGTGAAGCTCGTCCTAGGGTTGAAACGTGTAAGGTGTACGATCTTAGGAAAGATGTAGCTGAAAATTTTGCGCAGAAAATGAAAAAGAAATTAAAAATTCCTAGCATGAAAGTTGCTGAAACAGCTGAGGAAACCGTAAAAGGATCAGATATTATCCTAACAGCCACAACCTCCCCAAATCCTGTGTTTCGAGGAGAATGGCTTGAACCAGGAGTACACATATCGGCTATTGGTTCTTACACTCCAGAAACACGAGAATTAGATACAGAGACAATCCAAAAAGCAAAAGTAGTATGTGATCAAGTGAGTGCATGCCTAGATGAGGCTGGTGATCTTATCATTCCTATTAATGAGGGAGCAATTACAAAAGAGCATATTTATGCTGAACTCGGAGAAATTATTATCGGAAAAAAAGTAGGAAGAGAAAGCGAATCAGAAATAACCCTCTTTAAATCAGTAGGGTTGGCAATTCAAGACGCAGCTACAGCCAAGTTGGTATACGACAAAGCACGGAAAATGAAAAAAGGAATTGAAGTAGAAATTTAGTAAAAATTGATTGACAAATTACGACATCATCGTCTGAAAGAATTTTAATTCTGGTCAAGCTTTTCTTCTAATTTTTTTGATGTCTTAGTAACAGATAACCCACCTAAGGCAGTACATCTCAGTTCATATGGAATACTTCTGCCCACCTTATTCATTGCTTCAATTACTTCTCCTAAAGGTACCACAACGTCAAAATTGGCTAAAGCCATATTAGCACATGAAAGAGCATTACTTGCGGCCATTACATTTTTTCCGAGACAGGGCACTTCTACCCTGTTAGCTACAGGATCACAAACCATGCCAAATATATTTTGCAATGCCATTGATGCAGCATCAATTGCTTGTCGTGTATTTCCCTTATTCAGAGTAACAAGTCCTGCAGCAGCCATTCCTGAAGCTGAACCACACTCAGCTTGACATCCTCCAATTTCAGCGGAAAAAGTTGCATTTACAGAGATAAAGATCCCTATCATGCCTGCTGCAAGCATGGCTTTAGTTATGTCATCTTCGGACAGTCTCATCACACTAGCTGCACCAAGTAAAGCACCTGGTATGGTTCCACAAGCTCCAGCAGTAGGAGCAGCGACTATTACTCCCATCGAACTTTTTATCTCCATCATAGCAGTAATATAAAGAATCATTTGATTTAAGATACCACCATCAAGTAGACTCTCATTCTTCATTTGTGTCTTAAAAAAACCTGATTGATAGCCTAAAATTCTATCTTCAAACTCAGTTCCCTTAATACCATCAAAGATAGATTTTTTCATTAGCCTAACAATCTGCTTCATTTTATTGAAGACTTCTTCAGTCGAAACATTACCTCTAATACTTTCGAACTGAACAGCTAACTCCCACAGATCCATGTTCCTATCCTCATTATATTTAAGCATCTCTTCACAAGTTATAAATGGTACCTCCATCCCTTTACGAGAAAGTACTGGGAGAACAGGTCTTAATTCTTTTATATCAATGATTTTCCATTTTGAACGAAGACTATCAAGAATCTCTTTGTCTAGAAATTTTTGGCTTTTGATCTCTATAAAATTCTTATCAATCCCCTCACAGGTCAAAATATCATCAGAAAATAGTTTTTCCTGCAAATATTTTAGAACTCCAACCTCATCAGTATAGATTAACGTCTCATAACAATCTCCAATCATTGAAACTTTAATATGGTCAATTTCAACTATTTCTATCATCCCACCACCAGTGGAAATAGCTATCATTTCGTGGGTTTCTTTTACATTCTTTAGGGTTAATTTATATGTATTAGGGTGTTCAGTTTCAAAATCTTTAATCTTTATATTGATTTTAATTCCTGATTCTTTTATTGCTTTTTTATAATCCACTAATCTCTCATCATAGGCTTTCCAACCAAGAAAACCTCCACATAGACCCATATCAGATCCTTGGCTGGTATGTGTTGTAGCCAATGAGCCTTGGGGATCAAATTCTATTAAAATTTCTTTAATATCACTGTCCATCAGGTCCCTCGCCATCCTACCGATACGAATAGAAGCAGCGCAATGAGAACTAGATGGTCCTCTCATTATTGGACCCATAACATCATTGAAAATACTTGGAAATTGTGTTACTACCATAGAAGGTACCTTCCTATCTGCAGAATGAAAGAAATATTGACGATCAATGCACTTTTTCAGGATAAAAAGTTTTTAGGAATAGCTTCAATATATGTAAAAAAAGTGGTTTTTAATGGATATTAATGAATTCGTAACCAAAGATACACAAGTAAAGAATATCCTCCAAAAATTATAATTAATTTCATGTAAGAACGCGTTAGATGTTGCTACTGGAAGCGGAGAGTTTATTAGAGTATTAATGAAAACATTAAAAGAATACCAGCTGTTTACAGGGATAGATAATGATCATCCTTTTTGCTTAAATCAAGCAAAAAGGAAAAAGGGAAATTATTCATCTTTCATTAATTATCCACGGGAAACAGAGGGTTAATCGAGTGGGATTTTACCAGATTTGTGATGTCGTCTTGTTCCTCTTTCTCGAGTTTTCGGAACCGTTTGACGGAATCAATCACTAAAGGCCAAAGCTTCAGATCACAAGGCAATGAATAAGTTGATACACCCTCTTGAGAGAGTGTAAACCAAACAGCACGATCTATCCACTCTTGCTTATCAAAGGGCTCGTACCACGTTTGATAACTCTGCTCACCTGGCCATCGTCCTTTGGAAATTGCTTTTATAGCTGTTACACCGATTTCACGTTCAATTGCTACTTTGAGAAGAGGTCTAAAATCATTCACAACATGGGGATGGGCCATAGCTGCGACATAAACGGGACAAAGCACAGTTACAAAGTCATCAAATGAGTCGAGTGCTTTGATAAGTACTTGGATATCATCATGACCAGTAATACCGATATTTCTTATTAAGTCAGTTTCTTTTGCCTCTTTAAAAGCCTCCAGAGCTCCATCTTTTCCTAAAATTGTATTTAAATCCTCCATATTCTTGACTGCATGAAATTGATATAAATCAAAGTAGTCTGTTCCAAGTCGCTCTAAAGATTGATTTAGTTCTGTCCAAGCACCTTCTTTAGAACGTTCCATTGTTTTTTCTGCTAAGAATATTTTATTTCGGTATTTGTCAATCCAAGGCCTCAAGCGAAGCTCAGAATCCCCATAACTGGGAGCAATATCAAAAATATTTATTCCTGAATTGAGAGCTTCTTCTATTGCTTTATCAGCTATGATTTGCGCTTTTTCAACACTTTCTTCTTTTGCATGTAACCACCCAAGCCCACACCCACCTAAGGCGAGAATAGAAGCTTGAAAACCTGTTTTTCCGAAGGTTCGTTGTTCCATCTTTAACTTCACCGGTATCATTCATCAAAGCTATTCGAAAAGATCACCACTCAAATATTTTAATCCCGAATCTACCATCAAGGTGACAATGGTCGCGTTAGATTCTAATCTCTCGGCAATCTTTATGGCAGCAGCAACATTTGCTCCAGATGAAATGCCAGCAAAAAGGCCTTCTTCTTTTGCTAATCGTCTAGCCATTGCTTTGGCTTCCTCTGTTGAAATTGTGATTATTTCATCAGCAATAGTTGGATCCCACAATGGTGGAGTGAATCCGATCCCAATTCCTCCGATACCATGAGATCCACTCTTACCTTCTGATAGAACAGGAGACTCAGCAGGTTCTACAGCGAAAGTCTTTATGTTTGAATTGTGTTTCTTTAAAATCGTAGTTGTTCCTCTAATAGAGGCTGCAGTTCCAATCACTTGAACAAATGCATCAACATTCCCCTTCGTTTGTTGCCAGATTTCCTCTCCTAATTGATAATAACCTGCAACATGGTCATCATTATTGAGTTGGTCCGTCCAATAAGTACTAGACTCCTTACTAAACTCTCTTGCTTTTTCAATCATCTCTTCAATCAGCTTCTTGGTGATCCCTTCTCCATGACTGGGAATAATCGTCATATCAGCTCCCAATGCTTTCATATGATCTAGTTTGTCCTTACTAAAAGCATCAGAAGATACAATGCGTAGTCGGTACCCCTTAACTGCGCAAATTAATGCTAATGATGTACCAGTACTACCACCTGTATATTCAACAACAGTTCCCCCTTTCATTAATCGACCATCCTCTTCTGCTTCTGCAATCATAGCCTGTGCCATACGATCTTTCATACTCCCAGTAGGATTCTCCCACTCCAATTTTACAAACACATTGGCAGAATCCCGTGGTACTACTTTGTTTAACCTGACTATCGATGTGTTTCCAATGGCCTTTAGGACGTTCTCAGCAATCTTCATTAGCATACCTTCCTCTTATTCAAAATGAATTTGACGAATAGAATTTAAGAGCTTATATTGTGAAGTTTAGAAGATTTTTTGTAAGATTTTCGATTCCATTAAGCAAGAATTCGATGAGGTGTTTAGAATAGTAATAGAAATAACTTATGAAAAATTGACCGAATATCTTCCACTCTTCAATGAACATAAGTATTTTAGAACAATACTCAAAGCAATTCCAAACCTTCCTAAAGGAAAAGGCTTTACAGATGATCTAGAAAATCCTAATCTTATTTTATTCTTGTTGGCTGGAGAAAAAGAGGGACTTTGTTATATAGCTGGAAATATTCAGTCATCAATAAGGGA
>JAEOTU010000028.1 GCA_016839665.1 Candidatus Hodarchaeota archaeon
CAGTCTTTAATATACCACGTAAACTTCTAACATTCTCTACTACTGGTTTTATAAGAACTCCGTCCTCAGACTTAACAAAAAATACTTTTTTCCCAGGTTTTAGATTTAATTCATCACGTAATTTTCTAGGTATAGTTATCTGACCTTTTTTTGTTATAGTGCTTTCGTCTGACAAAAATTCCACCTGTATGAATTCTAGTATTACAAATTTATAAATCTATTGATAATGATTTAATCGTTTAAGGTTTTGATTAGAGTGGAGAATCGTCCTGTAGTATTTTATTTACTCATGGTTATTGCGACCCTTGGTTGGGGGATAAGCTGGCCAATCGGGAAAATATTAGTAGACGTTGCACCACCGTTAACAATTGGTTTTTTTAGGTTTCTCATAGCATTCTGTTGTTTCGGTCCAATTCTTTTCTGGAAATACTCACCAACACAGTACTCTAGAAGCTCGTTCAGAATTTTTTTTCTATTAGGTTTAACTGGAGCATTTGGCTATGGTGTTTTCTTCTTAATTGGGTTGCAATTTACCACAGCTGCCCAAGGAGCAATTATTGCGGGGGTTAATCCAGCAATAGTGAGTCTACTTGCCCTCTTCTTTTTCCAAGAAAAACTTAAACGGCAGTGGCAGTATCTAGGGTTTGGATTAAGCTTTTTAGGGATAATATTTGTAATCGGGATTCAATCCTTATTGGATTTTCGGCTAGAATATCTTATTGGAAACTTATTGATACTCGGTGCCATGGGATGTTGGGGATTATACACCACCATCAGTAAAAAGACCATGAAGGACCACACGGCATTCGAAGCCACCGCGGGAGGTGTGTTTATGGGAATGATTTTATTTGGGATTGGGTCAATATTTGAGGAGTTTTGGATGCTTCCAGGACTCATTTCCCTGACATTCTGGGTCGGAATTTTGGTTCTAGGAGTATTTGCAACTTTCATGAGTTTTACGTTGTATTTTATGTCTATAGAATCAATTGGTCCAACAAGGGCAGCAATCTTCATCAATCTCGTCCCCATTTTCGGGACTCTTTTTTCTGTGGTTTTACTCCAAGAGAAAATATTGTGGACATTCGTAATTGGGCTTTTCCTAGTTGTTGTTGGAATCTTAATCATCAATTTTCCGAATAAAGAAGATTAAGGTGTAAGCAATTAGAAATTTGTCCGTGTTACAATCATTAAACATATGTTATATCAACATTTCTTATTTATTTTAGGAATACATTAATATCTTCCATAAAATTTAACAATAAACGAATATAATTTCATAAAAATAAGTATATCCGTATATATTTCAAATTAACATAAATAAACTTTATAAAGAATATAAATTATATAAAAATTGGAAGAAATGACAACAAATATTCTCTCTGTGATAACTCAAGATGTCTCCTTGAGTATTATAACTGAGCTTCATAAGAATCAAAAGCCGTTATCTGTGTATGATTTCAAGGAAACTTATTCTCTAGCTCAATATAGGTATAGTTTACGACAGCTCCGATCTTACTTGATAATTGCTTCCTTTAGAAAGAAAAAAAGGCTTTATTACACTATTAATCCGTTATATGAAGAGAAAATCTCCACTTTACTTGAGTTTGACACTACCCTGACTTCTTACCCTTCCTTCACCTCGTATTTTCCACTGCTAAAACAAATAGAAGGGTGGGCTCTAGCAGATTCTACTGCTCTTGACTATTTAGTTCCCTTTCTTAATTTATCTGGGGGAAAACATTCTTTCTGTGTTAGAAGTGTGAAAGAGAAGGAAAAAATCGCACAGGTTATTCCTCAGACACTGTTAGATATCCAGATTCAACCAACATACTTCATTAAACACCCTAAAATAATTCATATAGCTGATTTTCCAATCTTGGCACCCGAAATATTATTGTTTCGATTATTGAAACATCAGAATGCTCGTGTTTCCTTAGCTTCTCTGTTTCTCCTCCCTTACATTTCTCCAAAGGCTTTAATTTTGAGAATGAGAAAAGAGAAAACGTGGTTACCTACACTAGTTTATTTGATTATTTGTTTGCATGAATATCTGAGCGATCTACCCTCTAGTTCTCCTTTGAAGATATGGTTCTATAATATTAACCAATACGATAGAGCATTGTTCTTCCAAGAGTATTTAAAACACCTAATCCCTAGTAAGAAAGTTCAGAGAGAGAAGCTCCGTCCTAAATCAGCTTTGCCATTCTCAATCTTAAGAACACACTGGAAAAAGAAAATGAATAATTATAGCAAATGGGATCTCCTTGCAGAACTGTTTGGTGAAAAATGGAGATTCTTTACCCCAGAGGCAATAAAGGCGTTGTATTCGACAGAAGATTTTTATCGAAAAGCCTAAGGACGTGGGAATTATGGACTCTTTAATCCCAACTCATGAGCAGATTAAAGAAGCGAAGAAAAAATTAGAAGAAATCCTAAATGTGAAATGTTTTTCTCTTGGAGGGACATATCTACAGGAGTTATTCCCACTTAAAACAACAAAAGATATCGATTTAGTAGTGGCAATTGATGAATCCTTGTATTCACAAGAAATAGAGAACAGAGTTATCCAACAGCTCGTAGCTTTGAATTATAGATATGTTCAGGGGACAAAAAATCCATGGCGGTTTGCTTCAATAGGCGAGGGAAGTGCAAGATTAGATGTATTTATACGAGACGTATCTGATTTTAAAATTACCAATTCAATGTTAAAGCGAACTACTGCAGGCCGGCTTTCTTACGAAGATTATCTACTTCTAAAGATTCAAACAACTCGCGATGATCCAAAAGATATTACAGATATCATTTTTTTATTACAAAACATTCACAGAGGAGATTTCAATTGGAAAGTATTTTTTAATGAGCTGAAGACTCAGCTTTTAGAATATGGAGAAAAAGAGTCCAGTGAAGTAGTTCTAGGGAGAATCATCGAAATTGGTTATAAATTAGAGCACATAAATGAGAGAGAGCCTTCCCTCATTCCTGATTCTGTCATAAAACAAATAGATGAGATTTATGATTATTTTAGAGCATTCACACAGTGAACTAAAGAAGAAGAAGAAAGGAACTTAACCAAATGAGTAACACAAAACGAACATCTCTAAAAGGGAAAAGGCAAGGGAATGCAAAGATAAAAGATAAATCGGTAGTTTTTATCCAGACGAATCAAAAGCTCCAACAAGCAATAGAAAATATTCAACGATATGACACCATCGGAGTGGATCTGGAAGGAAATTCATTCTATCGGTATTATGATAAGATCTGTCTGGTGCAAGTTGCCACTCCGAGTAAGATCTATCTTGTAGACACCCTCGCAAATGTGGATCATTCCTTACTCAAACCTGTCTTTGAAAATGCCTCTATTGAGAAAATTTTCCATGACCCAACGTCGTACGACCTCGGGATTCTAAAGGAAAAATTGTCAATTTATCCAGTCAAGATTTTTGATACCCAATTAGCAGCGCGACTTATCGGAATAAGACGCTTGGGACTTGATTCTCTTTTGGCAAGGTACTTTGGAGTAAAAATTACAAAGAAGTTCAAAAAGGCCAATTGGGGTAGACGTCCTCTGCCTAAAGAGTGGCTAGAGTATGCAGCCAATGATGTTCGATACCTCATTGAATTAAAGGCCTTGTTATTGGAAGAATTGGAATCTGTTGCTGTATTTCGAGACAAGTGCAAACAGATGGAAACGATTGTGCGCAAACCCAAATTTTTCAGTCCTGAAAATTATCTAAATTTACGTGGTGCACGGAGTCTCCCAGAACAACAACAGAAGATTCTCAAGAACCTCTTTGTCTGGCGAGAGAGAGAAGCTCGAAAGAAGGATCGACCTCCGTTCATGGTTCTTCAACCTTCAACATTAGTGTCTCTTGCGGAAAAAGAAATTTCAGAAATTAAAGATGTGAAGCTGTTCCTTGGAAAGAAACGTGGGAAGAATCAAAACTTGTGTCAAGCAATCTTTGATGTGATAGAGTTAGCAAAGAATGATAAATGGGTAGAATTGGAGTGATAACAATGTCGGATTATAATCCAGGATTTTCGTATGAAAAATACCAGATGTGAATTCTTCGGCATTTATCAAACGATCGCCTGTTGCTGAAAGTTTAAATAAAGTAATTGCGGAATAATGCTCTTAGAAAGAACAGGTCGATTTTTTTTATAGTTATACCAAGTAATGGATACCTTTGGAGGTTGAGATATCAGTTTAGGAGGATCAGGTATTTTTTCAATGATTATTCGTCCTTGAACGACCGAAT
Source organism: Candidatus Hodarchaeota archaeon (assembly GCA_016839665.1). The sequence goes on from JAEOTU010000028.1 coordinate 4,257, forward strand.
ATTTTATTTTTTGATGTTCTTTAAACCCGGCAGCCATTCTAATTTGCTTTGAAGGGAAAAATTCACCTTTAGAACCTACTTTTCCTTCCTCGTTTTTTGTCATTTCCACTCGATTATACAGGGTTTATTCCAATAAATAAAATTTTCCTCAGGTGAAATCTGATAAAATCGTCTCATTAAAACATAAGAGTTTTTATAATGATAAAAAACAATACCATCTCGTTTACAGTCGATTGTGGCACTATCTTGTCATACAATATTTATAGTAGTAAAATAACATTATTCAGTCATGCGAAATGCCAAAATTATTATTTTCTGTATAATAATTCCTTTTCTAACTCTACCTATTGATTCTAGCCATTGTACAACTAATGCAGTTTATCCACTAGTTAAAGCCACAGATTACCTGAACACAAGCATACCATCGTCTACTGATGTGTATCCTGAAGGAGCTGATGTATTTAATAAAACACTTGAAGACCAAGAAAACTTCCTGGCGGAGGATTATGATGTAAACAGTTTAGACAGTGTTCAAGTTTATTTTATGATTGATCGGTCTTCTGTCGATTTAGAAATATTTTTTCATGGAGCGGAATATGAAGTGATTTATGAAGGCCTTTCACCGCGTTCTTCAGCTTATAATAAGACTTTTGGGTTTAGAGGCTTCTCTGGAAGGGTCCAATTCGCATTTTCTAATCCAGGGGTGACACCTGGTGGCGATAGTATCCATATCTTTGGTTTTACTAGATTAATTCCAAATGGAAGACAAGATGCAGATCCAATCATATCTGTACCTGAGTATAAACCATTTTTTGAAGGCTGGATAGTAGTGATTGTGGCTACAGGTTTTGTGTTTGCCCGTAAGTACAATAAGAAGCGTTGATAAACACAACTTTGAACATCATTGAATATAAATCAAATGGATTGTAATTTTTTCGCATTAAAAAGTGACAGTCTCTAATGATATTTGAATATTAAATGACGCTTATTGATGAAAAAAAGAGTGGATTATGGAGACAGTATCATTCAGCATTAGAGAATTATCAAGAATTTCGTGATTTAGAGGATATTCTTACAGAATTTAGAAATATTGTAACTTCTAAAGATCCAGTTCCGCCAATCGATTTACTGATAAAAGTTGCTAAACGTTTCCAGAAACTTAAGCAGGTTGATGACGCGAAAAAAGCCTATGGTAGAATTTTACAGATCGATAACAACCATAGAGACACTTGGAAGAATTTGTCGTCCTTTTACTTCAAATTGAAAGACATTCGTAAAGCAGAGTTTTGTTTACAAAGATATTATTCATTAGCAGGTGGGAATGCTCATTTACAAAAAGCTACTGAACTTAGACTTGCCAGTTCAGGTCGATTAAAATCTTTACCATCTAATGAAGAGTTAGGTCTCCAAGATGGACTAAAGGTTCAGCGAAGCGCTCCTAAAAGGATAATGAGTCTCTCTGATTTTGAGACCAACTTTAAACTTCATGCACAGAATCTACCTTCATCTATTCAAACTATTATTCAGTTCTCTCAACATCAAATTGTTGATTATAGATTATTTGAAAAACAAGACGGACAGATCGGATCAAGTGTTGATATCTTAGAAGATCCAGATCTTGTTGAATTCCTAAAAAATCGATCAATTACTCATCTTTTTAAGTTTCAAGAAGAGGCGGTAACAGCAATACAGGGTGGCCAAGATGTATGCATTGTTGCTCCAACTGGTAATGGCAAGACTGAGGCTTTTCTCCTACCTTCTTTATTGAAAATTCGCCAATTCATCGGATACGGGGTTCAACTACTTCTTGTTTACCCGATGAAAGCACTCGCCAAGGATCAGCTACGTAAGATCACGGATTTTGCAGATATTCTTGGGTTATCAGTTAAAGTGTTTGATGGGGATACTAGTCATTATCAGCGTAAGAAAATCTTTGCAGATCCACCTGAAATCCTTATTACTAATCCTGATATCCTACACTATCATCTAGGAATTGGTAAGAAAGCCAGTCACTTCCAGGATTTGTTAGCAGGTCTAAAAATGGTGATTTTAGATGAAATCCACTCTTATTCTGGAACTTTTGGTTCAAATATGTTCTTCATTCTCCGTCGCCTTGAACGAGTAGTTAACCAACAGCTCCAATTTATTGGTGCCTCTGCTACTGTTGCCAATGCACAAACATTTGTCACTAAACTCCTGAACCGATCTATTAATGTAATTGAATGTAAGGATGGAAAACGTGGGAATTTACATTTCTTAATGATAGCTCCTTTCTCAGGAATGTCAACATTAGATAGTATGACAAATTTGATCAATAGCATTAAGAATCAGGGTAAAACATTGGTTTTTCAAGACTCTCATAGGGGTGTGGAAATTCTATATCAAAAGCTGGGAGGAAATTCAAAAAGAGTCGGAATTCATCGCGCAGGGTTAGATAAGAAAATACGAGAACAAGTCGAGTCTAATTTTCGGGAGGGTGTGATTGATCTATTAATTGCCACCCCAACTCTTGAACTAGGAATCGATATTGGCGACTTAGACATCGTGATCACACCTCCAATAGCTGTTAATCGAGCAATGCAAAGAATTGGAAGAGCAGGTCGGAAGGGGCAAGAAGCGATAGCAATAATCCACTTAAATGCCGAAGATCCGATCTCAAACTATTATTATCATCATCCTGAACGATATTACCAAGATATCGAAGAGGTATTTTTCGATCCTGATAATCCAAATGTGATGGATAACCAACTGTTATGCACTTCACTTGATTCTCCTATTGATGTAAGCGAATTTCCTGAATATGCTAAAGCCCTCAGTAGATTAGTTTCTCAAAACTTACTCCATCAGGTAGATAATTCCATTCTGATGCCTACGAATGAAGGTCAGGAACGCGCACGTAAATTCTCAATTCGTGGACGGAATCATGAGGTTCTGATTAAAATTCGGGGAGGGCATAAAATTGGTAGGCGATCTATGCCCCTTGCTATGTTGGAATTATATCCAGGTGCTTTTTATTATGCGGCGGGTACACGCTATCGTGTCGCAAGTTATTATTTCGGTGGGACACGTGGTATTGCAGAACTTGTTAAACCTAAAAGTGTTTGGGGACAGACTTTTCCGCTCTCAACTCTCAAACCTGAGATTCTAGAAATTCATTCTCGGAAAAATGTATTTGGTATTGAAGTTGCATATGTTGAAACGAAAGTTTTACAAATGGTTTTCGGCTATACTCTGGAATCTCCTAATGGTACCTCCATTAAGAAACTCCGTGATCCTCTTTACTATTCCTCCCGTTCAAAAGGACTCCTTTTCCGAGCGCCACCCCTTCCTACAGATATCGTTGTGGTAGACCGTTCAACTTACATCGCAGCGTTACATGCCTTGGTTCATGTCGTCCTTCATGCAAGTCTCCCATTCATTGGAGGTCAGCTCAGTGAGATTGGGGGTTTAGCGTTAATGCCTCAGGGATATATACTACTTTATGACCAAGCAAATGGGTCGGGGGTCTGTGCCATGCTTTTGGATCACCTCCAGGATTTGTTTAAGCGTGCATACGATATTTTGGAGTGTGATTGTAAAGATCCACAAGGATGTCCTAGATGTACATTTTTGCCACGCTGTAGTCATAACAACACCAAATTAGATAAGTACGGTGCGCGATCCTTACTTTCATCTGTTTTAAGCGGATTAAAAGTACACATAAGTAATGATTACAATCAATTTGCACAGGCTTTTCACTAAAAAATTACCCCTTCTGCTGTTAAGGCTTGAAACAGGAAGAATTAGGCTCCAGAAATAAAGTTGTCTAGAAACATCATTATGACAAAGCCTAAAATAACTCCAAATGTTGCAGGTCGTTCATGGCCTTTCCGATGTGATTCTGGGATGATTTCATCAGAAACCACGAAAATCATGGCTCCTGCTGCGAATGCCATACCAAATCCTAACATTCCAGTGGCAATGGTGACAGCAACTACGCCAATCAAACCACCAATAGGTTCAACCAATCCTGTTGCTAAAGTAATTTTGAAGGCGTCGAAACGGCTATATCCTTCTCTAACTAGAGGTAATGCTACAGCTGTACCTTCAGGGATGTTTTGAAGACCTATTGCTAATGCTATTATAGTTCCCATAGCAACATCTCCTGAACCAAAAGCAACCCCCACCGCTAAACCTTCTGGAAAGTTATGAATAGTGATTGCTATTACAAATAACCATGTAGCAGCAAGACGTTTTGAGATGTTTTCTGATCCCTCGGGGCCAGAGATGAAGTGTTGGTGAGGGGCCCAACGATCTATTAAATGTATGAATAACCCTCCCGAGACGAATCCAAGAACGGTTATCATTACAGGTTCTAACACCCATGCGGTAAAAATAGGTTCCATATCTAGAGCTGGAACTAGTAGACTGAATGCAGACGCCGCTAGCATGACACCAGCTGCAAAACCAAGCATGATATCTAAAGCACGATCGGATATTTCTCTATTAAATAAAACTGGTATAGCTCCAATACTAGTAGCGGTACCAGCTGCGAGGGATGCTAAAACTCCAAGGAGTATAGTGGATTCCATATTTCTTCACCAATGCGTTTTACATTATCTATCCAATTTCATTTGACAAAATCAATTCTTACAATAATTTGATATTATCTTAAATTAAACTTCGGATATTAACCAAAGATCTAAGGATGATACAATATTTATGTTTCGAGTATCGTAAGACGAAATTAGCTTTTAGATGCCCATCATGGACGGAACGCTTTAATATCAAAAAATAACAGTAATAGATTTGAGAGCTGAAGTATCTTGAAAGAAACAGATCATCCTTGGATTAAAGTTTTATTTGATGAAAACGAATTTGTTGTCCAATACGAAAACCCTGAAAAAGATAATTGGACCAAAACCTTCTCTTGGAAGGACATTACGAAAATATGTTTTAAGTCATACGATTACGGCGCGCCAGACTTTCTGTACATTTTCTTTGCAAATAGTAATGATAAATGCATAATACCGATTCATAAGAATGGTGGAGAGGATTTCTGGGAAGAAGTAAAGCGTAGAAAATTATTCAATCCACGATATGCGATTACCGCTGATACATCAGTCAGTCAATATCATTGTTGGCCAAGAGATTAAGTTTTTCAAATTTCAATTCTCCTGATTTTAAGTATAAAAACCCTGACTCCTAATCATATGCTGAAGGTGGTTTGCCTCTTCCATGGTTAGTCGAAGTCTTTTAACAGCTATCATTGGTTTTCTGGTTGGATGTCTGTTCTATGTAGCAATCGATCCCAGTTTGGTTATAGTACTAATTTTGGGAGGTGTTGGATACTTGCTGGGTTTAATATTAGACAATGCAGAGGTAAAACATCAACTGGAAACCTTTCACTTCTCGAGTATTCCAGCTACCCAAAAAATACTTCAATCAACTGATATCCCAGGAGCATCAATCATTTACTCCCCGAAAGAAAACCAAACAAGTGTTTTGATCGATTTCTTTGTACAAACTAAACCTCAAGATATTCGTCTTTCAGTGTTAAAGAATCTTCAAGAAAACGAGTTACGGATGGTTGAAGACTCCAAAAAGACATTTTTAAGCCTTATTTTAGATTATCCAGATTTCAACTATCCTAAGATCTCACTCAAGCAAAAAAGTGAATTTCATTTCGATATTCACGAACGTGGTCTCGACTTTCAAAATGCAGCTCAAAAAATTGTGCCAGGATTGGTTTTATCTCCATTACAATCTACAGAAATTTTTTCAGAAGAAGAGTCAAGAATGAATCTTAGGCTTTCTAGCCAAACATCTCCCCAGGCTCCTCCACCTTCTCCTCCATCACCACCTTCTGATATGTTTCCAGATGATTCCCCCCGTAAACGGGTTCGTCCTCCTATTGAGGAAATTGACAGAAAAAAAATTTTCAAAGAGTTAATCGATTATCCTCCCAGTCCAGAACTAGAAGAATCAGAACAAAACGGAGCTGAAAGGCTATATTCTCCAAAGGATGACGAAATTGATGAGTCTGAAATATTAGAAGACCTTTTTGAGAGTTCTTCTGATTCATCATTTGAACCTGACGTTCCTGATTTATCTCCAGAGGATGTTGAGCAATTACAGAACCTAAATCAAAGGCAATTGGAAGGTTTCTTGAATGAAGAATCCCCAGAATCGGCCGTGCCATCTTTAATGTCAGCTAATGAGCTCTTCAAGGCTGAACAGGAGGAGATCTCATTAGATGAGATCAAACATGAGGTCTCCTCTGTGTTTCAACGATCTCCTGATGACGACAAAACGAGTGGTTTTGATAAGGAGATTGTTGATCAAATTAAAAGAGAAACCCAGGAAGGAATTCAAAAGGTTAAACCTAAATCTGAACAACATATAGAAACTAGTGACGTTGAAAACGATCTCCAAGCGAAAATTGGTGATGAGGATTCCACATCATCAACTGTTGAAAGCTAAATCCTGATCTACGAATAATACGTTAATTTTATGTATAATAATTTCTCATTCAGAACTAGTAATCGATAAATTACAAAATAAGCATGTTGGCCGATTGTGAGTGAAAAATAGAACACGAGTACAGTTAGGACAGCGAATAGTGATTTGATTTATCGATATATTGTCTATCTTTTTCCTAGTTGTTGCTTTGAGCTCAGGAAACATTAAATAAAGCAATTGACGTTTTACTATGAGCTCTAATGGAGCTCTGGCTATATGCCAAATCGCCTGTTCTTTTTTATCTAAATTTAGTAAGCATTCAATTACAATTTTATTTAGAAAAACTTCAGTTGTCGGGATTAGATGTTGGAGATAACTCAATGTTTCCCTATAGTTCTTCATTTCGAAATAGAGCCATGCTAGTTTTCGGTGAACTTGAGCACGAAGACTAGGAGCGTTTCTGGAAAGGTATTGTAGATTTTCAATTGCCTCAGTAAAGCGTCTGCTGCTAATAAGATCGTCAATGTGGTTAAAAATCTCGGCTTTTCTTTTATCTGTCTCTGTACTCACTCTTGTTTTAGCTGGACGCGGCATTGGTCTATTCTCGGTGTTTTTTTCGAGATCGTTCCCAAAGGGGAA
>JAEOTU010000254.1 GCA_016839665.1 Candidatus Hodarchaeota archaeon
GAATTGAACAAAATTGATCATGATGCGTCTCAGCTTGGACTTATTCATGTAATCTCTGGTGATGGGAAAGGGAAAACGACTTCTGCATTAGGATTAGCGATACGAGCTGCAGGACATGGGTTTCGTACACTTATCATTCAATTCATGAAGAAAGGTTGGGATTATGGAGAATTAAAATCACTTGATACTATTTCCCAAATTACTATTGTTCAATATGGGACTCCTGAATTTGTCGACCGAGAAAATCCCCAACCGATTGATTTCATTGAAGCTAAAGCTGCTCTTGATCGTGCTCGAGTAGCTATTTTTGAGGAAAACTGGGATCTATTAATTTTAGATGAGATCAATGTTGCTATGGACTTTAAATTAATATCCGAACAGGAAGTAATTGATTTACTCAGGCAAAAACCTAAAAATCTAGAGCTTGTGTTAACGGGTAGAGAGGCATCTAATAGTATTATTGAGCTGGCAGATTACTATACGGAAATCACTAATCGAAAACATCCATATCAAAAGAACATAATTGCCCGAAAAGGTGTGGAATTTTGACTTCAGATATTAATAATAGCAAAGAGCTTTCCTTAGACAAGAAAGCGGACATTTTAGGCGAATTAAGGAAAAAGCGGAAAGAATGGGACGAAGCATATGATAACGCTTTAGAAAAACATCCAGAACGCCTATTGAAGTTCATTACTACGTCCAGTCACCTTATCAATCGGATATATGATTTAACAGATCTTCCAACCGATTGGACCTATGAGAAAGACTTAGGTTTCCCAGGTCAATTCCCATTCACCCGTGGTGTTCAATCAACCATGTATCGTGGGCGGTTATGGACAATGCGTCAATTTGCTGGTTTTGGAAGTGCAGAAGAGACAAATGAGAGATTTAAATTCCTCTTAAAGCGTGGTATGACGGGTTTAAGTGTTGCTTTTCATCTTCCTACCATATATGGTCTTGAATCGGATCATCCTATGGCTCTTGGGGAAGTCGGTAAGTTGGGCGTAGCTATTGATACATTAAAGGACATGGAGATATTGTTTGATGGTATTCCTCTTGATCAAGTCACTACTTCCATGACGATCAATGCTCCAGCAGCCATTCTTTTGGCGATGTACATTGCTGTTGCTGAGAAACAGGGAGTTAGTCAAGAACAGATTGGAGGAACTATCCAAAACGACATTTTAAAGGAATATATTGCTCAAAAATCGTATATATTTCCACCCAAGCCCTCAATGCGAATCATTGTAGATATTATCAAGTACTGTTCTGAACATGTACCTCGGTGGAATACAATCTCAATTTCTGGCTATCACATCCGTGAAGCTGGATCAACAGCAGTCCAAGAGTTAGCTTTTACTTTAGCAGACGGATTAGAATACGTAAGATGGGCTGTAGAAGCTGGGATGGACATTGATGATTTTGCTCCTCGGTTATCATTCTTTTTTAATTCCCATAACGACTTGTTTGAGGAAATCGCTAAATATCGTGCAGCTCGACGAATTTGGGCACGCCATATTACAGCCTATCATCCGAAAAATCCACGTTCTCTCTGGTTACGTTTCCATACACAAACCGCGGGTTGTTCGTTGACAGCGCAACAACCAAACATTAATATTGTAAGAACTACTATCCAAGCCTTAGCAGCAATTTTAGGGGGAACTCAATCTTTACACACAAATTCTCTAGATGAGGCTTTAGCCTTACCTAGTGAAGAAGCAGTTGAAATTGCTCTACGTACCCAACAGATCATTGCTCACGAAAGTGGCGTGACAAACACAATTGATCCATTGGCTGGAAGTTATTTCATTGAGACATTAACAAATCAAATGGAAGCACAAACTGAGGATTATTTTCAGAAGGTCGAACAGCTTGGTGGAGTTATTCCTGCGATTGAAAAAGGGTTTTTTCAACAGGAAATTTCAAATGCCGCATATTCATACCAAAAAGAGATCGAGGATAATCAACGGTTCATTGTCGGAGTAAATAAATATAGTGCTGAAGACAAAATTGAAGTTCCTCTTCTCCTAATCGGAGAGGATGTAGCTAAACGTCAAATAGCACGTTTGCATCAGACCAAACAAGAGCGGGACAATGATGCAGTGAGAATAGCTTTGACCAAAGTACGTAAAGCAGCTGAGGGTACAGACAATCTCATGCCTCCTATTTTAGAAGCAGTGAAAGCTTATGCCTCGATCGGCGAGATCTGTGATGTTCTTCGAGATGTGTTTGGGGAATGGAAAGGAGATCAGCTAATCTGAATGGGATTCTTAATTGGTGAAACAAATGACTCGTAAAATTCGTGTATTGTTATCTAAACCTGGATTAGATGGACATGATAGAGGAGTGAAAGTTGTTGCTAGAGCTCTGAGAGATGCGGGAATGGAGGTCATCTACACAGGACTTCATAAAAGCCCAGAGCAGATAGTGGAATCAGCTTTACAAGAAGATGTCGATGTGATTGGATTATCAAGTTTAAGTGGAGCTCATATGGCTCTGTTTCCTAGGATAATGGATCTTCTTCAGCAGAATGACATGATTGATGACACCCTCGTTATCGCAGGAGGAATTATCCCAGATTTAGATATCCCAAGATTGAATGAAATTGGTATCGGAGGTATTTTTGGGCCAGGTGCTGATACTAATGAAATCGTGGAATTTATCAGGATCAATCTAAAAAGACCTCTTTAAAGAAAATCCTCCCTTATAAACAAAACTACGGATAATCAATAGAATTATGATGAAACTTGACTACTCATCACTTATTTCGATGTAATTATCATCTGATTCTTCATCAATGATAGGGATTATCACTTTTATTGGACCATATTGTATTGTGGGAGAGTTTATGCATTCGTACAGTGTTGTGTCTTTCGGAATATTAGATAGTTTAGATAAATGAACAAAATAAGCACAAAAGGCTATAAACAGTAAAAGGGGACTAAAGAAAAACTGAACTCCAATAATAAACAGGATAGTAGAGATAATGTCGAAATGGGGAGCGAATGATAAATATAATACAACTATAATCACCAGATCTAAAGAAACCACTATTTTGACAAAGAACATTACTGTCTCCTTAGTTTGAGACTTTTCCTCTGCAGGTAATTGATTTTCCATTTGTCTCACGGTTACTTGCTTAAATGAATAAAAATATGATAATTATAATTTCTTATGTCTCTCTTCTAATATTTTAAGCTTCCTAGTTTTAATTTCAAAATCAAAAAAAAATGGTAAAACCACTTAAGAAAGAAGTTGGATTTATGCACCCTAAAGGAGTCAGAATACCGTTACCAACATAAATTGAATTAGAAGGGCTGGATATGTTGGTGCTTAAGGATTCTGCTAGAATGTTCAATCTGAAAAGAATGAAGGAGCCGTAGGGCAACATGACGACTTACCTTTGTCAAAAATGCCATCAGGAGATTGATCCTGCCGAATTAGAGACCTTACCTGGTATTAGATGTATTATTTGTGGTCATCGGATCTTATTAAAGAAGCGACCACCCATTATCAAGCGGCTCAAAACTGATTAAGCCTACAGATTGAATTAGTCATCATTATAACAATGTTTATATTCTCTCAAGAATCAAGAAGAGTCAGCTGAAAAATCATTTAGCAAATTGAAAATTTGAGGTTAATCTGTCAAAATGGGTGAAACGTGTAGGACCTGCGGTTTGCCAATAGAGCTTTGTGCTTGCTCTGATATAGCTAGAGAAGAACA
>JAEOTU010000399.1 GCA_016839665.1 Candidatus Hodarchaeota archaeon
ATCCATTCTTCTTTGAACTATCTGACACCAGTTGAGTTTGAATATCTCTGGTTCTCTCAGCAGGTCGAATTGGAAGTTGTTCACTAAGAAACATCATTTTTGTGTCCAGTTTTTGGGGCGCAGTACAATTAAGTAAATTTCGGAGAAGCACACTACCAGATTACAAATGGGCCCTGACGGCAAAAATCTATAAAATTAATAACTGTTTGTTTCAAAACACCGCTGAAATAATCAAATGGATGTAATTTCCAATTAGGGCATTTGACTTCAATATCTGGATTCAGGAACAAAGGATTCACAAATTTCCCATAACGGAATTTTGACAGGTCATCATCTTGATTAACGACAATAAACTTTTCAACCGTGTCTATATCAGGAATGTCATCAAGGGTTGATTCCAATGCGTCAGCTAGCATTGTTAAGTCTCCTCCTGCAACCACTCGAACATTTTTCGTGTAATCATTTTGATCCCAAAATTCTGCGTGAACGTCAGAATTGGGAACAATGGTCCAAGTGCCCTTTGGATTCCAACCATTGGTTTTCGCCAGATCAAGTATCATTGGCCAGGCAACAGAGTTGAAGCGGAAATAATCCTTTTCGTGATTAAGTGAATATAAATCGTATCCCATACAACACCTTCTAAATTCTAGTTCTTGATTTATCTTTGGTTGATAGTATTAATGTTATTCGAGATCTTCCTTTCAATGAAGTGATTTAAGTCCGTTGACCGGACTCGCACAGACCTACCAATATGAACACAAGGTAGCTCTCCAGTTTTCATGAGTTTATAAGCAAAACTTCTACTTACATTTAATAATGACGCCACCTCTGACGCGTTCAATAAGCCTGGTTTTATTCTCTTGTCATCTATCTGGTGATCCATAAAGTCCTTCCTATATCAATTTTGCACTCAAGGATTTTAGTAACTGCAAGTTGAGTTTTCATGTTCCCTGATTTTGCTCTATAGTTGTGATGGTATTTATTTGGATAAGAACATAACCTCAAAAAACTCTGATAATTAGGAGTATTCCTTTTATTATTCGGGAACAAGGGAACAAGTTCATGAAATTACCTCTTCCTTCAAATGAAGGGTATTTACTGTTTTATTTCCGTGTCTGATTTTCTTTGTGTTTCGATCTTTATCATGTGATTCGATCATCCCGAGCTCCTTGAGTTGAATGTAAAGTGTGTGATTAGAAATTCGATTTAAACCATCTTGTCCAATTACTTTCTCAATAGCAACCCGTGTGGTATCTGGAAGGAGGTAAATGCTTTGGTTACTGGCTCTCCAACCAAGCACTCTATCTGGATAAGGTCCTGAATAAGTTGTACCCATTGGCTGGAGAATATACCTATCATTTATGATTAATTCACGTAAAGTTTCAAGTAATCTCAAAGCCTCCAAAGATTCGGTAGTGAAATTTGCCATTCTAGTGGCTATTTTCTCTAATTCTGAGTAATACTCTCCCTGATACTTCCTGGCAAGGGAACCGATTTGTGGGTGTTGGCAGATTATGTCCCAAGTGATCTCATTTGTAGCGAGGTTGGTTGCTACTCTAAGGGGATTAGCCATATGACTCTGATGAATCACAAGTTTCTTACTCCATTCCGCTCGCTTATCATCTATCTTATTTGAATAACCATTGAGGGTTTTCTTGGTCGAATCTAATTCAAGCCAATCGAGCCAAACTTTTCCAATTGATGAAAGGTGATATGGATCTTTTTGAACTTCCGCAAGATGATTATTTATTTTTCCTCGTGGCCATTCTGAACGCGCAATTAAGAGACGGGAAAGACTTGCAGCATCATTATTGGGCAAGTCTTCTCCAGTCATTAATGGCCAGCAGTGGATTTGTTTCGTCTCCCGCAATTTGGATGCTCGAGTAAGTCTTTCTTTTTCACCTCCCTCCAATATATTATGAACAACTTGAATGAAGTCTCGATATCCACCTCCAGTATTTGGTTTGTAATTATCAATCAGAAGTGGTAAATCGTGAGCGTGGGAGGCCAGTGCGATGATTGCATTTCGGGTTGCACCTTCTCCCCATTTAAGAAGTAGACTGTCATCAACAAATTTGGGACCATAAATTGCCATTGCTAATTGGCAACTTGATGTTTTTAGAGTTCCGGTTAAACCTTCAATAAAAAGTCCATATCGTTCATTCCCCCATCCGATTAACCTTGCAAGTGGAGCCTGTAATATGAAGGTGAATATGATTGGCGATATATTTATCGATGCGAGAAATGAATCAGCTGTGCATAATCCCTTTCCTACAACAGCATTATCAACAGTCCCAAACGGAAGTTTACGGGGGAGATGAATCTCTATTCCAGTTTGCTCTCTTCCAGGTATAAGGAATGTCTCCTTTAACCAACCGGTTCTTTCATATTGATTAATCTGCGTAATACCGTGTGGGGTTGAGAAAAACTGAATTGCAGGTCCCAAATGTTTTGTCATGCCAGCCCAGATCGGAGAGCTAGCACCCGCAGCATTAATTAGAGCCGATCTTAAATTACGCTCATCTGCAAAGTCATCAGCAGGTATTTCGAATGAGAAGCTAATACCCTTTGTTGTTCTGCCTTTAATCCCGAAGCTTCGGTGTCCATCTTCATTTGTAATGTCCTTAACAATTCGAGCATAAAAATCAGCAACGGGAGTCTCTGTAACTAGACCAGAGAGGGTTGTGTTCAGGTGATAAAGTCTTAAATTACGAATTCGGTACGGTGATGTTGATTTGGGGGATTTTAATTCCTCCCTTTTTTTCTTTGCTGCCTCCCTCACTGCATTTTCAAACGTGCCTTTGGTACAGAGATTAGCGGCTTTAACACGGTTTGAATAATTGACAACAGTCAACCAATCCTCTTCAGCTAATGCACATATGAGCTTACGCAAGGCGTCGTCTTGATAATTTCTGGGTGACTGCAAAGTCTCTTCAAATAATTGCTCAATTGTTGGTTTATTCTTTGACATCGATTTCAATCACCTAACAATGCTGGTTGAGTAAATTTCAACAAGATAATTTTCGAAGAAAATCATCCATCTATCTCCATCGGATCCATTTCTGGTTAACCTGACTCAGTGTTTTCGTGTAGTTGAAACAGGATCTATACTCTAAACGTCCAAAAACGTCTAAAAAAGTACAAATCTTTATGTTCAACAATTCTCCTTCAATCCTTTTCCTTTTCTTACATCTCGATAATAATCTGTCATTGACGATAATATTCCTATAAGATTTCATAGTTTCAACTAATAAGTAATCAAATAAATATTTTGTTCCCCATCTTCAGAATCAAGTTTCTTATTAGTTTTTGTTGAATTTCATGTTCAAAATAAAATATTCTGTTCCTTAAGATTCGCATGATCATCCGTGCCTGGTGAACCTGGCTCGGATGCTCGATCGTGTTTTACCGCTTTAGGTAAGGAATTAAGAGATCTAGTTTCTTGTGACTCTGTGTTATCCCCTCGTCTAGGATATCTTTGAGTCAATTCATAAACTGCTTTTTGTATTACAAATCGAACTGCGTCAGATTGAGATCTCTGAAGCTTATCGGCCAAATCTGTGATTTTGGCTCGTTCTATTTCATCGCAAACAAAAGTGAATCGGTGATTTCGCATAAAAAGAACCTTCGAGAACTTCTTCTGTTCTACAAAGGTTTATAACGAATTTATCAATTGGTGAGAATGGCTTAAATCAGCCCGATTTCAACCACCCCTGTTCTTAACTTTCCACCACCGAATTATGCTTCGGACCTTATCTTTGTCAACTGGATATCCTTCGGGAAAAGGCTCTCTACCTTGATCTATATTGCGTATTGCCTCATTTAACAAAACATCTATTTCATCTTCATTTATACGCAAGGCTCTTAAGAGTAATCTAGCATTATCAATACCATTGCTTGGAGAAGGTTTCCGTAGCAGCCAATCTAATCGATCTTTAATAGCGGA
>JAEOTU010000255.1 GCA_016839665.1 Candidatus Hodarchaeota archaeon
CATACATCCCCCATGGTTGCTCTTTTTCTCTGTTCTTACAGGAATAGCAATTTTTCCTTTCGTTTTTAAGATTTTCTAGATCAAAATGCAGTTCTACGATGATATTTTGTCAAACTTCATTCCTCAAGAACCTTTTACTATTGTCCTAAATTAAAAATAGTTTTAAGGAGGGTGGTTGATAAGGTAGTACAAACCTTGTTGTGAGTGTTTCGTATGGGAAATGAGGAATTCAATCAAAATCAAACGGATCAAATGGATCCTAAGGAATCCTCAAGTTCTGTGCCATTAAAAGAGCATGAAAAACCAATGTCCTCGATTAATAATCCTTCAGAAGAAGTTCAAGAGTTAAAAAATCAACTAAAACAGTTACGAGAACAGTTTACAACCTATAGTAATGAAATTCAGGAAAAGGAAGAAGAGTATGCTGAAACGGAAGCCTTATTATTTGAAAGAACCAAAACTCTTGAAATGGTCAATATTGAGTTGGCTGGGAAAACACAAGCATTTGAAATTGCGAACGTTGAACTAACTGAATTAACAGAAGCTCTTGAATCGGCTAATAATGAATTAACTGAACTAACTCACGCCCTTAATGCTGTTAATTCTGAACTGACAGAAAAAACACAAGCTTTTAAAACAGCCCAAGTTGAACTTTCTGAGCTAACCCAAGCTTTAGACACAGCGCGAGATGAATTGAAGGAGTTGAGCAAAGCTCTCGAAACGACGGAAGATGAGCTAGTTGAAAAAAGCCAAACACTTAATATGTCTAGTATTGAGTTAACTGGGCAAACACAATCTCTTGAAATCGTTAATGTTGAACTTACTCAGCTTGAAGGGGAACTTAAAGAAACCCAAGAACGGGCTCAAGAATATGAAGCTAAATTCCAGGAAGCCCAAACTGCAAATAAAAGCCTTCAAACAACGATTGAAACGTTGCAAATAGAACGGGACGCCTATTTAGACCAAATTGCAAAGTTGCGAGATATTATTCATCAAACTGAAGAAGACATCAAGGAAATTGAAGCTAATCACCTTGAAATTCAGAATCAACTGCATTTAGAAATTGAACGGGCAGAATCCCGAGTAGATCAAATGCACGATGATCTTAACCGTGAAACAAGAGGAACTCTCGCTAGGGATAGACATATTAGGGTGGTTCTTCAACAATCGGAACTAGGAAGAATCTTACTCTTTCTTGTTGACTATTTTGAGAACACCAAGAAAAAATCTCTCGCATTGGATACCATATCCACTGAAGTGGGCCTCTCTCCAATCATCTGCCGATCACACCTTCGACATCTTCATGAACTTGCTGTTTGTGATTTTAATGCTGTTTCACGAGAGATTAAATTGATTAGAAGAGGATAATTGTCATCAACTTTAAAGCGAATTATTTCTTTTGATGTTGAAAATGAATTGAGAAAACTCCATCATTACCTACTATAACGGGAGAAGAATTCTTTTTACTAGGCTTGTTATTAAGTAATTGCTCTACGTTAATATCATAGATGCCAACCTCGATTTCATGTATAGTGAGGAAATCTACACCCTTTTGGTCTTTTTTCACATCCTTCCTCAATCTCATGTCTAATGTAGGCTGATTATTTTTCATTTCTGTGATTAATCGAAATAAACGATGACCACAAATACAACCCTGAAAAAGTTCTTGAGATTTCTCAGGTATTCTTCTACATTGTGCACACTGATAACGATTCAAATTGATATCATCAGAGAAGCTCACTATATTACCCCAGACCTAAATAAGAGCCACTGAAAGATAATCGTAATTCTGAGGAGCAATAACCGTCATTTTAACGTTTTTATGTCGGACAAACAGGCTAGAACTACGGAGGGGAGTTGGATTGATAATTTTATACCCCAAGAAGCTTTCATGATCGATTTGACTCATCGTTTCTTCAATCAAAATAGCTTCCTCTTCGGGTTCAAGACCTCCTTCGAATACAATAATCCGATCATTTTTGAGTTTCGAGATAATAAAATGACATTTTTGATAAGAACTCATTTTTCTTGTTGTATTCTCAGTTACAAAGTCCATTCTAAATTCCACGGTCATTCCCTCCTATGAATTGGCAACAGTAAGTATCGTTCCATAGAGTTCATTCATCCCTGTGCCTAATTTTGCTGAAATGGGGATTATTCTATTTTGGAAAGTTTCCTCTACTAGTGTAGTATCAGCTTCAGGTAAATCTGTTTTGTTAGCAGCGATAATCAAAGGAATATTTCTTGCCTCTAAGTTTCCAAGAACAGTCCAATTAATCTGGTCAAAAGGTGCTCTTGCAGAGTCAACCACAACAATTGCAGCATCCAACTTATCAAGAGATTGAATTGCTTTGATAACACCCCTCGTTGCTTCTTTTGCGCGGCTAATACTCTCCTGTCTATTCAGTCCGTGATTTAAAAATTCGCGATAGTCCACGGATGTTGCAATACCAGGAGTATCAACAACAGTTAAATCAAGCGACCCACTAGGATCGGAGATACAACAATGTTCTAATGCAACCACATCTCGAGTTTCATGGGGAACAGGGCTGACATCTCCAAGAGGGGTTCCATTTCCGCATTCACTGGAAATCCGATTAGCTAACGTTGTTTTTCCTGCGTTAGGCGCACCTACAATTCCAATAGTTAATTTCGATTTACGACTTCGTGCAAAGAGCTTTGAAAGCAGGCCCAATTGTCTTTTTCCTCCAGTTAAATCTTTTCATGAATTAATGATGAGTCATATCAAGCTTTCAATTGCCGCTTGATAGGGAACCATGATATGTAGGTGATAGTGCGCACACTCACCGAAAATCATAAAAATTGTGACATTCTAAGATAAAAGAGAGTAATCACAAGATATCCTTAGCTCTTGGTTTGAAAATCCAGCTCAAAATCCAGGGGGTTGGAATAAACAAATTTATGCGAAAGAGCTGATACTAATCTCAGAGAGGCGATCATCATCAGCATTGTGAAAAGAATAACATTGAAATCTGGACTATTGTAGTTAATGCCTGCCACTTGTAACCATACATCCATGACAAAGCCAGAAAACAAAGAACCCCCGAAAGCACTAATACCACTAATAGTCAGTAGGATGGAGTAATACCGAGCTTTTGTTTCCTCCGTAGAACAATCTAACGAATAAGTAGCGACACTGGTATCTTCAGCACCAAACGCTAATCCCCCGGGAATATTGACTAATACTAAAAACCAGACGTTTCCAGTTATAAGACCTAAAGCATATCCAAGAGGGACAACCGTGTAACCTAATCTGGAAATAAAAATAACAATTTTCTTATTGTATTTATCTGCTAACTGTCCTCCAAAATTTTGGCCGATTCCTCTAGGTAAGTTAAAAACAGCCCACATAAAAGCGACCATAAACCACGAGTCGGCTACTCTCAACGTTACAAAAGGAAATATTGGCCAAGCTGTACTCATAGCAAATTTAAATAACGCGTCGATAGGTAAAAACCGACGGAAAGGTGGATTTCTTTCTATCAGTGTCCTAAAGGAAGGTCGAAGTTCCTCCTCGATTATTGTCCTCTTTACATTATACTTTTCTACAAGAAAAAGAGAAATTATTATCGTTATTCCAAAGATTAATGCAGCAACAAGAAATGGAATGA
This sequence comes from Candidatus Hodarchaeota archaeon, assembly GCA_016839665.1. The sequence goes on from JAEOTU010000255.1 coordinate 3,633, forward strand.
AAAACACTGATTTACTTAATGCGTAGTCTAAGGAGCTTTTTGGAAAAGGAAAAGGGCTCAAATCCATTAATATTCCAAGAACTAGGATCAAGATTATTGATGTCAATG
>JAEOTU010000256.1 GCA_016839665.1 Candidatus Hodarchaeota archaeon
AATTGTTGTAGATAGTCAATATACCATTTTCCTAAGTTCTCCCAGATTTGGGAAACGTTCTCTCCTGTATATTCGTCAACTGGAATGTATTTGATAGATGCCTCGTCTTTTCTGCGTATTTCTTCAGTGAAGGCTTCAACACCTTCATCAGAAATGGACGCACTAACTTCTGCTCTTTTATGAATATTAATCCCTACTATTACAATTGGGATCATCTTTCCCTTACCATTATACTCCCAAATTTCCTCTAGCCATGATGGAATTGCTCTATAGCTTTCTAGTTTAGTCACATCAAATACTATTATTGCTCCTAGTGCACCATAATAATACCTGCTTCTTTCGGTTTTAAAGCTCGGATCCTCGGAAAGCTGCCATACTTGAAAATTAATGGTATTTCCTCCTACGTTCATCACTTTAAAAACGAATTCTGGCCCTTCTATTAGCTTGAAATCACCTCTAAATACCTCCCCATAGTATTCAAGGATATCTGGTTTTTTCGGATCACCAATCATAACAATTTTCATTGGAAATGACATGTTGATATCTAAAGGAATACGACTATTCTAATATATTTATCTCATTTTTTCAGGAAGTGATTCCGTCCAAACCATAAAAGTAGAAATGTACCACCTATCGTTGCTGCTAAATTGATGGGAATTGCAAGCGGATCGTGTTGGTAAACCCCTTGTTGTATATTAAAGGAGATATCTATCAATCCTAAAAAAACTAGTGCTCCACCTGCAGCAGCTGCAAAGAAAGTTCCATATGATTTTTCTTTAAGGATGCCATAAGCTGAAATAAGTAATAATACAACAATCCAGGCATCAGGGAGTGGGAATGATGATTCGAACGCGATATAAACCTCATATAGTACATGCCCTGGAGAAAACGATTTTAGGATATCTAAGAACCACCCAATCCAAAATCCTGTTATCAGTAATGCTCCTGCGATTTCACCATATGCAACATATTTATCTTGTTTATTATATAATTCAGACATTATTTTAGCTCCTTTTGTTCTTATAAACCGTAAAACATCGCAACTATACGTGTTGAGAGGTTCTCTGGCAACAATCGTTTTATTAAGGGAACCCCCATTGTTTGTAAACGTGGTCCAGCACGATAATGGACTTTTGGTTTTTTTGATTTGATAATTTTTTCAATTTTTTTAGAGACGACTAACGGAGGAGGACTAACAATTAGATTCTGAATTATCGTGTTCCATGCAACCTGACCTTGAGAATGATATGGGGAGTCTTGGCTTAGAGGGATTGCACCTTTCATTTTTAATATATCAACTGATTTGAATGTATCATCTGGATTATGTAAAACGGTCGTGTTGGCATCAAACGTCGTATTTATGTCTCCAGGGGAAAGAGATGAGACATGTATATTGAACGGGCGAAGTTCTAATCGTAAACTTTCCGTTAACCTTAGAATGGCCGCTTTAGTTGCGGAATAATGTGCTTGGAAGGGAATACATGCAATACCAGCAAGCGACGATGTGTTGATAATTTGACCTGACATACTTTCTCTCATACTAGGAATAACTGCTTGAAGGACACGTAATAACCCAAAAAAATTTACTTCAAATTGATATTTCGCCTGTTCAATTGATAACTCCTCTACAGAACCAAAATATCCGCTTCCTGCATTATTGATTAGCACATCTATTTTGCCATCTGTTTCTATGGCTTGAATACAGTGCAGGACTGACTTTTCATCTGTAACATCCATCTTAACAAATGATATGGCCGACAAAAAATCATCTAAATTCTTGAAAATTTTGTCGGGCAACAATTTTTTCTTTCCGATAACTTTATTCTTTGATTTATTCACATAAGTGTATTTTGTATGGTCTGTCAAGTAAGTAGATTTAAGTTGGTCTAAGTCTAAATATTTTCCTCTTCTCGAAGTACCAATAACGTGATATCCCTTTGATGTAAGATAAATGGCATGTGACAAACCTAAACCAGAAGAAGCACCAGTAATAAACACTCTTTTGCTCATAATTAATCCCTCAAAGCTTTCTGTGTGCGGAATTTTGTAATATCATAAGTTTTCCATGGTCTGGAAAATGGTATGTCAGGCAGTTGATCTTCATGCTGCATTTCACGTTCAAAGTAGTAATTGTATGATGTTTCACCTACTAGATGCATTCCACCTGACACTGGAATTGCAGCTCCAGTTATCCATTCTGCTAAATCTGAAACTAGGAATATTATTACCTTGGCCACATCTTCAGGTAAGCCAAATCGTCCACGGGGAATCTGACGTAATAATGCATGAGAAAGGTCAGGTATTTCTAACACCTCTTTCATCAGAGGTGTGTCGATCGCACCAGGGCGAATAGCATTCACATTGATTCCATAAGGGGCTAGTTCAAGAGCGATCGATCTTGTTAATCCAGTTATTGCAGCTTTGCTCGTGGCGTAAGCTGTCTCCCCTACTACTGGAATAGTGTCATTTATACTCGACATATTGACGATTCTGCCTTTAATTCCCTTTTCAACCATTACCTTGGCAACTTCAAGACACATCAAATGTGTACCTTTCAAATTTGTGTTGATTGTCCAATCCCATTCTTCTTCAATAATCTCAAGATAATTAGAGAGTCCGCCAACACCCGCGCAGTTTACTAAGATGTCTATTGTCTTGAATCTATTGAGTACAACTCCAACAAATGATGACACTTGCTTGGAATCTGAAACATCAGTTTGATGGAAAAAAACTTCATAACCTTTGCTTAATAATAATGTTTCCATTTTTTTTCCTAATTCTTCGTCTAAATCAGCAATAGCAATTTTCATTTTTAGTTCTGCAAACTTTTCTACTGTTTTCCGACCGATCCCCGACGCTCCTCCTGTTACTATTGCAACCTTATTTTTTAATCTTAAGAGATCCATTGGTATTTACTCCTGAGTGGGGGAAGTAGTTGACGAACTTGCATAATCTCCATGAAATTCTACAGGAATACTTGCGAGGATTTGAATCCATTTTATCGTACTATCGGAGCTACGAAGAAGCTTAATGAGACTGCCTTTTTTGAGTTTAATTTTACGCATCGTTAAGGCCTTGGTTGCTCCTAGCTCTTGACGTAAGATTCGAACCCACTGACCATACTTTCCTGTGATGACGAAATCGGTCTCTTTTTCTCCTTCCCAGATATCTTCAATAACACCATCATTCTCAATGTACCCAATACGAATTGTGTCAGTCACATTCATTTTTGGTTCGGGTTCTAATACAAAAGTAAATGATTTTTTCCCTTCTCCTTTAGCCATTTCTAGATATTTATTATTGGAATTCGTTCTTCTTTGAATTTCTAATAAATGTTCTTTACTACCTAATTTCATAGAGGTGTGACCTCCAAAATAAGAATCACGGTATAAAGCGACCAAGATCAGATTGTAACTTTAAGACTTTTAATGAATTTCGATTGATTCAATTTCTTGCGAAAAAATAAAAAAAAAGGATATTAAAT
>JAEOTU010000257.1 GCA_016839665.1 Candidatus Hodarchaeota archaeon
ATGCCCTCGCACATCATTGATGGAGTAAATGTCGGAGCTTCCGTCTTTGGTGACCTCATAGCCTCAGGCGTACTTCAGTTCTATAGTGGACTGTTTAGTATCTCGCTTGGATTATTTGTGCGAATTGCTGGACGATTGATAAATGTAGTCTACTCCTCCAAGCCATCACCGTTGAAAGTTTAAATCAAACATTAAGCATCAGCCAACCAAATTCATGGGAATTAGATCTGCAGCCAATTTGAGTGGTAAGCTGTGCAGGTCTACCCCCCACTATTTTTTCTGTGTTTACAGTGCTTGAAAGCACTCATGAGAGGTTAAACTGAGTCTTCAAGCTCCTCTGAAAGAAGTGAATCTGGCGCTCTTAGTTCCAGCAGCTTTGCTGCTTTGTCAACATCAATCATTGGAACACTGTTATGAATACAACTGAATGAACGACATTTTTTCTGGCGGATATCTCCCCACTTTATTCCCCATCCTTTTAAGACGCCAAAAATCACCTGAAGATCGAGTCCTTTCTCAGTTAAGGAATATTTCACTCTGATTGGCATTGTTTCACTGACAACCGTACGTTCCATTATGTTAATCTCCTCTAATCTGCTTAAAGACTCTGATAAAACTCGAGCGGATATTTTTTCCCCATAATTCCCTTCTATTCTTTCTAAAAGTTCAGAAAAAAACAATTCTCTCTGAGAAAGGAGTTCACAAATTATCCAAGGAATCCATTTTCTCCCAAGTAGCTTAATCGCAAGCATCGCTGAACATTCGTCTTCAACTTTTTTATTCATTTAACATTCTCCTGCTGCTTATATGATCATTCTAAGGGGATATTTAAAGAATTTTTTTTATTGGAGAAAGTCATTATGATTGATTTATGACGAAATCAGAATAAACCTTCTTTGGACTGATACTTTTCTAATACAAGTCCTATTATTAATCTTTGTTACAGTTATTATCTGGTTATTTTTTGGTAATTTGATCTAGCAAATAATATCAAGTAAGTTTCTTCTTAGCAAACTTTTTTTATAAACGAAAGAAATAGTTTTTTTACATTAACAATTGTTACTTCCACTTACTTGAGTGAGATATAAACTTTTTTTGGCAGTAAATTTGTATGAGTTGAAGAAAAATGGCTTCATTATTAGAAACTGATATGATAGGAGCATTAGTGCTTCTAGTAGTTGGTATAGTAGCTGTAGTTTTAGCTCTATTACTTTTTAAAGAGTATTTAGCGACAAAAAAACCCTATCACCTTACATGGGGTGTCAGCTTTTTAGTGCTGTTCATCTCTGGAGTATTAATTATACTTCTTGGCTGGGATGTCACAATCCTGAATGTAAACGATGAATTATTATTTAAACTTGTTTCTCCAATCGCAGCATTTATACCTGCATGCCTAGCAATCGGCCTTGTGTTTGCTGTATGGCCTGATAAAAAATATGGATTGATATATACTGTCTACTGTTTAGTCTTAATTGGAGTATTAACATTAATGAAACTCGAAATAATTTTACCTGAAATGGCGTCAATGGCCGTGATGGGATCTCATATTCCATCAGGATTGATTATTTCTTTCCTCCCACTCTATACAGCATTTGTATCTAAGGAAACTGAGTGGACAAGCGCATTCTTCGGTATTGGCGGACTATTAATTTCTTTCGGAGGAGTACTGCTGGCATTTGCTACAGTAGAAGGAATGTCTGCGATTTTACCGTTGGCTGATATTTTTGCAGTCCTACCTTTCCTCTTATTGATTGTTGGAGTACTCTTCGTCCTGGGTATTGGCCTTCCGACTAAATGGAAAGTTGAAATCCCAGTTGTTAGCGCGTTGTTCTAGCTGTATTGATTTTCTAAAGAAGTGAAACACGTCTCTTCTTCCTTTCCCTTTTTTTTCATTGATTTAGACTACGATAGCATACCATTACCATTATCCCTGACAGTTTTGCAATGAACCACAGTTCCTTGTTATCAGGTTACTTTTTCCTCACCAAATAGGAAAAACCATAGAAAAATTACTTATTTTTTCAAGTAATATTACCAAAATGGAAATATCAATGATGACTATTTTCCATTACAGGAAAATCGAAAAAATTCTTATTAATGAAAATAAATGAACGACAAGTATGATTAACATTAATTTTATCAGAAGTAATAATTAATGAGAACACAATTTCCCTAACAGAGGACAATAATATGACCACCATTGAAAAAGAAGAAGGAATTATTCCTTGGTTAAAGTACAAAATACACTACGGATTAACGTTTAAAGGTATGATCACATTTACGATAGTCTGGGAGTTCTGTATCATTCTATTTTTATCGACCTTTTCTGAACCAGTAACGGCACTCTTAAATATTGACCCTTGGATAACGTTAGATTCTGACCCCGTTGAGAAAGCTGGCCGACTCGTCATGGTGTATCATGGAATCGCAG
>JAEOTU010000258.1 GCA_016839665.1 Candidatus Hodarchaeota archaeon
CAATTACTACAATTCCATCATTTTCTCGTTTTGTTATAGCTTCATTAGGGCAAACAAAAGAACATACAGGTTCTTCACAATGATAACAAGGTGAAATTAAATAACAGGCAAATACGTTGGGAAAAGGACCTTCCTCATGATAATTGATCCTCATGAATGAAGCGGGACCGGCGGGCACATCATGCCAATCTTTACATGCTATTCGACAGGCATGACACCCAGCACATCGTGTTTGGTCAAAATAGAATCCTACTTGCAAATTTAAACACCCTCCTTCTCCATTTTCACTTGAACTAAACATGTTTTCAATGCTGCAGCACCGCCTTCACTCATAGCATCTTTAGTTAAAGTGTTTGCACATCCTCCTCTATCGACTCCGTCTTCTCCAGGGCTATACCACGCTCCTTCCGGCATTGCAACTACTCCTGGAATGATTCTTCTTGTTACCCATGCATTAATCGAAATTGTTCCACGATCATTATAAACCAATACGGTATCCCCATCTCTGATTCCTCTTTCCTCAGCGTCGGCAGGGTTGATCCATAGTCTATGTAATCCTATTTCTTGTAACCATTCAACCTTTTGTAATTCAGAATGAACGGAATGTCGTGGATGAAAACTAAGAAACTGGAGAGGATACTTTTCTGCTAGCGGATCATCACGATTTTCCCAGGTAGGAATGTACTTAGCAATAGGAGGACACAAGGGATTATTCCAACTTGCAATTTGATCCGAGAAAATTTCTATCTTTCCTGATGGTGTTGGAAAAGGATTATTCTCAAAATCATCGATATTCTTTTTAAATGCGATATAAGGTTCCTTGAGATCAATTCTATGTACTGCATCTGCTTTATATTTCTTATAGTCTTTTATGTGACTCTTTAAATCGGGTGCTACGGCAGTAAACACCCGTAACATTTTTTCATCAATAGTATCATATGTTTCAAGCTCTGCTTTTACTGATTTTCGCGTTCCTTTCGAAAATTCAGCAAGAACATGTTCCCTTCCAAAATTCTCAATTCCTAATCTTTTTGCTAGCTCCTCAGCAATCGTTAAATCATCTTTACATTCTCCCATTGGTTCGATTGCTTTATTCATATGACCAAAATAAGGTCCTGAAGGCCATGGCCGTGTAAGGTCACTTCTAGCAGCAAAACTTGTCACTGGAAGAACTATATCGGCATATTGCGCAGTAGGATTCATCCAAATTTCAGGAACTACTGTAAATAAATCCTCTCTTTGCATAGCCTTCCTTGATTTATTTGTATTTCCAATCTGATTAACAAAGTCACATTGGCAAAAAAAGGCAAATTTAACATCAAAAGGATATCCACCTGCTTTCCCTTTAAGAATCGAGTCAAAGATTTTATTAACATGCACATTTTTATTTAGGCGATCTCTTGGATTAATATTTCCCCTTAGAGATTCACCTTTGGGGAAGGCTTTATTAGTTCCAGGAGGGATCGCAATTGTTCTAAACATATGCCCATAGGGAATTCCGTGAAGTCCGCCACAAGCACTTCCTCCAGGTTTTCCTATGTTTCCAGTCATTGCAGATAATGTAATAGCACCACGATTATATTGGCCTCCCATATATGATCTTGCTGGGCCTTGAGCGTCTTCTAATGCTGCAGGTTTTGTGGTAGCATATTCTCTGGCTAATTCTACAATAGTGGATGCCTTTACTCCACAAATCTTTTCAGCCCATTCTGGAGTTTTTGGGATACCATCTTCATCACCCATTACATAAGCTTTATACTTGTCGAATCCATAAGTGTATTTATCAAGGAATTCTTGATCCTGAAGATTTTCTTTAATAATAGTATATGCTATAGCTGCCATCATAGCGACATCTGTTCCGGGTATAATTGGAATCCATTGATCTGCTACTGTTAAGGCAGTATCACTATATCTAGGATCAATAGCAATTACTTTTGCTCCATTTTCTTTAGCTTTTATAAGCCACCATAGAGTATTTGTCCCCCCAATCATACGTGCAGGATCATACCCCCAGATGATTATTAATTTTGAATTTAACCAATCTTCTTTACTATTTCCAACGAATATTTGACCGAAACCATAAGAGGCTTGTGTACCAAATACCGCTCCTTGTGAAGATATATTTCCATATGAAGTCGCAAATCCCCCTAATAAATTAAATAACCTAGAGTATGCTACACTAGGGAGATGTAGAGAGCCAAAATACCCCCCATTACTGATAAATAAAAGACTTTGATTTCCGTATTTTTCTAATACTTCCTTAATTTTATTAGCAACTGTATCAAGAGCTTCATCCCACGATATCCGTTCAAATTTGCCAGAACCTTTTGGTCCAGCTCTTTTTAAGGGAAATTTTAGTCGTTCAGGATGATAAAGATACCCTCTTATTGATCG
>JAEOTU010000259.1 GCA_016839665.1 Candidatus Hodarchaeota archaeon
CCAATGGCTCCATCATAAAAGGAGACCTACCCTATTAATTGATGTTTCCACACTATCTTTATTTTTCAACTCTTCTGCTAGCGAATGTTGGTCTTTCGGGACGATAAAAGCGAAAATTAGAAATCTGGCTATAACGAATTCCCGAATTTCTTTGGAAGCTATAGGTTTTTATTGATTGATTTTTTACGCTCATTAAGACCAATTGACTACTAGTGCAAACCATGGACTTGTAAATATAGAAGAGGCGATCATTTGGATTATAAGGGATTATATGAGTTATGGTTGGAAGAAAGGGCCAGCACATCACTTCAGCAAATCCCTGCTGATTTCTATATTTCTATGGACGGGAAATTAGCAAAACTTTATCGAGAATCACAAAATTTAGAATGGGGAGAGCTATCAGATACGATAATCGAAAGAATGGAATTTCTTAGAAAGGATCTTACCAAGCTAAGGTTAAAAAAAATAATGGATTCGGTGATCAATAATGTTTCTATCGATGAGGGAGTTCTTACTTGGGGTGAACGATTATTAATCAAGAATATACGAAAATCTATCGAAACGCTTGGCATTGAGAAACCTCAGGATATATTTTATAATACTGAGGAAATTTCTCCAAAAACGGATCTTCCTGAAGATACAGAAGCAGAACACAGTCAAATCGAGGCTAATAATGATATATTAGCTTCTCCAGCGAATTTAATAATTAGGATTCTTGATGATGTTGAAGCTTTCGTTGGTTTAGACGATAAGCAATATGGTCCGCTAATAAAGTACGATGTTGTTTGTTTGCCACTAGAGAACGCAAAAGCTTTGATTGCTAAAGGTATGGCAAGAGCTATAGAAACAAGGGAAGATATACTTAAATCAGGTGAAAAGATGTGAAGAGAAGTTATGTACCCCTACCTCGGAGTCATTTTCTGAAGGTTGCCTGTGAATGTGGGAACGTTCAGGAAGTTTTTTCCCATTCTACAACTCATGTGACATGTCGAGTTTGCGGTAAAACACTAGCAGAAGCTAGTGGAGGAAAAATAAGATTATTTGGAGAGGTAATAGAGGTTTTAGATTAAAAGGCGATAATTAATGGAATCTAACTTTCCAAGCGTTGGCGAATTAGTAATAGGGACTTGTACAAAATTAACACCCCATGGGGCATATTTCGAAATTTTTGACTATGAGAATCTTGGTTCGGAATCGGGATTTGTTCATATCTCGGAATTAAGTCGTACATGGGTACGGAATATTCGTAGTCACATTCGAGAAGGACAAAGAGCAGTATCAAAAATACTTCGGGTTGATGCTGCTCGCGGTGAGATAGATATGTCCATTAGACGGGTATCAGAGCCGCAAAGGCGAATGAAACTTAATGAATTCAAACAGGAAAATCGCGCTCGCGGAATTGTTGCAGTTGCCTGCGAAAACGTAAATGTTTCTGCTGATGACGTCGAGAAAATTCTTTTAGGAAATTTTGGCTCTATTTATGAGGGGTTGATATCGGCAAGGGAAGAAACAGCAGAGGTTTTCATTGAAATCGGAATTCCTGAAGCAGCAGCAAAGGAGATTCATCAATTAGCTGTGAAAGAGCTTCGCCCTCCGACAGTCCAATTAACTGGACTGGGGACGATCACAAGCTTTGATTCCAACGGGGTTGATCTGATCAAAAAATTCTTTAAATCCTTTAAGAAAACCTCTAATAAGAAATATAAGAGTTCTAAGATACTTATTCAAATTGTTTCGCCCCCAGATTATCGCTTCGTGATAGAAAGTGTGGATTGGAAGACTGCTGAGGGGATTTGGAAGGATGTACAGGACGAAGCAAACCAATTCTTCAGCGCATATGATGCAGAATATTCTTTTGAAAGACAAGACAGATAGTTCAACATAAGTCAGGGATACGAATGCGGTTGTTAAGAAAGTGTAAGTGTCGATACACAATCGATCAATCGAAAAAAATTTGTGAAAAATGTGGCGATAACTTTCATAGCGCTTATCCACCCAAATTCTCTCCATATGACAAGTATGCTGATTATCGTCGAAAGATGAAAGAACTTGCCAAACAAAGGGGATTGTTATGACGGAGCAATCATCTTTGATCATCCGAACGTTCGAATTGAAGGATTTAGACCAAGTAATGGAGATCAATAGGCAAACTTTACCTGAAAACTATCCAGAAAGGTTTTTTAGGACGATATACGCAGAATTACCCTCCTCCTTTCTTATTTGTGAGGTGAATGGAAAGGTAATTGGTTATACAATGGCTCGAATCGAGACAGGGTTAAGTCATTATTCTTTTTTTCATCGCGCTAAGAAGGGACATACAGTAAGTATTGCTATTATACCAGAATATAGAAGGAGAGGGTTAGGGACAAAACTTTTGAAGGAATCCATCAATGCCATGATTAATCAAGGAGTAAACGAACTTTTCTTGGAAGTTCGTGTGTCGAATAAAGCCGCAGTTTGCCTTTACCAATCATTGGGGTACGAAATTTTGAAGGAAATCCGTCACTATTATCGGGACTTTGAAGCAGCTTATTTAATGGCTCAAAAGGTTTCCAAAGACTCTAAAAGTAATTCTAAATCGATAGAATAATAATAGCGGATTTCTGTTATATGTAGGGTTGGGAAGAAAATAATAATGATTCATAACTCTTCATAATGGCTCTGATAGCGAAGGATTATCTATCAGGGAAGGTTAATAACTCAAAATTGGCCACAGAAAACGCCCTAACATAAAGCTTTAAAAAGATGGGAAACTTTACTCATCTAAATTAGATTAGAAAATAGGACAAACATATTTATTCCTAAACCTTTCTAATTATGGTGGTTGTACACGTGAAAGAATATTTTCTAAAGGCCAGTAATGCCTTGACTCAATTGAACAGTAGTGTTTCAGTCAGTGCTAGAAGTGTTTCAGATATTACTGTGCAGATTTATTCAAAATTTGAAGAGATCCGTTATTCTAGTGAGTCTGTTCCTGATTTCATCCTTCATTCTAATCAAGTAAAGTCGAACCTTAAATCAAGTGGAGAGATTAGAGTTGCTCAGCTCCTTGCTTCTATTCTCTGTGAACGAATTGCAGATCAATCTAAGCGGTTAGCTGAGAATCTCGATTTTGGAGAAGAGGGTTTAGATGTTCGAGAAGAGCTTCGAGAAATTCGTGAACATATTACTCGACTTAATGAAGTTGTACAAGTTCAGCAAAAATTAGCTGACGGTGCTCCTGTCTCGACAGAAGGAATCAAAGGATTACAGAAAAAATATGATTCTCGAATTCAACAGCTTGAGCAAGAGCTTCTTCGAAAAGAAGGCCGAGCTTTAACTGTATCAGCTCTGGATACTACTAAAAAACCTAAATTATTTGGAAAAGGGAAGTTCAAGGATCAACTGGCAGATTTAATACTTGACTATGGTAAAAATCTCCGAGCTAGTTCTGGAGGCTATATTTCATTAGCCAACCTTTACACAGCTTTAAGGGATCAGGTACCTGATGTACAATTCTCTACTAATGATTTGGAGGGTGCTTGTAAACAGCTCAAGAAACAGTCCCTTATTGAAGGGATCACAAAACGATCCGGAGTAAAGATCGTGGAGTTTGTACCTGTTACATTAGGGAAAGATGCACGGAAAGTATTTGATTTAGCAACAAGTAAGGGTTATGTAACACTTGAAGATGTCGTATTAGGAACAAAATGGGATCAACAGCGTGTAATAAGAGTTCTTGAGAGTTTAGTTAAACAAAAGATAGCACGAAAGGTTTCTTCACTTGACACAGGTGACCAGTATTATTTCCCAGGATTATATGGGGACAGCGATTGGTAGGTGGATTTAATGGCAGAAGTAGAAAAATTTGGTGGCTTGTTCCGAAAAATTGGTGACACTGTTCACATAGGAACAAAAAAATTCAAAGGAAAGACAATTTTAAGCTCTAATTTTGACACAGAAACAGCAGATTCATTGATTTTTCGGTTAAAATCTGAAGACCGAGAGAGTTTCCGCAAAGATGATGGTTTTATTGTTAAAGATCCAGAAAATGCCATATTATTACAGTCAGGATCACTAGTAGGTGTGGCTGGTAGTGGAATCTATGAACTCGATAAAGCAGCAAAACGTCCGGGCAGCGAAATCATATGGGTAACCAAACGTGAATTTATTATAAAATGGGGAACACCAGGTATTTATACCTCTGATAATATTATGGTTGGATGTTACGGCATTTCTCGTATGAGAGTTGTCAACCCTCGTAACTTTATCATGAATGTAGTTTCTCATAAACAGTATTACACTGGGGAAGAGTTGAAGAATTGGGTGAAACAAACGATTGTTGCCGCAGTGAAACATATCATGTCACGATACACGGTTCCTGAGCTTTTAAAAGAACGAAGAAGCTTGGAAATCCAAACACGGTCCGAACTCGGGCCTGAAACCTCTCGATGGGGATTGGAACTCGTTGGGTTGGACATCGGCGGATTTAAGGTACCTGAAGAGTATCAAACACTCCTTTCATACGAGATTGAGAAGCAAGTTTTGGATCGGCAACGAGAATTAGCCGAAGAACGCGGGAAATTAGATGATGTTACGGAAAAAGTGAAGAAATATGGACAAATGTTAGAACAAGCAGATGAAATGTTTCTTACAGGTAAACTCTCTGAGGAAAAATACAAGGAAATTACAGATAAATATTCAAAGAAGCTTGCTCAATATAAGGCTCAGAAGGAATAATTACTTTTCATATCTATCCAGATCTCTGGAACAAGTTTTCACCGCAATCGGGACAAAATATCATTCCGACTGAATTCATTTCATTATAACAGTCTTCACATACATGAATCCCGCAAGCATTACAGGTATATTTTTCTAAATCGGTTTTTTGAGTTTCGCATACACCACAAAGGAATCCCTCTTTTTCTATCGCTAAATTTAATGATAAATTACGGATATTGATGCTACCTTGGATCTTTCCATATAGGATTTGATCCTCTAACAGTGCTATTGTGTCTGTATCAGATATACCGAGGAAAGAAATTATTTGTTGAAGAGGAATTTCCGTATCTTTGGTGTGTTCAAGGAACTGCGATAATTTTTGATCCATTTTCGACGCTTGAGACGTGAGAGAGGGGTATTTATACCATCCAAGTTCCAATGGGCCTTTTTTACAGAAATAGCATTCCTCTGCTCGTTCTAGGTTAAAAGAATGAGTATAAGTAACTCTACAATGCGGACAGAATCGGGGAAGATCGATTATAAATGCAGAAATATTTTTACAAAAAGGACATTCGTGCTTGCTTCCTGTAGAACGACAATTTGAGCACATAATTCGTCTACAGTTTTGACATTCGAAATAAAGGCTTGGATCAGTATAAGAAGAAGTATCTACTTGACAGAAGATTTCAAAGTGCTCTATTCCTTTAACAAGAAAGGGATTAGAAGTTTCACCTGCAATAAGTCGAAGTCGAAAAAGTTGCCCCAGCCTAAAAACTCGATAAAGGAGTTGGAGAGGATCTAGACTTAAATCTGTAGCTAATCCCTCAATATCAATCCCATTCTCAAACCATCTTCTTAAAGGAGGCGCCTTAAAATCTTCGGAGGTGATATTTCCGTTTAAACTTTTGTTTAATATATTTAACAGATTTGCGAGGTCAGCTTTGTCTACATTGAGACGTTGCTGCCAGAATCCAATTGGAATATCATAGTACACGAAGATATCCTTGAGTACTTGATTTACAATATCAATAACTGGGTAAAGATATTTGAAATCTGCTGAGAAAACAAAGTCAATAATCTCTCGATTTCTTTCTACAAAAAAAACACTTTCTTCTTCTGACAACCGCGTCAATTTACTAATGTCATTAATTGAAACTTCTGATTCTAATTCAAAGCTAGTATTCACAAAACGAGTAAGATATTCAATATTTGTTTCATTCTTCTCTGCGGAAGAAAAGTTTAACGGAGTAAAATTATAAAAACGTTGTTTTATTGGATCAATATAACCTACGAAACCTTGTTGAGCCAAGAGATCAAGAATAGCTTCTAAATAATCTTCAGTCCAATAAAGATGATTTAAAAGAAAATTCAAGTCAAAAGCAGTTTTTGTACCTAATACCTGTTTTAATTCCGTCATAGCACCTTGCAGGGTGAAAAATTTTCGGTGTATGACATCAAAGAAACCATCTCTGTCTTGAGTATTCACTACGATCTGTTTTTCAAGCAATTCGCCAGGTAAATTAACTGTATCAATCAGATCACAAATATCTACAACACCTTTTCTCGCTAATTCACGAGAAATGATATTTTGAAGACCGCGAGTGGGAATATATGTCTCATCGTCAAAAGATACGAATCCATCCAGTTCTTTCAAACCGATCTTTTCACGTAAAAAGGAAGCAACAATACTTGGATTCTCTGAGGGAGCCAGTCTGCTTATCGAAAGTGGCCCCTGAGCCAGTTGCGCTTTTTCAAGCCATTGATGCTTTTTTCTCCCAAACATGTGTTTCACCCCATGTTCCAACATGATATTTTTTAATCGATTGTTTTTAGATCTATCTGTGCTAAACCAATTGTTTTTCCAAAGATTTCAGATCAGCATAAGTTGAATATCAAGGAAAAATGTGAGAAAATAGAGGAAATATTCTAATGGCACAGAAAGACTTTCATTGTACAAATTGTGGCTATCTTCCAAGAGATATTCCAGTTTCAGGCAGATGGTTTTGCCCAAAGTGTGGAAAAAGTTCAACAATTGCTACTCAGCGCCCACGAGCTCCTAAAAAATTCCATCGAACACCCACAAGAATTCGAAAGACACAAGATCAAATTACCACACAACTTTTTGATAAACTTGCGGCCTCAAAACCCAGTGACCTTGGATTTAAAGAATCCTATATTAATCCAAAAATTAGTCCAATCATTCCTCAAAAACGGGAAAAGATTAGATTATTTTATAAAAAATAAAGAAATTGATTTGCTTATCGTTTCCTTAGGATTAGATAGTGTGTTATAGACATCACATTTTCTAAAATGAGGTAGACCATTACGATTATTGGAAATTGATCTGTAGACGGATTTCTTCATCATCAGTTAATGAACTGAGTGTTATTCGATCACCATCAGAAAGAAAATCCTTGATGATTCCGTCTTTAGGGAGGAATAGATTACCACGAAATCCAGCATATTCTTTGTTATTTTTCTTTTGAATCTCATCAATTATAGTTTCCAAAAAGGCATTTTGATCCACCTGTAGTTCTAGTAAAGAACTTACAGTGGTGATTGATTGACTACAAACCAAACAATTAGGATCAGGGATCATTTCAAACGAATTAATGGTTCCTGTTAGTGATGAATAAATAGAAAAAGAAGGAATCCGGAATCTGTGCGTATCTATCAAACGATCAAGCGTCTTCCTTTCGGAGTCTTTCAAAAGTGTTTTTTTCTTCAAAAATAGTGCTTTTACTATTTCTTGTGACTGGATTCCACTCGTTACCGCGTTGACAGTAATTAGACTAGGTACATGAAAAAGAATTAATTGTATAAGTTCTTTTTCTTCAAAAGGTCCAAAATGATATTCGTGGGCAAAATCATTCGCTAATTTAGTAAGTTTAGCGATATCTTCTGGTGAAGTATCAACTGGTTCACGACCGAATGAGGTATTAAATTCGTAGAGAGCTTTCCACGCACAATGCTCTCTCTCACGTGGAATTCCAACAAGAGTACAAGGAGCTGTTAAAACACGTGTTTCGTTAGGAGGAGGAGGCGTATCACATGCTAAGCAAGCAGTTATTCTTGGTTTTATATACTGAACTTGCCCAAGGTAGCCATCAGTAGCAGAATCAATTAGTATTTTATTCAATTCGACAGCAATTGCATTAAGATATTGTCTGGCTAAAAAGTTATCAACACAGCCAGCGATAATATCTACTTGCCGAAAAACTCGCTGGGGAACATTTTGGAGAGTATTTGGGTAACTTTCAATTATAATACTGGAACTGTATTGTTCTTCAATCCTTTCTTTTGCGATTTCTGCCTTTTTCTGCCCAACATCCTCTTCTCTAAATAACATTTGACGATTTAAGTTAGAATATTCAATACTATCAACATCAACAAGAATTAAACTGCCAATACCTAGCAGTGCTAGGTTTTTAGCAACCTCACTACCCGTACCTCCCACACCTGCTATTAAAATTGTGCTTCCTTCAATAATATCTTGATCCCAGAGTGCTAATCTTTCTTGTCGGTCGTATTTAGAAGAAGGAAGATCTTGGGTCATGACAAGGGATATTCCTTTTGTTAGCTTATAAAAATGTCGATATGAGGAAGTTATCCGCCCTTAATCTGGTCAGGTACAATCATTAAAATTGCATTCTGTTCAATACCATAGGTATCAAGATTATTTGATGGGTTCATCCTTCGACCTTTGAATAACAAAGCAATTGGGACAACTTCAGGAATATTAAAAGCATCACGAGCTGCAGTGATTGCCTGGAAGACGGTTCCATTCAAGTTAATGTATTTTTCACGAATATTTTGATCTGGAGGAAGTTGTGGATCTTTGAATCGAATCTTAATCATTTTTTCAATACCACTATCAGGAGTCTTTTTTGTGGCGCTCGAGTCCCAGATTACGTCTTTTTTACTCATTTCTTTTCACCTTTCTGTTTAAATTAAGTATAAAACATCCGTTCAACTTCTGAGAGTGTTGCAAGAAGATCTATTCGTCCTTTAGCATAATCCTCTAAAGGCCCACGAATTAGGGGGTATTTATTCAAGATCTCACTCTCAAGACCGATGGGTAAATTCTTTTTCCTCTTAATGATAAAATTTATCACTTCACCATTTTGTGCATAAAATCTTACATTTATTTCTTTTTTTGCTGCTGATGCATCGTAATTAGCTAAAATTTGACGTATAAGAGGATCGCGTTCTTCTTGATCTGCAGAACTTATTTCAGGGGCTTTGACAGGTTCTCCCATAGCTTGTGGCAGTGCGACTTCAGCTTTCTGGTAAATTTCTTCTAATACACCCAGTACTGTACTAGTACCTGGGGTCCAATTTTTCATCTCATTTAAATCATTAATTTCACAATCTAAAATTTCTCGGAGTTTAGCAGGGCCATCAATATAGGGTCGGTCAGGTAAATCATCCAACACGAGTAATAGAGGGAACGCGTACTCGTTTACTTGCATTTTAATACGTAGCTTTCCTACTTCCTCACCAACAAGTTCCCCTGGAAAATTTTCAATAATTTTTTGTGATTCCTGATAAACGAGGTAATGTCTCTCTGCTTCCGCTTCCTCATCAATTGTTTTAACTTCCGTTGGTGAGATAGCTGAGCGTTTCAAATAATTTGATAAGTCACAATATTCACATTTAACAGGATGTCTTATTGTTGGCCGTAAGAGAAGGGGGGCCCCACATCCGCTACATTGGGAAACATCAGTCTGGGTATCGCTCATTTTTCTTGATCACCCATTAAGTGATGAATGTTCGTTCAGGATAAGTCAGCCATTTGACCTTAAAAAGATAGCTTATTTTGTACCTTTCCTTCTCTTTCCTAACCACAGCTTTAAATATTGGCAAAAAGTAGCAAATTTGAAAGTTATCTTCATTATCATGTGAGTTTGAATCGAAATTTCCAAGGATAATAAGACAATAAAATTGGAAAGAGGGTAAAAACATGCAGGATCTACACTCTAGACGGTTAAGAGAAGAGTTCAAAAGGATGTTGAAGACTTTTCCACCAAAAACGAGCCCAATTAAGTGGGTCATTGTCAATAATGACCTGCATCATTATAAAGCAACAATCAAAGGAAAACCAAATACACCATTCGATGGAGGTAAATGGGAAATCACAGTCGAACTCCCTAGCGAATACCCCTTCAAGCCACCTATTGTAAACTTTGTAACTCAAATTTGGCATCCCAATATCGCGATCGGCCAAACTCAGTGGAAATGGGGAAGTAATGTTTGCCTTAGTCTTGTGAATTGGAATAATTTAGGAAAATCTGGTGGTTGGAAGGAAACAATAACTCTACCCAGCGTATTTGAGCATATCGAAATGATGTTGGATGTTTTTCGTGCAACGGAGGATGAAGATTTTCCAGAATATCTTGTAGATCCGAATGATCCATTTAATCCTAAAGCTGGTAAATCAATGAAAACAGATTTTGATGTATTCTGGCAGAAAGCTGAAGAATGGACCAGAAAATACGCTATGTGACTATTCACAAGGAAAATTTTGGGAATAATCTATGCCAGAAAATAAACAGGAAAGAGGATCAGAGTCAGACAATTCGGAGGTTGATTCCCAAAGAACATTAGGTGAGGACCCTGATATAAAACAGGCAGAACCCAAAGATGATCATATTTCTTTGGATAGCCAAGTCAAATCAGTAACCATCATCGGGAAACTTCTTGATGAAATAACCGAATATTCAGTGAAAGCAAAGCCTAGGGAAGCTATTGGACTCCTAGGCGGAAGTTTGTTACGCCCACATGAAATAATTATATCTAAAATTCTATTTGTATCAGAAGGAGACGAGATATCTGTTTCCTTTTCAGACGAAGATTTCAAAGCTTTTGAAGACATTTTAGAGGGTGATTGCTATTGCCTTGGTTGGTGGCACTCTCATCCTGGATATGGGCTATTTCTTTCACAAACTGATATAAATACCCATGTGTACTCTTTTCAGCTCCACAATGCTCTCTCGGTTGCTCTCGTTGTTGAACCTACCATGATTGATATGAATGGTCGAGCTTCCTACAAATTTTACCAAGTTATTGGTGAACAGGGGAAATCTCCCTTCATATACACAGAAATCGCTGGTTTTTTACAGCTTTAAGATGCAAAATATCCCCACAAAAGATCTCAAGAGTTAGAAATGATCATAATGAGAGGATCCAAAGAAAAACAATTTAAATTTTACAATCTTTTATGATTCATGAGTTCCATGAAAGTACTTTTTGTTTTTGCAGAAGCTCTACTTGGGAATTACACTCGTTTTTTCCTTCAAGATTCATATGGTTTAGTTGACTATTTTATTGTATTCTTGGGTCCAGGAACGGTTCTATTCTTTACTTTCTATCTTTTATGGGCTGGTCGACGGAAAAATCGCAAAATCATGAATTTAACGAAAGATGCTCTATTAGAAGTCTTTGCTAATGAATTTGATGATCTAGTGATGGATCAAATGAGCTCAAACGGGGGTTTACTATATCCAAAGTATAAGCTCAACCGTGTTATACCCTTCAAAGACTTCCGTGCGGTTTTTGCATTAGAAGAAAGGCATCTTATGTTATCGGTAATCATTTCTTGGTTTACGAGTTCAAATGATTATATTGCTCTTGAAGCGAACTCAAAAAAGGGAAAAATTCCTACAAAAATCCAGATAATTCCTAATCATGAAGAAGGACAAATAAAAAAACATCAAGATCTCCTGTATAAGCTTGATGAAATAGAGCTCGGAGTAAAAAAATTAGATGAATTTTTTATGTTGAAAGCAACCTCACAACGGACAGGTACCTATTTTCTTGGTGATAAAAATCTTCTGAAAGTGATGTATAGTGTTCGGAAAGTGTTAGTTCGAGTCTCAGTAGATTCTGCTGATGATCCAGCTATTCGTGTCTATTCACGAATTAATAAAGACTTGGATCTTGAAAAATTACATGCATTCTTCCTCGCACTCTGTGCACGGGTTAATGAAGTCTCAGAAAAAGCGGTAATGAAGAAGAGATAAGCCTTAGAAAAAGTGTAATCTGAATTATAGAAGATCCAATTTCTCCGTTACCCTTTGACGTAGCCACTCCAATCCTTCTTCTACGTTGAAACCTGTTTTTGCTGAAGTAGGAACGATAGCATAAGAGTGAGTGGTGACCTTGTGAAGATTGAGTCCTCGAGCAACCTCGCCAGCTGAAGCGGCATTTTCCAAGTCTTGTTTGTTTGCTAATACTAAAATTGGAATGTTATCAACTTTTTCATTGTCTAAGACATACTTCCATAGTTCCCCTTTCGCTTCCAAGATGCGATCCCTATCAGCTGAATCCACAACATAAACGATCCCCATCGAACCTGCCATATAACTTTCCCAAAGCGATTCTCGAAAAGCTTCTTGTCCCCCAATATCCCAAGAGACGAATTTAACGTTTCCTGAACTGAATTCATCAACATTCATTCCGAGCGTCCTAAAAGTACTACTATCAAATACTCCAGAAGTGATTCTTTTAACAATAGTTGTTTTTCCTGCATGATCAAGACCCAACCATGCAATTTTCACAGTTAATTTCTCTTTAGCAAATTTTGCTCGGAGTCTTGCGAGAAAGCTCATAGTTGGCACCTATCGTCTCTGTGACATTCTTGTTCTAAATCTCTCGGTTATCCACTGCCATGGTTCATCGACTCCTTCTCCTGTTAATGCGGAACAAGGATATACGGCAAAAGTTCTGGGTCTCGTAACCATCTCTGTTTCGAGCTCTAACGTATGAATGATGTTCTCTAATGTCATTGCTTCAGATAAATCTTGTTTATTTGCCAAAAAAAGGAAGGCAGAGTCTTCTGGTGCCCATTGGATCACATTTTTCAACCATTTTCCTGCATTTTCTACTTTTGATCTATCTGCAGAGTCAAAAACGAAAATTATCCCTGACGCGTTTGAAACAAATGGTTCCCATAAACTAGTGGGATACGTTGATTGACCCCCTAAATCGGCTGCCATTACTTCCATGTCACCAATTTTGAGGGTTTCAATATTCATCCCCATTGTCGGTACTGTTTCTAAATTGTCATCTCCTTTAAGTCTCTTTACTAAGGTTGTTTTTCCTGCATTTGCAAGACCAACAAAAGCTATTTGATCTTGTATATCTCGACCAAACAATTTTGTCGGCATTTTCGTTACCTTTTGGACATTAAAATAAGTTGATAGGCACTGAAGGAAAAGATAATAATTCATAAAGCATAATGTTCAGATCTGTGAGTCTTTCTGCTCTATTCTATTTTATTTAGACATCAAGGGTCAGTTTTTAAGACAGAATAGTATTTTTAAGTGTTTAAAGGAAAATATTGATGGAATATTAAAAACTGTTTCTTATACATCACGTGTGAATATAGGCTGGTGAGACACTAGCTTTGGTATGGCTCGCTTAAATGTAGGCATTTGCTCAGTATGTTCTTTGATATGTTTTATTGCTTCTTTCAACGATTGAAATACTTGGTTTTTTTCCTTTCTGTAGCGAACACTCACTTTATTTTGATCTGCCTCCTTCTTACCAACTACGAAAATAATAGGTGTCCAAAGCTTTTCTGCAGAACGAATCTTTTTGGCAAGTGAGATATCACGATCATCAATTTCCACTCGAATATTATTTTGTTCTAGATCCAGCGTAATTTTCTCAGAATAAGGTAGGAACTCTTCTGTGACTGGCAGTATTCGAACTTGAATAGGAGAAAGCCAAAGGGGAAATTGTGGCTTTATACCTTTTTGCATATTCTTAATCTGTTCTTCAAGAATCCCATAAATTACACGTTCAGTAGACCCAGATAAGGAACAATGTAGGAGTAATGGATAAGTTTCTCTTCCTTCTTCGTTGATATATTTAATATCAAAACGCTCAGAGTTTTCCACATCAATTTGGACTGTTGAAAGCGCTGCAGCTTTTTTCTGAGCATCAACAATATTGAATTCAAATTTCAAAATGAAATAAGCATATCTTATGTCAAATAATTCTAGTAGAATTGGTTTTTCAAGATTTTTTACCAAGGAGATGATCCAATCTTTATTTTCCTCAAAAAAGTCCGTTGTCATCCGAAATGCCGTTTCAAAACTGACTTCAATGTCATACATATACTGAAGAGCAAGCAAAAATTGAGCTTGAAATTCGTTTTTTGCCATTTCCATATCTATTGCAGCAGTATGTAAATCGGGCATAGTGAAAGCGCGTAAGCGGCGTATACCAGCTAATTCACCTCTTTGTTCGCGCCTATAAGATTTCGCTAATTCAAACATTTTCAGAGGGAGTTGCCGATAACTAATTATCGCCTCAGATAATGCAAGAAATTGACCAAAACAAGCTGAAAATCTAAGAAAGAAGTTTTTTTGACCTGATTGGACAATATATTGACGTGCAGGAAAGCGCTCTAAGTATTTCTTGAGGGATGGATGTTCATAAGAATACATTAAGGGAGTTTCTACTATCATTGCTCCATATTTGATTGCCATTTCAGTTACGTGTTTTTCAATCAATTGCTTGGCAATATAACCTCTGGGGAGAATACGGAAATTTCCAGCGTCGCTACCTTCTTCGTAATCAATTAATTCCAGTTGTTTCATAAGTTCGACATGTTTAGGAGGAGAACTTACAGTTCTATCTTTTGCCGTTTCGTAATTAACAAAAATTTGAAGCTCCTTCAGGTCTTCATATACAAAACTATCATAGGGAGTTCTCTCTCCATCTGGAGTAAGCACAAAAAACTGGGATGTAACTTCATCTTCAGCTTGAAGAGCTGTAGTAACCTCAGCTGTGGGTTCGATTATAACTTTTTCCTCTTTTCCACTTAATATCTCCTTAGACCGTTCTGCGAGGGCGTGTCCTTTACATTGTAAGGAGAAGCTTTTATAATATCCGAAAGGAGCTCGGAGAATGTTGAGTTCTGGTAATTTTTCTTCTAATTGATTATGTAATGTTTGCAGAATACGTAAAGCATCAATTGGTTTGGCTGGGATTTTTTTAACTAGATGTACCCACGGATAGAGAATTATATTAATTTCTTTGACGTCATGAAGGGCCTGTTGAAGTTCTAAGAGCGCCTTTTCAATTAAGAGTGAGGTATTTTCAATATCACTACTCTCTACGCCTATAAAAACAATCATCATGGATTCCTTTGTTGTGTACTCGCCTAATATTTTGTCTGTTAACGATTCTGGATTTTTAATTGCTTTTTCATTAACTTTCCAACTAAACCCATCTGAATGGATTAACAATAATTGCAATTCTAATCACACTGTCTTATGTCAACGTTTTCTATGTCAAGAAACCCAAAATTCTCTAAGTCAAAAGTACTTTTTCTAAAAGGGTGTATGTTATTATTTCAAGGTAAAAAATTCCTTATGAAAAAATTCACTGATGAATCGGGAATTCCAAGCTCAATGAAAGTTTTCCACGCTTCGGTCTTCGTATATTTTTCAGAGATGGTACGTTCGGTCATGAATTCATAGAACTCGTGTGGAAACACCACCCAAGCTGTTGTTTCTTCCACAAAATAATTTGGAATTATCTTAGAAGAGGGTTTCCGGAGGAGGGTGGCAACTTTAATTTCTTTAGGTTGTTTTAAATTGAGGTAATCAAGAGCACACTGAATACTTTCCCCACTATCCACTAAATCATCAATTAATAAGATTCTTTTTTGATAAATTTCGACTGCTACATCTTGCGCAACCATTGGTCTTGCATGGGTTTCAGCTATTCCAGTATAAAACTTTATTTGCATAGTCGCTAATATTGATGTGATTTTTTCGCTTTTAAACGGGATTTCTGCTTCGAACATATCACTCAATAATCTTGCAGGAATCGTACCTCCTCTACTAATACCTAATATGATTTCAGGTTCATAATCGTCATTTTTTACTAGATGAAAGAGACGTTGGGCTAAAAAATCTATTTCTTGCCAACTGATTATTCTAAACTTAACCATCTCGTCACATCAACGCTATAAATTTCACTATGGGCATATTGGATTATTTAAGGAAAGGTTAAAAGAAAACTTCCTCGTGATAATAATATCCTTTACAAATGGAGAGTTGTTTAAATATCTCAATATATTATGAATCAAGTTAATGACTCTTGGGTATTAGTATTTGCTGGATCCCTTGTATCAAAACTTAATCCTTCAAACCTCGGTATGATTCTGAATCAGATAACCAGTAGATTTAACTTACTGGCAATACAGATATTTGACAATCGGTATATCTGGGGTTATCGGCATCTTTATTCTGCCATTTGGCATGCACAGAACGCATTGAAGAACAATCGGATGATTGCCAAAACACTTTCCATGGAAGTTCTTCTTTATACAGCAGGACAAAGGCAGATCAAGAAAGCAATTGAACTCCTAGGAGTGAAGGAGACAACACTCGATGTTGTTGGACTGCTACTTGCCGAAACGGATTATCAATTGGTTAATGCCAACATTGAACTGCAAAAAGAACTCGATTTAAAACCAAATCTTGATTTATTAGATGACTTCTCATCCAAGAATCAATATCTTATAAAAATGCTTGCTACCGAGGGTTTTCCTGCAAATAAATTTACATTCTCAGAAGTAGAAAATGCCATCCTTCAAAGAATAGCACTTTTGACCTTAGAATAATGGATTAGAAAAATCCCGTTTTTTGAAGTTTATGACACGCTTAGATGCGCCATACTCAATACTAAATGAGGTTCCATTACAGAAATCCCTGTTAAATCCCTAATAATCTCAATTCGGATCTCAAGATCTGGTGTGGTCAAATTGACTACTCCCCAGTTAATTTTTTCTGCAACATGCTCAACTACTTGAATAGTTCTTAGTGTTGTTTGTCTCTTTCTCACACGAACTCTCCAGGAATGAGTTGGTAAGATCTTCTCTTTAGCAAGGGAGACTGCAATTTCAACGATCTTTGAAAGATCCGTTTTGGTCAATTTTTCAAGTGGTACTATCTTTAAACAGGCCACTAAGGGCCCTTTTTCTTCAATGTAATGACGAATTTCATCGATAACGCGAAATGGTGTTGTTTCCTCCCTCAATTCTAAAATTGCTAAACCTGGGACATGGGATTTTAACGGGTGAGTTTTGTGGCCTAGAACGTCTGAAATCACATAATAGGCTTCAGAAAGAGCATCACGTTCAAAAGTTCGCTGGGAGCTAATCAAAAAGCTCATCGCAACGTAGCCTCAATGTTGGAATTAGTCTTCTTCTCTTAACAACCATGCAGAGGAGATAAGGTCCGTTGTGTTACACTTTGGACAGCTAGGTTTTGTTATATAAACCCCATCTTCTTCAACCGTCACAAACTTTGCTTTTTGGAAACGATTTTGACATTCTTTGTTCTGACAAATGTAAACATCAGGTTTTTCAACCATATATATCACCTCATTGCTTGGGTTTACCTGAGATTCTCATAGATAATCGCAATTACGATGTCATCAGTTTTGGTGTCTAATCTCTTCATTTCACCCAATTGAATAACTTATTTCATGACTTAGCTTTCTCTATTATAAAATTATGTATCATATCATCGGTTGGGGGGAATTCTTTTTCTACGATGGAAAACGATCAAACTGATTGATAATTAACCACTTATGAGCATTTCACTTCATTAAATTTGCTTATGCCCAAATTCAAGGATATCTGTAATATTCAAGACACCTTTTGTTAAACTAAATTTTAGATTGTCCCAATCAGCTTTAATTAACCTTCTCCAAGAGGCAAATTGGAGTAGAGCGTGAACTTCCTCCTCTGGTTGTTGAAGATTTCGTGCAATTTCCGTGAGTTTCCCATTCTCCGAGTTTTTTACAGCTAAAAGAATATCATAATATTGTTTGATAGCATTTAGAACAATACTACCAAGAGCACGTTCGATTTTTTCACCAGTTTTCGCTGAAGTGCCTATAACTGTGATTTTATCCTTATTCTTTCCTAACACTGTTTCAGCTACTTCAGAGGGACTTTTTGCTCCAATAATGTCTTGCTTATTGGCACAGAGAATAATAGGAGCGCCAGGTAAAATTTCATAAACTTCCTTGAGAAGTTCCCCTGCTTCTTCGAAAGAGGCAACATTTACTGAATCAACTACAAATAAAATGCCATCTGCTCCTTTACTTAAGATCTTTCGGATAATTTCAAATCGCTGAAGTCCTGGAGTGCCAAATAAAAAGATATCAACCCCATAAATCTGCGTTCGGCAATGATCCAAAGCAACAGTTGTCCCTCCATAGTCAACGGAGATCGCAGACCCAGCACATATCTTCTGAACCATTGTGGATTTACCCGCGTTATAGCTTCCTGTCACTAGGATTTTCATTTTTCAACCCCTTTCATTTTTACTAGAAACTCTCTTCATTGGCGTGATTTTCAGTTGGAACATTGGCCAAAATATAAAAAACTTCTTCTCGACTGATCACCCTGATTGAGTAGCCTAACAATCTTAAAGTATTGTTTTCAAAGGTAAGAATAACAGTCTTCCATACTTATGTCACCTTCCTCCTGATTCTTCTCTTTATAAACATTAGCTTTTAAGCGAGAACCCTGCTTTATTTAATTCAAAGCTTAGTTTACCTGACCCATATTAATCAGACTTTTCCTTTTGGAAACTATCTGAAAGTAACAAAAAATTAAAAACTAACCACGAATTAGTCGTGTCTTGGAAACTCTAAGTGGAGTAAGATAAGTTATGGCGCAAACCCTCTATCGAAATCTTTGGGCCTCAAAAGAGGTACGTACTTTAATTCTAGGGGCCTTAATCCTCTCAATTTGCCTTCTGTTAGAGGCAATCTTCCTCTTCTTTCCTATTGAGTTAGAAGATTCATTTTTGGATTTTCTTTTCTGGGAACTTACGCTATTTGAAGGAACATTTACCCCTCTTCTGACTATTTTTCATTTGATAGTCTGGGGAGTAATGTTTTTCTCCACTCTAATGGTTTATGCGATCATTCGAGATTACACCGGAGGTAGAACAGGTTTACTTGAAATTGTTGGAATCATTGCAGTTTTTGCTGTGATAAGTCTGATTATCTTCGACGCATGGTTTGCATTGTTCTTTGTTGGAGTAGCAAGTTTGCTGATAGGATATTTATACCTTGCTTTACAGCCTTAGGCATTTCTTCAAATATTTTTTTTCGAGATCATTACTCGCCCAAAACACCCCAGTTCAAGAAGGTATTGAACAAGCTGAACTGGAAGATTATGTCCAAAATGCTTTCAAGTTCAGGGATGCTTTCCAGATTTCTTTTGGGAATTCTTGAATTAGTAAAGAACATTCTCGATATTATTCCATCTATTCTTCTCTTCTAGATAAGCCTGACAAAGTTGTTTCCATTCTTCCTCTGTATTTGGCCAAGGATTTGGACAAAAATTTGTTAAAAAATCAAAAATAGAATTGGTATGTGATAGAATCATATCAAAATATATCCACGATAGTGGACTTCCTTTTTTTAGGTAATCAATTTGAAGCA
Organism: Candidatus Hodarchaeota archaeon; assembly: GCA_016839665.1. Next base: position 19,189 of record JAEOTU010000259.1, read on the forward strand.
TATCTTCAACCAAAAGATTAGAATTATAAAGCACCTTCTTTTGAAAGGGAATCCATTTATTTTTCTTAAACTCCAACATAAGGTAATCAACAATTGG
>JAEOTU010000260.1 GCA_016839665.1 Candidatus Hodarchaeota archaeon
CAACTGAAAAAAAATGGGTTTGATTCAAAAGAAAAATAGCTATAGTCGTGTAAATAAAATATGTGGATTTCGCGTATTTTCTATACATCTCTCGGAATCAGCTTAAAAACGGAGATATCTCCCGAAGTCCCGTATATTACACGGTAATTATTAACTGATATACAATTCCATGTAAGAAGAAGGCGTATTTAAACCTTGCTTTTTTTTGGGGCTTCTGTTAACTTATTAGGTCTTTTGATTCCTTATTTCCAACCAGTTAGGAGAAAAAACCCTTTGATTACAAAAATCAAAGTCTTTTGAGGAGTGATAGCTTTTTTAGGGGGGATTGGACTTTGATAAACCAATATATGTAACAGAAAATCAGACGTTAAAAGTTCATGTGTGAATCTATACTCTAAAAATATAACAGTTCCTTCATCATCTTTAACAGAGTATCATCGAAGTGAAATTTTAGCAGTAATAGGACATGAACTAGGCTATATTAAAAATCGTGGAAAATACACGAAAGAAATGATTTTAACCAGTTTTGCTCCAGTTGGGCTTATCTTTGGTTTAGCGTTTAGCACACAAATTCTCGGACTATCATATATCCCGTTTTTTATCCAGATTGGCTCTTATGCTTTAATGATGTTAATACTGAGTTACGTCTTTTGGCGCAATGAATACAGGGCAGATGAAGAAAGCGCACAAACAGTTGGTGCTGCACTCTTATAGCTGTTTTCGAGATGTTTCAGAATCAAGTAAAGAAAGATGAGGGTTCTGACACTCACCCACCTCTTCATGACAGAATAAGAAGGTTAGAATCCTTTTTGTAATTGAGAACGCCAACGTATTTTTTCCAAAGAATTTCTACCTTTTTTTATAATTTATCTTAAATCTTAGAGAGATTACTTTTTTCTTAATTGTAGAACTTAGAAAGTTAGGATCTTCTTTCTTCTCTTATTTTTGATCTTACTATCGATTTCTCTAATTCCTCTAAATATTCTTCAATCCATCTGATTACCCATTCATTATTTTCTGTTTTTCTGAACTCTAAAAGCTCCATTTTCTTCTGTAGAAAATGATCAGTAGCAGAACCTGTCCAGCCCTCAGTCGAATAGTTAGCAGAAAAACTTTCTCGAACATCATCTTGATCTCCATATCTGACTAGCAATTCTCTGGCAACACAGATTTTTTCTTCGGAGGAGAAAAGATAAGGAGGAACAAAGGTGGCTAAATATCTAGCCCTAGTTTCTTTTGCTTTTTCAACCCATTCCCATATCAGATTGGGATTAATGAGTTCTATTATCCCAGGTCTTCCTGACAAACCTTTTTGTCCTCTAAGCCATTGATTAAGATAGAATGCTCTTTTGTCTAATGGAGGACCCAAATATTTTGTTATTTTAGACCATAGCTCATTTGGATTTCTTCCTAACATTTCATCTAAAATATCGTATAATTGTGAATTGAACCCCTCCAATATGCTTTGCTTATTGCCAAAAGATTTTAGCATTTGTTCGGCCAGTTGGTTTTCAGTTTCTGGAAACTGGTTGGTTAACATTTTTGTTATCTCTTTCCAGTAATACACGCTCATATCTCCTGGTCCCTGATTCCATCTATCCCAAAATTTAGAATGTAACAACAAATTTAATGCTAGATCTTTGTTAAGCACTTTTGTGCTTTTGTGGTAATAGTAGAAAAACAAGTCGAGAGCTATTACTTTGCTTGAATCTGACTCTTCGTTAAGCAGGAAATCAATTAAATCCAAAAACACTTGTTCTGATAATTGTTGGATAGTTCTTCCATATTTGAAAATGCCTAAACTTTCGATTTTTATTTCTCTGTTCTTAGCCATTAATATAATCCGTTTTGCAGCTCTGTTCGTCATTCCAGAGCGCCAAGTTAATTCTGGAATTAATTCTTTAGACCACTTATCACTGGATAATGAGTCTAGTTTTTCCTCCCACAGTGATGTTTCTCTCGTAAATATGGCTTTTAAAAAACCCCCAAGAAAATTTAATGTGCCGTTCGAACTAGCTTTCTTCTGTTCATTTAGTATTTTTTCCAGAAATGAAAATTTCGGATCAGTCATTCCTAATGCATAGCCGAATTGGTGTCCTCTTTTGGCTTGATCTGTTATCAACCATGAAAACTCGGGTTCCATTAATGCTGGTTTCTCAACTGCTTTTTTTGCCAATTTTTCAATATTGGCATCAACCCATTTTGTATTGTATTTAGCAGTATTTCGAAAATAATCTGACACCAGATCCAATCCAACAAATCTTCTTAATTCACCAGAAAAACTTGATCCGATCAATGCTTTATTCAGAACATTCCACTCTTTTAGATCATTATCTGGTATTTTTTTTCCATCATAATGTATTATTCGTGAGACAGTTTGCATTAATTTAACTCGGTCTACCCAAGAATATTCATTAAGACTTCTAATAGTCTTTCTAACCATTTTGGAAAATGAGGAATTAATTGCAGCTATACCCCGAGCAGCACCCAGGAGAACAGTAACGGCTTCATCTCTAATTTCCTGATCGAAAGTCTCAAGGTTCTCTTCAAGATAATTCCAAGAATTTCTGTAAACATCGAATAATTCTTTCCAATTATTAGGAGTCCATAATTTTGGAGGAGCTTTAGCCCCTTGATACTCAGCTCCTACTGTGCGAAAAAAATGGCCAGTTTGCAGAGATTTACTGAAAGCCTTCAATGCCAATCTCTTACGAATTATGGAATCAGAGTTAATTGCTTCCAAAAGGATTGGAAATCGCTCTTCCGGCGATGCTTCAGTTGGCGATAATCCACCCCACCCTGGAGAAAACAAGTCAACAAAAACCCCGCTGGCGTTATTTGCATACTCCTCATTTTCGGCCTCTCCAAGGGCGAGCAACAACCTTGCTCCATCTGCAAAGAGGTCTCTCCAAATTACTATCATTTCTAGAGCAGTAATGATCGCTCTCCTACCGACTGTAAATTTCGATAATCTATCTTTGGTCCACGTTCCAATAGTTCGCATTAAACAAGTCAAAGCCATCTTAGGATTAGCTTCTGTTAATTTCAAGAACAACAGAGATCCAATCTCAGTTTGAAGAAAATAACCATCCGAAAAAATCCCTTCTTTAGAAAGGAATTCTCTCACTAGTTGCCTTCCTGATTCAACGGAATTGATGTATGGAATACGAGAGTTAAACCGAATTAACAGATCTGTCCTGAACTTTTCTGGTATTTTTTCAACAAATTCTTCAAAGTCAATTCCATCTCCATATGTTTCCCACCATTCTCTCAGGAGATTAATGGCCAAGAGGAATGGAGTTACATATATGTAATATTCTCCTTGAATTATTCCCCGCTGCTTTTGCTGACTAACAATTTCTTGGAATTCCATCCAATCAACCTTCACCAATTTTGCGACCCATTTCGCTTCATAAGACACCTCATCCTTGTATCCAATTTTTTCAAATAACGACAAGCCCATTAGGACACGTTTGGTTTTCCTAAACCACTCTGACATCAGTTCAAGTTTACCTGCTATTAGCCTGTTTATAAGCGTCTGATCATTAATTGTCAAAATATCATCAGGAGTAGATAGTCCTAAACTATAGTTTTCTGCTAACAACATAGCAATTCTTGGATAGCCATCTGCAAAACCAACAATTCTATCAACAATATCCGAGGGTAATCCAGAAACTTCTACAGAAAGAAGTTCTTTTATTTTGTTCTCGGACAATGGTTCCAATTGAAAATGCAGTGTAGGAGGAGCTACTTTATCCATTTGATGTGAAATCGTTATCAAAGTTAATCTTCGACCTCTTCTAGAAAAAGAGTTTACAAAATATTCATGATCCTCCAAAGAACACTCATCGACAACAACTATCCCTTCTAGACTATCGTCCATTATCAAGGCGTTAAAAAGTTCAGAGCCTTTTAAGTTGCTTGCTCTCAAATAAATTACTGAATTACACAGATCATTGGGCGATAGAATTTCAAACGCAAGCCTAGTTTTTCCCAACCCAGACAATCCAGTAATCCTAAAAATGGGAGTTTGGTTATTGGGATTCCTTATGGTTCTTCTGATTTCCTCCAATATCTTTGACCTCTGATCTTCAGTTACGAAAATTTTTGGTTTGACAACATCTAAATTTCCTGCCCACTTCTTATACGGTAGTGATTCAGAACCATATCCTTTAATCTCTGCTACAAGAGCAACAAATCTTTGGATAAAACTCATCAGTTGATTTAAAGTGTAAACCCGAATTTTAGGATCAGAATATCCCATTTTAGCGATCTCATTTTTTATTGCCTCTTCCCGATTTCTCTTTTTTGTATCTGTAATAGCTGCAAAGAGACCGAGAATATACGTTCCTTTGTTATCGAAAAGTCTCTTAATCTCTGGTGTTAGAGGAGACTGTAAATCTCCTCTTTCATGAAGCTCTTTTTTACATTCATTAGGCGACAAATCAGATGATTTAATCTGAAACCCCGAAGAACCTTGAGGTATAACATCTACCGCTGAAGGATCCGCATTTTGGATAACTGCATCTAATCCTCCATCTCCCACGTAAATACAATCAGGAACGTCCACTAAATTTCTTCCAATTCCGACACGTGTAGATTCGTTCCAAAGAAGTTTCCGAAAAATTTCAACTGCTCTGTATGGACCTAGGTTAGTGAGATGTCTTGATTGCAAACTATAAACACTCATTTCATATCCCACTATTATTAGCGACAATAATTAGACTATATATTGACCCTGAATAATTAATTAACTAGTAAAAATTACTTCTACACGGGCACTTTAGAATTTTAACTCTTAGTGTAAAGGTGAAGATGGATAACCATGTGTTCTTCTCCATCTGAAAAATAAACTTGGAAACTGAAAATCAAATGTTTAAAATGTCAAGGTGGTTTTATGAATTCCGTATTGGGATATTTGGTCCTTTCTTGGGTTGCATTGATGATCTGATTCTAAATGTCGATCAACGATGGATTTTGAAGAAAACATAACTATGAATAGTCACACAGTTCTCACCGACGACTTCAACGCTACAGTTTTCGCCTTTTGTCTGCTCTCAAAGGATGAGGTATTTTTCACGAAACTCTCACCATACTTCTTTAGAGGAGAGCATTTTGCACGATTCAAAAATGGTGTCTATGAGTACCAGAGTAGCCCTGAAAAGGGATTTTTACTACTTTCCAAGGAAAACGCTAAAAAATGGTTTAGTCTGCTCAAGACGGATAAGTTAGAGAAACTAGCGAAACAAAAAGAAAACGTTACTCAGAATCTTTGTGTGTTCTTCAATGATTATTTCTTTGATATATATTCTTCCTGATGGAAGGACCTACTTATTCTCTCCTCTGGATGAAACTGGAATACGCACTCAAATGAAGGCTTTTAAGAACCTTGAAAAAGTGATCCAAGAAGTTGTTGCAAAGAACTGGCATGACTACTCGATTTTGTCTCATAATATTGAAATCTTCCAAAAGGAAATCAATGAAACCGCTTGATGACCTGCGCGCGCAGTTTCTAATAAAAGAGAAAAGAGAAGATTCTAAAATCTTTAATTATTCTAGAAATAGAAAGTTAGAAACTTTAGTGTTAAGTGGCTAACTCCAACTTTCTTTATAATGGCTGCAGGCTATAACAATATCGAAGATATCGATGGTTCCTTTATAATCCATATCAAGTTTGAAAGGTAATTAGCATCTCCAAAACTTGAACCATAAGCACTAGCCATCAGAATTATGTCAAAAATATCAACATCTCTATCAGCATCTACATTCTTGTCTGAGCCAAACACAATATATGCTAAAACACGCAATTCCAAGTTGGGGAACGTCTTGAAATGAACCGAAGTCCAATCCAACAACATACGAGTGCGCTAATTAAAGGCTTCATTGAGGAAGCAAGTGCTTTAAGACATCTTGATCAGAAATCGCTGAAAGGTCGATTGAGAGAGCTTTTTACGTCAAGAATACTTTCGAAGTTTCTTACCAACCAATTTGGTTCGGGAACCGGAGTCATTATGAATCAGAGAGGTGAGCAGAGCAAGCAAATCGACATTGCCTGCAAGTGATGTAAGTTGACTTTACGTTCTACGCGCGTGCAAACTCAAAAATCAATATCCGTGCTCGTAGCTTGCGTCAATCCAAGTTCCATTGATATATTGAACTTTTACACCTAATGCGCTCTGAAACGCAGTTCGACTATATTTCAAATTTCGAGCTTCTATGAAATTACCTATGTACCAGGGGTCAATAATCAACCATGTTCCGTTGTACTCTACTTCGGCCCATTCATGGTCTATGTCTATGAAACGAGCTAATCTCGTCTGATATCCATCCCGTCGTAGCAGTTCTTCTATCAATAAAGCGGCTTGTTCACAAGTTCCCCACCCCTGATAGACTATCACGTCGCTCTTTGTGACGCCCCAAATTTGCATTATGCAAGGGTCAAGCAATGTTCTGCTGATCAAAATATCAATTTTGAAAATCGCCTCAGGCTTCTGGTAAGCGTTTTTAACGTTGTTATTCAGGAAGGGCGAGATGTTATTAACGTATTCTTGAAAACCCAAGTTCGCGTTTTCGGCGACAAAATCGTCAATTAATTTGCCATTTTCTGACGCCTGCAACACGAAGACGAGTAAGAAAAATGACGTAACCAATAAGGCCACAATCAAGGATAGGACTAGGCTAAGAACAGCCAACTTGACTCCGTTTTTAACCAACTTCTTTGAGACCTTAAACACAACTTTTGACAAAAGTGCCGCTAGCAAGACGAACAGAGTGTAAACAAAAAACGAGAGAAGTGAAACAGGCCCTAGCTGAATTGGACCGGTCAACCTCCCAACAATAAGAAGAGTAAGACCCTGAGGTGCTGCCGAAAGTCCGATGAGAACTGTAAGCGTGACAGCAAAACCAGATATCCACATTAACGTCGGAGCTGATTGCCTCAAAACCTGCTTCAACTTCCGGGTTAATGCGGATTTTTCTATCATATGAAGTTGTGAAGTTACATCTTTAATAAAAGGCATTCTGAGCTATATGAAAAACAGAAGTTGATGGGTTCTGTTGTGTGTGCGTGCGTGTGCGTGCGGGTGTTGCACACGTACGTAACTAAGAACATGCATGCATTTAGTGAAAAAAAATCAAATGATAATGATACGAACATTATCTTGTGTCTTACTGTGCTTCCTGATCCTTTCAGGATCACGTATTTGATCGCCAATAACAAGAATGCCTTTTTTTGATGCAGGGTGTTCATCTAGAAATTCTCTCACTTGTCCGAGTCCCTTTCCTATGTGATCACGTATTTTCTTCTCCACTAATTTTATTTCGACAGGAATTTGGGGGTCTTTTCCAACCGTAATATCGATTTTCGGGTAAGTATTTCCATAACCTTTGAAAGGAAACTCGTGAGTGATTAGTTCATCAGGGAAAGATGCAAGGAGATATCCTTCAAGTAATCTCTGTAATTCTTTTTCCTTCTTAAGTTGGGGAATTTGATAATGAATCCATTTTGATTCCCCAAATTTCTTGATTTCTTGGACTAGCCTGTCAAATAGGTTTCTTTTCTTCGTTTCTTCTTGCTTAGCTTCTGATATCTTTTCTTCCTTCAGACTCATTGTTTTATCTGCTTCATAAGCGAATCTCACTTTTCTACCAGTATCGAATAAATCTCTTTCACAACTCTTACTAAGCTGTTTTGGAGTTTGCTTCACAAGATTTTTTGATAGCATCTCTAGGCTACGAATCCCTGTACGTGTAAATAATTTCTCGCCTCTATTTGGAACGGATTCTTGGAGAGCTTCCCAAGCTTGGGGTGTCACACGATATGTTTTTCCACTTGGAGTGCGGATGAGTTTCTTTTCAAAATCAATATCCGATTTGCATAATTCAAGAATTTCCTTGGAAGGCATCTCTGACCATAGAAGATTCACTAAGGCAAGTTTTTCTTTGCTAACTC
>JAEOTU010000261.1 GCA_016839665.1 Candidatus Hodarchaeota archaeon
GACAAAAACGTGGATCATCTTTCATGTTTTCACCTTATCCAGTTATTTCCGAACTTAAGTTATCCTGTCTTTCAGTGCTTAAATCTTTTTCTAATTGTTTTTTATCACAATTGACACATTGTTCATGTACATTTAGTACAGTACCGCAGGTTTTACAGAACATCTTGCCTTAAACCTCCTTTATCAGTCCCAAACTCCCAGGAAGATTTGGGATACTTATCATTCAAAATAAGTTTGTGTGACAATAATATTCTTGCCATGGAACCACATTCTTATGGCAAATTTAATTTTCATTACGTCACACCTTAGTTCAGTCAGAAGACTCCTGGGGTCTCCTTACATGTAGGTCTTTTTTCTGTGGAATATAAGCTTTATTATCAACGCAAACAAAAAATGTTCAAAATATCTCTTATTTTCTCTGCTTGCAACGAAACTGTTTGTAGAAAGGACCTTTCCAATACACGATCTCTAAAGGAATTGCTTTCAGTCTGACACTCTTTTGAGTGGAATCCATTCCTAAAATCTTCGTAATGATGTCTGAGCTATATTTCTTCTGGAGGTTCTCAAAACACTCTCTAATCTCCTTTTGAGCCTTACTAAGTTGAGATACAGCCTTTATCATGATACCACTATTCCAAAAGGGATTAATAGGATGAGTTTTATCAATAGTAAGGGATAAATTTGGATTTTTCAAAAGATTCTTTGTCATTTTCGACTGTTTATCTACAAGGAATGTAAAAGCACATTTCCCCTCTTCATTAATGAAAACAAGTGGTTGAATATAGGGTTTTCCGTTTGCGCCTATTGTACAGCAGTAAATCAATGATTTTTTTGTAAAAAAATGAACCATGAAATCGGGTATCTCACAAGTCCGCCCATTTAATTCACAGGTAATTTTCATGATCCTTTCACTCAAAACTCTACAAGGGTGGGTCTGGAAACTTTCCAAAAGTAGAATTTGTTAGGGACGATTTCAATCAATGTTCTACTGAGGATAGGGAAAATTTGCCAAGCCCGTGGTAAATCACGATTCTCCTTTCTATACTGAGCAATATAATGCGGATATTTCCTATAGAATAGCAGGTAGGTTCGAAACATACGGTATCCTAGTATTAGAAAGTAGAGGATGCCAGTTGGTATGTTATGGCCATATATTCTAGCTCGACCAATAATTAAAACACCTACACTTTTTGTGATATCCTCTTCTTTACGAGACTCAATAAAAACAGCGACATGTTTCACTTTTCGAATGTTTTTAACTTTTCTACTCTTGTTGGACGTTCCAATAAAAATGTGTCTGCCATCGAACACAAAGAGGGTTGGCGTAATGTGAGGAAATCCTCCTGTAGATATTGAACCCACTTTAGCGAATCTCCCAGATTGTAACAGGGTTAACAATCCTTGAGGAATTGCACGGGAATATAGTAGACGAAGATGGAGAATATTAACAGCTGAGAGGAAAAAAGTAACGAAGATGTAGGTACTAAGCATTATTAACAAAGCTGGATCTAGGAACCCAAGAGGAAAAAGTGATAAACCTCCGCTTATCGCTAAATAGTGGTTGGAGTCAGCTTTTTCCAAATTCCTGATGTCAATGGGAGAGAAATGAGTTTTAAGTGTAGGAGATTTCAGATATTGAGCAAGACGGAAATTTCGACGGATTTGCATCAATATAACGTATATTGACAAGCCTAACCTATAACATAGATCGAAAGTCATTAAGAAAATAAAAAGTAGTAATAATGGGGGTAGAATTTCAACATTCATCTCATTTCTCAGATTAACCAAAAGATTTTCCACGCCGAAAGATGTGGAAGAAAAGAAATAGGTTGAGACAGCAGTAAAGACTATAACCCCTATCACAATAGAAGAAGGATGGAATAGATTTTCCAAGAATCCAATTAAGAATTTCCTATTGACCACGTTGATCCGTTCAATTTCAACATTTCTTAACTTATCAGCATATTTGAAGATTCCTATGGTCCATATAAAGAGGCCAAATGCGCTAAAAGTACCTGCGATAATGAAATAAGCAGGAATCTCAAAAATGAGAAAGAGAGAGAGACCCCATATGATGTATACTAGTGTCAAAAGGAATACATTTGTTGGAGATTTGAACTTATTAAACGGCCAAATTCCATCGAAAACTTGTTCTTGTAGAAATTTATATTCCTTTGGAGGTTGCATTGAACCTAATTTCAAGGTGTCTACTTCTCCTTGATCCTATAATCTATCATGGTATTATATTTCTTTTATAAGTCTGACTTGATTACAAACAAAAATTCACCACCTCGGAAAGACTTTTTGAGACTATCCATTCACGCAATTTAAAAGGCAAATAACCATCGATTTCCCCTAATTACAACAGGATTTGAATTGGATGTAATCTTTATGGTATTTAAACGAATGTTCTTGGAAGAATGGTTTGATAAATATCAGTTCGAAGTTGATTATGACATTGGTGAGAGTGGTGTTAAGTTCTTTAAGCTTGGAGAACTAAACTTGGATTTGGACGACGTTGAGTTACGATATACTCA
>JAEOTU010000262.1 GCA_016839665.1 Candidatus Hodarchaeota archaeon
CCATCCATACAAGAGGAATAATCAACAGTAGTAAACAATGACTTATCGGATCAAATTCTTCAAAAAACATTACTAAGGCCAGACCAATTGCTGATAGTGAAATATTTAGGTTCTGATTTTTCGGAATTACATCTACCACTTGAGAAGTAAGAATATCCTTTGAAAACAGATGTTCTAATAAAATTGGAATTGTTAGAAAGGAGGCCATTAAAACTGTCAACATTGGCTCATCAAACTCATTCCAATAAGCCATTAAACCAAAGCAAACCAAGAACGTAGAGTTTAACCACGTAACGTTCTGAGCGATTCTTCTTCGAACTTGTGTGAAACTGATAAGAATTGCCAAGATAAATAAGAGTATGACAGGAAAAAGCATTTCTGTTATGCTTTTTGTCCATAATGCTATAACTAGTAAAGTTATTTCGAAGATCAAAGTAAAGATTGTTAGATCTATCGAATATTCTGCAATATTTTCCTTTTTATAATGGATAACAAGAGTTAGTAATCCTATTACTGCGATAATAGATAAACCTATAATTACTCCTACATCAAATGTTGGAGATCGGATGAAAGCTAGCAGAAACATAATAACTGATCCGAAGACGAATCCACGTATGGTAAATTGATTTATGGGTTTCTTTTGTTGAATAAAATACAAGAAGGTTAACATTGGTATAGCTATTAAACCAACTTTCCAAATAAACTCCAAATTAGACAATGAGATAGTAACTAATGATGCTAAAAATAGGAGTTCTGAATATCTCTGAAATTGATGTGTTTTGAAAGTTGAATATTCAAAAAAAGTGAAAGTAGAATATAATATCAGAATTACTGCTATTCCGAATAATATTAGTGGATCGTTCAGTATAAAGTCGAAAAGAACTAATATGAACAATAAAAAGAGTGAAGTAGCCGAGTCTCTTATGGGCAACCTTTGAAAATCTGTACGTTTAACCTTTAAAACTAGAAAACCTAATATTGGGATTGATAACAAAAAGATAGATAATTCAGGCTCAAGATGTCCATAAAAGACTGAAAAACCAACATTAAGCATCCCAAAAGTGCCACATAACTCTCCTAGGGAAATTAAAGCTTGATCTTTTCTATCAGGTTTTTTCATGGTTGATTGTCGCAAAACGATCTCTAAAAGTGGGAATGAAACCAATAAAATGACAATTAGAGTAACACTGAGAGCTTTATCGTATAACGGGATTATTATAGGAATAGCTGAATTGCTTAGTAAATATGGTGAAAGAAACATCAGGGGGAGTAAAACTGTTAAACCGATAAATGGGATCATATCTTTTGTTTGTCGGGAAATAATCATGACAACAAATGTTGTCAAGTAAATCAGAATTGTATAGAGTATAGGATCAATCGGAATAAGCCACTGCAACAGATATTCAATACTCATTATAATGATGATAAATGTACTAGAGAAAATAGGTTCTCTATATCTTCTAAAATACAGAAAACCAAGCAAAAAATTGATTAATGACAGAAAAATGAATACTAAAGGAAGATCCATACCTAATCGGAAAAACAAGCTTTCTTCAACTAAACCAATGCTAAAAGTAATCAGATTGGTCCAGAAAATGAGAATCAGTCCAAAAGAGAACCATCGGTCAAGAGTTTCCTTTTTTGGAATATATCCGAGGTAAACCACCAGTTCTTTAGATAAGATTGCTAATAATCCAATTATTACAAATAAATCGAAAATCATCCCTTCAAGTGGGGGAACTTCGATATCAGAGACAAGATCAGGAGGGAGTAGTACAATTATGGTAAAAGCTATCGCGGCTATAATACTGAGAACACCTACTACTACTATAACAGTGGAAATATTCTTTCTCAGTAAGTTTACAAGCTTTAATCCTTGTTCAAGAGTTGTCTCTAATTGACTAGGTTGAGGAGTCAATGGTTCTTTATCTGGTTCTCTAATTGGTTCTTGGATAGGTTCTTGTTCTCTCACAAGTCTTCTAGACTCAAGGGGAGGGCTTTCTTCTCTCTCACGAAGGTGAGTACCACAATAAGGACAAGATTCTGCACCAAAATCTAATTTTTTTGAGCAAGATGGGCACGAGATAAAGCGGATTTTACGTGAATCCTCTTCCCGTGGCTTTTCCACTTCTAGTTTGGTGCCACACTGGGTGCAGAACTTTGCCTGTGGTAATAATGGCACTCTGCAATTTGGACATTTACGGGAATATTCTTTTCCTGCCATTCAGCTATTCCTCGTCTTTTGGAGTTTTCTCATCTTTAGAGACTGAAGAATCGTCTGAGGGTGGTTGTTCTTCTTCAGTAACACCAATAGAGGCTAATCGTGAAATCAGATCTTCGAGACCTTGTGGTGGATACCGTGCTATAACAACCATGCCTATCAAGATACCTAAAGCTACTAAGTAGATTAATCCCTGAGGTAGACGCCTGTCTGAACCGATCTTAATTGATAGGGAGTCAGATGTATCGATTAATTCATTTGAAACCTTAATTTCTATTTCTATCTCAGATGACCCGATCTCAGCGTTCTTTTTCAATGGTATTTGAAAAGAGACTTGAGTTTCTGAAGAGTTGAGGGTGAATGTATCGATTTCGTCTCCCTTTACCGTCACTTCATATGTTAAATTATCAGGGTTGTCGAGAAAAAGTTCGATTTGGATCTTTTCACCAATTGAAATTTGATCGATATATGTCCCATTTATAATATGGAGAGTATTACTCCGTTGCCATAATCGTAAGAGATTGCTTTCAAGAGTGAGAGGAGTCAACAAGGGGTCACCATCACTATCACAGGAGATGTAATACTTGAATTTATCTGATGCCTGTAGATATTGTTCAATAAAACTGTTGGAAAGAACATATATGCTCTTTATTGCCTCATTGGTTGGATAATAACGACATAAGCGGCTTGCCAGAAGACAAGCGAGAGAATTCCCCATTAAGCTCTTTCCTCGGACTAATAAAAGACCATCTTCATCCACGGCATCAAAAAATAATTTGAAACCTCGATCCCAAAGATTATCGACTAAGAAATCAAAAA
>JAEOTU010000006.1 GCA_016839665.1 Candidatus Hodarchaeota archaeon
ACTGTGTGGGTATTTGCAGGATTCGATCCTGTACCAACTGGTCCTGTTCGAATTACTGACACTAATACCAGTGAATACATTGATAGTTCAATCTTAGGTGGAAAAATAGAAGTGAATTGGACAGTTTCTGAACCGTTTATTGAAGGTATTCATGTTTTTGAGGCTTCTTATCAGGGTTTTCAGGATTTTTCTCCCTCTTCAGGGATCTGTATTGTACATTTCGATGATTTTAGTCCCGGAGATTCACGGGTAACCTCCCTAACCGTTGAAACCAATTCCAGTGTTGTATTTAAGAACGCTTCAATCCAGTTTACGGTGGAATTGACTATTCATTATCGGTGGATATTTAGAGGTGGGTACATCTATGTGAAAAATACTAATCTTAGCGGAACACCAACGATCCATACTTACGGCCCACTGCCTAATTACTATCCTGGAACCGACCCTTCTGTGATGACCTATTCTTTTGATTATCAAATCCCTCTCTTTTCACTTGTAGGAACCAACTTCTTCATAGCTGAATATACTGGGAGTCTCGAGAGTGATACCCTTCCATGTACATCTGAACTTACGAATGTCTCAGTGATGAGTACAGGATATTGGATTTTCCAGAGCTTGGATAAAAATGAACTAAATCGGGAGGAAGAAACCTTAGAGCTCAATACTACAGTGCTTGGGGATTATCCAGTCGGTCTAGAGTTACGGAGCTATTACTATATAGATCAACTACAAGTTTTCTTTGAAAATCAAACTCTCACTTCTCGAAACGCATCTGCCTTCTTTTCGCCTAATAGTTCGGTTCCTGTGGGAGTAATTTCAATTATTACGGAACTTGTTGATCCCTCAACAGAATTTCAATATGCTAACTCTACAGAAATAATTTCAATCGTTGATCGAGCAAGGGTTGAGCATACTGAGAATGCGACGGAGTTTCGTCACAATGAAACGATTAGGTTGGAGGTCTACATAACCGAGGAGGACGTACATACTCATCCTGTCGTGTGTGATGTAGAATTCATCGATGTAACTGATGGAAACTGTTCTTTGTTGAATAAAACAACAAATCAGGATGGATTTGTGATCATTGATTATCTTATCCCTGATAATTCTACAGTTGGTAGTCATGAGTTTAGTTTACGAACTTATAGTTCCAATGTCTTCATCATTGATATTGTTGAAACTTTTCCGATCACTATTAAGGGTCTGACCGAAATTGACTTGACTTTTGAGAGTGGGGGTGTTGATAGAAATTCTGTGACAGTTATCGAAGTGACTGTCCTTTCTGGTGGTACTGCAATTAGTGATGGATTGGTTTCGTTAGAGTTTGCTATCAATGATTCAGTGATAGAAACAAAGGCATGTGAACCTGGTCTTGAATTTAACTATTTTTTAGAACCAGCGTATCCACTTGGTGTTATGAATTATCAGGTTCGCTTTTTTGGGTCTCCTAATTACGATGAACAAGTTGAACTTTTTGATTTAACGGTATTTTCGAATCCTACATTCAATACTACGGGACAGAATGCATCTGAAGTCATTAAAGGTCATACTGTCCGTATTTGGGGACAATTAGTTGATGAAATTGGTTTCCCAGTGATGTATGAAGAAGTAGAATTAACTGATACCACCATTGGTATGTTTTTGGGTACTAGTGTAACTGATGATCAAGGTATGTTCTTTTATGATTACCTTATTTCAGCCACTACTCAGATTGGGGTTCATTTCGTTGAAATAGCCTATTTAGGTAACATTTTTGATTTTTATCATCAGTCGACGAATTATCCTGTGATGAGTATCACTGTACGGCCCCCATTATCAGTTATGATCGGATCTGAGGTGGTAGCTGAATACTGGACGATTATAACATTGGAAGGAGGACTGAACGATGAGATTGTTTTGGAGTGGCAAAAAAGTGGAGAAACTACCTGGACTTTTTTTGGCATGGTAGTTCTTAATTCAACAGGTCAAGGAAATTATAACTGGTCAACTCCTTATTATAAAGGAGATTTCACTATCAGAGCGATTGGTCCTAATAGTACAAAATATGATTTCTCTTCGATGTACGTTATCTCCAAAATTTTAGTTTCAGGGGATGCATTTGGGAATGTAAATGATCTCTATTCTTTTACAGTTAATTGTACAGAACAGTATCAAATCTGGATAGGAGGACAACTCTGGCAGGACTGGCGAGGAGCTGGCGTGCATCAATATGAATATATTTTCACAGATCGAGGATCGAAAGAAATCGTCATTATAAGTAATGAGACCTATGTCTACTATCAAGAATTTCATTATGCATTGGCTGTTTATGAGGAGGTTATAGTTACCATATCAGTCCCACTGGAAGCACCAGTTAATGTCACAGTTAATATTGATGGTACTGTGAATGGTGAAGTCTCTGGCCCGATTCAAGGGTTGGACGCTTTCTTAGTGGTTAATGGCACCGAAACGCAAGTTGACTCAACCAATGGTGGAGGGAATTTTTATTTTTCATTAGTATTTGATACTCCTGGTTGTTACAGCCTTTTAGGAAAGACCTTTCTAGATGTGGTGAATTTTTACTTCTCTGGAAACAGTGAGGAATCAATTATTCAAATAAACTCAATTCCTCCTAATGTTCAACTTTTAAGTCCTCAGAATCAAACTTATGGAGCTCATGTTGAGATTGCAATATCTGGAGATGCACAAACGTATTGGTATCGAATTGATCCCATAGATATAACCAACCTATCATGGAATTCCCCTGTTAATCGCACTTTAATTGAGGGAAATTATACCTGTCATGTATATGGAGAAAATGAATACGGTGTGGTTACTTCTGCATATGCAAATTTCACAGTGGACACGACACCACCTTCGTTGATCTTAATTAATCCAGAAAACAACACATATACCTCTCACGATATTTTATTGTCTTATTCTACAGATGGTTCAGAAGTTTTAGTTTTCTTAGATGATGTAAATCTGGGTGCTTTGAGTTCAGGGACAAATCTGGTTGTCCTTGAGGGGAATCATAACCTCACAATTTGGACTCAAGATTCAGTTTATAATGAAATCACTACAACGGTTATTTTCAGTGTTGACACGATTCCTCCCATTGTAGTAATTGATTCACCTTTAACAGGGATTCATGGAACTGAAAGCATCAACGTGGCATTATCTGGAAATGCTAATCACTTCTGGTATCATATTGAACCAGTGGACACTCTGAATCAGACCTGGACTACTAGCGTGAGTCGAACGTTGCTTAATGGGCTTTACACCTTGCATGCTTATGGCAATGACTCCGTTGGTAACACTGTTTATACATTTGTTACCTTTAGTATTGACCTAATTCCTCCCACATTGACAATTGATTCACCTCTTGCAGTGATTTATGGGACTGAAATCATCAGCGTGTCATTATCTGGGAATGCTGATCACTTTTGGTATTATATTGAGCCAGTAGACAGTCAGAATCAGACCTGGACTACCAGTGTAAACCGAACATTGGATAATGGTACGTATATTCTTTATGCTTTGGCTAATGATTCGGTTGGGAATACAGCGAAAGTTTCTGTTGAGTTTTCTATCGACACAACTTTGCCTAGCATAATTATTGATTCACCTCTGGCAATGACTTATGGAACTGAGATAGTTAGTGTAGCTCTCTCTGGAGATGCTAGTCAATATTGGTATTATATTGAACCATTGGATGATCAGAATCAAACTTGGACTGATAATGTGTATCGAACATTATCTGATGGACAATACACTCTGCATGCTTATGCTAATGACTCTGTTGGGAACATAGCTTATATGTTCATTTCATTTCAAATTGATACCATCCCTCCTGTTTTATCTATTAACTCCCCCTTAGAGCAAGTTTACGGAACAGAAGTCATTACTGTGTCATTTTCAGGAGATGCTAGTCATTACTGGTATTTTATTGAACCAGTAGATGGTCAGAATCAGAGTTGGATAAATAGTGAGACCAGAACTCTTCCAACTGGTTCATATACTCTCCATAGTTATTCGAACGATTCTGTTGGCAATACTGCTCACACCTTTGTTACTTTCAGCATTGACACAACTCCCCCGTTAATCATTGTTACTTCCCCGGTGTCACAGGTTTATGGAACTAAGACGATCAATGTGACGATATCTGGGGATGCTAGCCATTTCTGGTATTCCCTTGATCCAGTAGACACTCAGAATCAGACTTGGACTACTAGCGTGAGTCGAACGTTGCTTAATGGGCTTTACACCTTGCATGCTTATGGTAATGATTCTATTGGTAATACTTTCCATGTTTCAGTCACTTTCACTGTCGATATCATTCTACCGACAGTGAGGATTCTTTCTCCTCTCAACCAGACCTATACAGGTAATATCATAATCTCTCTGAACTCAAGTGGTAGTACTACTCTATTTTATATCCCTGGAATCCATTCCGTGAACCAGACTTATTCAGAATCAGTTACTCTCAATCTTTCATCAGGTCATTACTTACTACATGTTTATACTTTCAATGAAGATGACGATGTAATATGTACGTCAGTTGAATTTTCGATTATCAGCCCTCCTGTTTTTGAATCGATCAGTATAACATGGGATTCTCCTTTTTATGAGATTCGTGCTCACCTTGACTCGGGGTCAATTTCCAAAGACATGGTTAATGTTAAAGTTTACATCAATGGAACTTTCTATAGTTTAGATTATGACAATAATCCTTTGGTTAAAAGTTGGACTCTTAGTCTATCCCTTCCTCCACAAAACACCACTATTCGGTTTTATGCTTGGTATTCATGGGATGACAATTCATCAATAGTGGAGGATCATGATTTTTTTTGGTTTGCGCCTACAATCATTAATGAAGCTTTTTCCTCTGGACGAAATAACTTCACAATAAATATCCGAATAGAGGAGCAGAATGCATCAATAGATACCCAGTCGGTCTTGTTATTTGTGGATAATGGGTCAATCAATATTTCAGACTCTGGAATCCTTGTTTATGAGTCTCTGTTTGGTAAGTATCAAGAATGGCGGTTTTCTGCTTCAGATCTTCCCCCTAGCGTGTGGGATTATTATATTCAGGTCATAGATATTTATGGCGCAATTCAAACATACCGTGGTACCTATAATAACAGTGATTTTCCACCCTTTTTTGGCAGCTACTCCTCAAGTTTAATTTCAAAGTATAGCCTTGGAGAATTATGGCGAATCGAAGTGCCTGTGGATGATGACTTTGAGGTTGATAACGTTTTTCTCTTTGTTGATGGAGTTTCCAATACAGTAATTTCCCAAAATGGATCTCACTATCTTTTTGAGGTTTGGTTAAGTGAAGGGCCACATCATCTCCAATTAGTAGCGCATGATGATATAGATCAGGTAAGTATGTTGCTATTACCCTCCATTAATGTTGTTATCAATAATTCATCCACTGCTTCCACTAGTGCAACGATTGCCACGGGGACACCCCCTCAATCAACTTTTACCTCATCTAATACTACAACTCAATCAGTAGCTAATGGAGGAGGAGATACAAATGATTTAATTGAGCTAGGAGTCGCAGGAAGTATCTTTGCTGGCCTAATTACTGTAGGTAACATTGTTAACCGTAAGAGGGTAAAATAATGAAAAGCAGTACCCATTATTTTTTCGCTGTTGGTTTATTTAATCTCTATATTCTTCTCTTCATTAAAGATCAATTACTAGCATGGTTTTCTTTTGGGTTGTCATTTCCCTTGAGTGGGATTAGTCTTATCCCTAACCTATTAGACAGCTACAGTGGAGCAAATTTGAAGTATGAAGGAGTTCAGTTGAAAAAACATCGTTCAACCAACCAGTACCGCCATCCATTATCGCACTCTCCATGGACGATTAGTTATTTTATCCCAATTTTCTATATTACAGAGAGAATCCCTGAACCTATTCTTCTGATCACTGCTGTTGCTCTCACTTTGGGATGGTTTTCACATCTTCTCTTGGATTCATTTAATCCTGAGGGAATTCCTTTAGGTCGAAAACCAGTTTATTCTCCACATCCCGTTAAACACTATTCATGGCAGCAATCTAATGACACTCGCACTCTAAGATTTGCTAGGATTCCCTTTAATGATCCAAAAGCAAACACGGCCTTCTCACGTCTTGGCCTCTTTCTTTTAGCATTGAATCTATCAGATTTAGTACTGAACCACTTCCAGGTGATCTTACAAGTGGTGAATCTATGAATATCAAATCTCAGAGACTTAGATATTTGGCAATTATACTGGTTTTATTTTTGCTAAATTTTTACAGTGGAATATTGGGTTCAATTTCTACTGCAACTGTTCACAATACTACTACAGAGATAACCCCTCTTGAAAAATTCGATCTTGGATTGACAGGTGTCATTACGGAAGTCGAAAGT
Source organism: Candidatus Hodarchaeota archaeon (assembly GCA_016839665.1). The sequence goes on from JAEOTU010000006.1 coordinate 6,392, forward strand.
TCATTCAAGCGGAATATGGTCTTATCAAAAACTTGGGATCACCTAGTACTCAATATGACTATACAAAATTTTGGGGATCCACTTGACAATGTTTTTCTCAAGGTCAATGTAAATGGTGTTCCTACTCAGGCCACATTTAGTACATTGGAACAAAAGAATTTAGCTAAAGCTTTCTACTATCAATTTGAAGTCCCTCAGACACTTGTAATGATCTTAAATCACACAAAACAAACAGAAGTCGAACTAGAAATTCTAGTCATTTTAGATCATGCCGTTGCTTTACGTAATCTTTATGTAAATCTATCAATTAATTGCGCTGAACTAATAGGTCTTAACTTAGTCGAACCATATGAAAGAGGCAATTTACCTATTTTCCCTGTAAATCACCTCTATCAGATTCAACCAGCGAAATTCTCTTTTTTAAAGAAGAATCTCTTAGCTTCAATTATTCTTTTTGTGCAAATTCCCTCTGAAATGCGACTCGACTGCACAATCTCTGCAACACTAGAAGGGGTAGGCATTGATTATCTAAAAGTAGATGATCAGACCTTTTATCCCAACAGAAGCACTAGGTCTATTGATTTCAACTATTCTATTAGTGAAATTTCTAATGATCAGGGATTACCTTTAACTATATTAGTTGCGCCAGATTACGAGGGATTGAGTGGATTAACCAACATTTCTCTCTCCCTTGCTGTTTCCGGGGAATTAGAATCGATTCCTGAATCTTCAGTCAATGATGTATTAGGTTCACATCCCATTCCAGGTTGGCTAATGATTCCAGTTTTGATAGTTGGTTTATTTGGGGTACCATATTATCTAGTTTATCAAGAACACATAACCAGTAGAGATAACAACATTCTTGATCCTAAGAAACACACTAAATTATGAATATGGTGAGCTATGTGAGTTTGATTACTCCTTATCTTGAGGATTATTGTGACTTCTTTTTACTCTGGATTGTGACAGATTAGCTTAAATTCACATATTTCACAGGGTGGTGAGTTTGGCGGATCAAAGTTTTGTTCCTTTATGCTTGATTCAAAATTCTCCAGAAAATTATCCAGCTCTTCGAAATCTGTTGGTGTAAAGCAGCGGAATGTTAGATCCATTGATCGATAATTAACAAAAAGAAAATTCTTTGCTTTCATCCCCATTGTAGCTAAAATTCGAGCATAGATGCAAGCTTGAAGAATAAATAGAATTCTTGTATGTTGAAATTCTTCTCGGAATGTTTGAATAAGAATCAAACTCGATTGATCAGGATGAAGAAAAACAGCAGAAGGTCGTCCATGTAGATTCAAGTTAGGAGCATTAATGAATTGATTTACCATGATTGGTAGAAAATATTGTCTATTGCTAGCTGTGAATTTTGTCCATAAGTGTTGAACTAACCATGATAACAGAGTGAAAACTTTCTCATCAAGTTCACGATAAGCCTTCTCCTCATTTTTAGTATATACGTCCAGAAATGTAAAGAAATTTGTATTTAAAAGATAAACTAAATCTGATCGTGTCGTAGGAACGGTTATTTCATCCCATTGATATTTTAAAGTTGAAAAAAAACCAGATGTGAAGTTATCTACCTTTTCTTGAGTAAGAACATTCTGAATTGACTCAGTTGGTGGGAGTAGACTTAAATGATGGATTTTCCTAAATAGAAAAGCACGTGAGCATGATATAAATTCTTTCACTAGAGAGGGGGAAAGACTCACAGAGAGTAACTCACCTAGACTGGAATTGGACACTCAATTTGCTCTATTCGATGATGAAAAGACCGTAAGAGACCTCTTGAGAGAAGATACATGATTTTCTGTAATCTATCTTCTGGTGTTTGAGCTAGAGCACTTGATACACTTGAATTTCCAGAAGGGGTGATTAATCTGATTCCAATGCCGAGTAATTGTCCTGTGGTAGAGTGAGTGTAGATAACAAAATAAATTCGAAAATCAACAGAGAAAAAGATTTTTTTACCTATTCGATTCTCCAGTTCTCTAATAAACCTATGAGTTTGTATGGGAATCACATTTTCAAGATATTTGATTTGTTCTTTCCACTCTTCACCAAAGATCATGAATTCTTCGTAGTGATAGTTTTTAAAATCGTTTGATACAATTGTATCATATTTTCCGCAGGTTAGCCAAAAGAATAGATTCTCATATTGGATCGATTCGGGATCCTGTACAAAATTGGTTAACATTTTCTCTCATTAATAGATACTTAGTTTATCTTTTATACTAGAAAACAAGGGATCCTTTAAATCTAAGACGTTATATTGTGCCAGATTACCCTTTAAGCGGTAGTAGTGTAACAGATTGGGAACATCCAGTTATCTAGCTACAAAAGAACACTAGTAAAGGTCTGGGGTTGGCGTTTTTCCCGAGAAAATCAAATTTAGAACCTATTTCAGTGAGATAATTCCTGAATCATCAATAAAAATCATTTAGCCATAAAACGAAGAAGAAATTTGTGGTTCTTCTAGATCATTATGCAAAATCAGTTGGCAATCAGCATCGTTTCTCATAATGTTTTTCCAATGTTTTGATTTAATATAAGATTTTAAAACTTCTAGAGCTTCTTCTTTGAGGTCTTGTTCATTTAAAAGGATACTTTTAAGGAAAAAATATCTTTCCATTAGCTTATCAAGTTTCTCAGGTGCATAATTGATAAGTTTCTCAATCGTCGAATAGAGTGCTACTCTAGCATCTCGTTTGCTCCACTTCCACTTAGGATGGTCTGTTGGTTCCACGTTCGCAAATGGAATAACTGATATGCTGTTCGGTTTAAATTCCAAAGAATGACTAACCGTCATTGATCCTCCATCGAACCAAATGCGGTTTTCTGAAAAGCGAGAATTATCCGATAGAATGATCTGGAGCGGTACCTTGTCTACTTGAGGTGGCATGGAAGTTATTCTGATTTCTACGAAATATTTCCCTTTTCTTTTCTGTTTAATTACAAATTCATAATGAAATTCTGGTTTTGGCGAGTCTAGTAACCACAGGTCAAAAAATGAACGTACTTGTAAACAATATTCATGGAGCCAACTATCTCCAATGCTTCCAGCCTGTAAAGCATGTTCAAACCATAGTTGTCGTGGTTCATGTAGGATGGAGAAAGTTTTCCATAAACCCTTTTGAGGTTCCTCACGAGTCGCAATGAGAAAACTCGGACATGATCGCAGGTTTTTTACCGCGCCTTTACTTTGCCATCTAGTTCGCCAGACAAAAGGAAATAATAACAAAATTGATAAAAATCTTGTTAGGACTCTTTTGTGGAACAACAATGGTAGTTCATTCCAAAGCGTTACTGGCCCATCTTCTAGGACAACTCCCTTGATTGGTTGATTCTTTATGAGCTGACACGCTAAAATGGTTCCTGATCCACTACTCCAAATCCCTATGTTTCTTCTATCAACCTCAGGCCGCTTTGTAAAATAGTTGTAAGACTCATTAATTACTTTTTGACATTCCTTTGGATTTGATTTCCTCTTAAACTGAACTAATTCAGACGTCTCATCTAAACTCCAATGATAAATTGGAAGCAATACATTGTATCCTGCTGTGCGTATAATGCTAGCCATCTTCAGACTGCTTACAAGATCGCTTTTTTTATACCAATTCGGTATTAACAGAATACCCGCCGTCGAAGCTCCCTCACTCGGTAAAAATAGCGCATGGATAGACTTGTTTTTCATTGGAATCTCTACAAATTCAGCAGCTATTCCGAAAGCAGAAGGAGTCTTGATAGAATAATCATCCTTTGTAATATCCCGAGCAATAACCCAAAATATCATGCGTGGAATGATTACCATATAACGAAGCAAGAGAATAGCAACAATAGCGAAAAAAATAGTTAGTAATATCAATTCTTCAGCCATACCTCTCTTTCACTTCCAGAAAACTGCTTTCATTGTTGTTCAATTATTTTTAGAGAATATTTTCTTTCCTTCTTCTTTATTTTGCTAGGTTTGTAATGTTTATACTTGAATGAGCATTGATGAGGAGGTACTTCAATTAGGATGACGAAGTTTTAAGTTTCGTGATAAGTTCCTTTTCAACCCCTTTCATTGTTTTAGTGAAGGTAGCCAGAAATTCAAAGTGTTCCACAAGCTTTTCGTTTAATCCACGAATAAGATGACCATATTTTAAATGAAATTCTTCAATGAGCTTTAACTTATGCTTTTTCTGATTGAATGGGCTTTCATGCTTTAGTTGCCACTCTCGCTGCATTGCTTTTTTTTGAGAAGGATACTGTTCTAGATAAACGAGCTCTATGGGTTGTTTACGGGTCAAACGGGCTCCTTTGGTTTGTGCTAGTCCACTATGTTGTGCTATTCTGGACATTAAGTGATGAGTATAGCCAGTATAGATTTTCCGGTTAGTGCCATGGGATCGGTTCCCAACATAAAGCATATAGACCCAAAAAGGCAACAATCTCACCGAGATCTTCAAGTACATATCGTATAAATACCCACGAATAAAAACCCCTCTCAATTGCTCCTAAAAAAACTAGTAAGTATCTTAAATTTTAATCTTGAATTATCATATTACTTAAAAGTATCTTTCTTTTCGGGAGGACAGATGGTTATGACGTCTGAAGTAGAAAATACAGATGATAACGAATCTTTTCCTAGGATTCTCTTGGAAAAGTTCTTCTTTGCTTTATACCAACTCCGATTCGTTGTGGTTATCGGACTACTCGCCTTCTGGGTAAAGATCGCGTATCTACACTCTTTAGATATGTGGGATGAAGGCTGGTTCGTTGCTATTGCTAGTCGTATGGCAGAAGGATTATCAGATCCGTTTTTACCTCTTTATTACACTGGGAACGATAACACCTTACAATTCTTTGATAAACCTCCAGTCGCTTTTTGGGGAGGAGCCATACTGATGATTATTTTTGGTAATAGTACCTTTGCTGGCAAGGGGGTTGTTATTTTGGGTGGAACTGGTTTAGCATTGGTAATTTACTTCCTCTACAGTCATCAATCAGAGAATAGAAGTGCGGCAGTTATCGGAGGATTACTGGTTGCTCTTGGTCATTTTTTAACCTTTTACTCTAGGACGGCCTATATTGACCCATTTGTAGTCTTTATGTCAGCTTTAGTGATGTTGTTGGCCATTCGTGCGGTTGACGCGATCTTTGTTGAGAACAATCCCAAAAAGGGATATACGTTATTACTGATTGTTGCAGTAGTTAATATCTTGAATATTCTAACGAAAGCTTGGCAGGGCATTCTTACTTTTCCTGCAATTGCTATATACTTGGTATTTCGCTATATTGAACGTCATGTTAATCTTGACGACTTACGGGGGATCTGGGGATCCTGGGGAAAATCCAAAGATTTAGAACCGCACTTTTTCTTCGAAATACCCCAATTCAAAACTAGGATTTCCTATCCATTTATTATTGCTTTAGTCACTGTGGTTTGCGCTTTCATTGGGGCCGTCTTAATCAGTGGGTTATTCGTTAGCGGTCTGATTCTATCTATTATAGCTGCCTTTGGATTCTACTTAGTTTTTTTAAGAATAATTGTTATTAGGAAAGAACGGCTAGAGATTCCTGGACTAGTCTCTGGAATTGTAGGAGGATTGACATCAGGTATTTCTGGAGGATTGGTTGTTAAAATCTTCTTCAGTCGGTTGGCCGATTCGTTCATTGCAATTGCACAAGCTTTTGGGGCCAATGATGTTTTCTCTGGTGGATTTTTTGAGGGGGTACTCTTTCCATCTGCAGAAGAAGCTCTCTCCAATGCGAATTTAGCATTAATTGGTTTAGAATTAATCGCAGTGATATTTGGGGCCATTATCACTTTTGGTGTGGTATTTTTCATCTCAGGTTTTCTTTTAGATCTGTTTTCAAATGAAAAAAGTTTCCTAAGAGTGCTGATTGAAGGTTTGGATTTAATTCCGATTGTAATTTTGGGGGCTTGGTTTGTTTTTTGGTTTGCAGGGATTCTTCTCCTAGGAATATTCTTTGAACGTGATGCTTTTGGAATTACCATATTCGGTGTGGCTATCTCTCTATTATTTATCCCACTCGTGTCCATTTATCCCAAAATTAAAAACCGCTTTACAGACTTTTTCAAGCTTGGAACTCGATTAAGGTCTGCAGATGAATTATCAATTTTTGAGTCTCATCTACAATTCTTATGTATCGCTATAATTTTAATTATAATCAGCTTTTATCCTTTTGTTGCTTGGGTTCAGTTTCTAGATACTAATATTGCAGATGGTACGTTTCCTTGGAGTATTCGTGTTCCAGGAGAATTATACTCAGATCCACAAAGACCCAACCCTGTTACTTATACCTTCCTTTTCTTTGAATATTATATTAGTTGGCGATACACTCATGCGACAAAGTATGATCTGGCGAGTAGTATTGGAAGTGCAGTGAATGATTATGCACTACTAGTCATGTTACCTTTTTTTGTTGTAGGGATTGCTGCCTTCTTCTTTTCCGAAAAACGTAACCCTGCTCTCGGTTCTGCGCTTCTTGCGTGGTTGGTCACAGTTCCGTTTGTGTTTTTCCCAGCACAGTTTCAGCTAAACTATTACTATATTCCGTTGGCAATTCCATTTTATGCGATTGCTGCCAAAGGTATCGAGTTTGTTTATTCATATGAAAAGCTTCGAATTACTGTGGCTGATAATGTAGAACGATTATTAGGAGGGGCATATTTTTATTTAGATATTGGTCTTTCATTAATTATTTTCCCGTTGTTAACATTTGGAACTTCGCTATTAGATCTTGTAAGTGGGAACACTGATCTTAATGGTTTTGCTACTCAATTGGATATTTTCGCAATGTATCTCTTTGCGGCGGCCATCTATTTAGTTCCATTCACAATTTTAGCATTTCGGGTTCTCAAGACCTTTCCAGGGATTATTGCAACGGGTTTTGCGTACAAATTCTTCATCACTTCCTGGATACATGATACTGGCTTCAATAAATTGTATGTTTTCTTTTTCCACGATTTTCTAGAGACTATCTTGAAGTTAGATTTTCGATGGATTCAGGATGTCGTTGAATTAGGAGCTCCATTGGTCACATTAATTGGGATTATATTACTACTTTTTGGATTATATTGGCTAAAGCCGAAAATTAAGCCCCAAGCATTCATTATTTTAGCCTTAACTTTGTCAGGGATGTTGATAAATGTATCAGTACTTGCCCATGTCAATCAAATCTTCGATCTCCGATGTCAAGAGGTAGCAGCGTATGTTAAGAACCACGGCGGGGCTTATAACTATAGCACATGGGTTGTATCAGAAGCAGGAATGCAATTTGCCATGCGGTACTACATTGGTTACGAAGTGATTGATGACGGTAATGCCCCCTTTTCTACCAATTCCACTTTTGGAATGGAAACCTATTATCAAACCCATCCTAATATCAAATTTTGGATGGTCGTCAATAATAGTGAACACTGGCATGTCCCTCCTTTGGCTATTAACTATTCAGCGGCATATCAGTGGTTAACAACTCATGAACATCTCGTATGTGTAGACGATGTTGTTGGACTGACGCCCTGGTACAAAATGCATCTCTTTGTAAATCGTACATGGATAGAAAACCACCCTGATGGTTATGATTGGACAAAATTAGAGGGGTAAATTGGAACAATAAAATTAATAGAATGGGTTTTAGTGTCGAAATCTTGAAAATTAAGGTTTGATTCAAACCTCTATCAGGTGAAAAAATATGCCTAATAAAATTACTGCAAAACACATCTTAGTGGATAAACAATCAATGGCTGAAGACATTATTGAACAGTTAAATACTGGATCAAAGTTTGAAGACTTAGCTAAGAAGCACTCCAACTGTCCTAGTCGCAAAAAAGGAGGTAGTCTGGGAGAATTTGGCCGGGGAAAAATGGTGAAAGAGTTTGAGAAGGCAGCTTTTGCTTTACAGAAGAATCAAGTGACTCAGGTACCAGTTAAGACAAAGTTTGGTTATCATATCATAAAACGGGTTAGATAGTCAAGAGATATCTTTTTTTTAGTAAAAACTTTGAGGATTTGAAAATAAACTCGTTGTTTCTATACAAATCTTTTTATCATTCGCTATTAAGTACTTATAACGAGAAGCAATGGTACTTGATTCCGAGATTCGTCTTGCTCTTCATCGTATAGAAAATGCTCTTCAGCATGTTATGGAATTAAGCGACTTCCGAAATTATATGTTGGCTAAATCTTATCTCGAGGAGGGACAAATTCACACAGCTATGCAATTTCTCAAGAGAATAGAACATAGCGGGCATACTAATGCTAATCGGGTAATTACTCAAAGTTTATTCATACGAGCACTCATTTTGGTTCATGATCTTCAATTTACTGAAGGTATGAACTTGTTGATTCGTATTCGAAATATGGCGTTTGAGAAAGATGAAGAATTAATGAAGGATTTAAATTCTGTCATTCGTGATATAAAAATTCAACAACAAGCCAGTGCTTTCTATGATACCACAGAGGGTAAGAAGACGATCGATGCCTTTCGAGAGTCCACTGTTTCCCATTTACAGCATTATTTATCCGTTGCTAAGGATTTAGTTCGAAAATAATTCTGTAATCAGGCTCTAGTATTCAGAATTGAGATAGAAATTCTAGAATCAGAGACCCAATAGTATCTGATAGCTCTTCTTCCTCTCCGCTTGCGTCAATCCACTGAACTACTCCTCCAATATCCATTTTTGCTAGCCTCTTGTAATTGGATCGTACTTTTTCTTGATAATCTGCGTATTCAAGTTGATCTTCGTTTTGTTTTTTGTCACGATCCTTAATTCGAGCTTGACCAAGAGGAACTGTCACATCCAATATAAGCCATAGATCAGGTATTTGTGCAAAAGCGTTTTTTTGAAGGACATTTTCAGGACTAAAAGTATTGAGGGCTCCCTGATAAGCGGCATTCGACAAATAATACCGATCTACCAAGACCACATGTTTTTTTTTCAACGCAGGAAGGATATTGTGAGTAAGATCCCATTTCCGATCTTTGACGTACCATTCTAGTTCAGTTTCAGGGGTGACCTCCTCACGGTGTTTCTTGACTTTTTCTTGAATTAATTGTCCCCATTTCGAGGAATGATTAGGTTCATGAGTGACAGTTACAGGATAGGTTTGCTCTTGTAGAAAACGAGCAACTCTTTGGATTTGTGTGGTTTTACCTGATCCATCAATGCCCTCAAATGCTATGAGGACACCGCGAGAAAGTTTTTTCACAGAAAATCGTCTCAATCCATGCTTAGATGTGCGGATTCCTCCTCCTATTTAAAAATTTCTCGTCACAGGCGAGTTATGAGTGTTATCAACTGGATAACAAATGAATACCAAGTAATAGTAGCAGAGTGAATTTTCAACATATTTTCTCAATAAGCGGTATATACCTTTACAGATTTTAGGAGGTAATAAGAATCAAGATGAAAATTTTATTGATGAGTTTAATGTCTCATGATCTTTCTAATCCCAATCGACTTGATGTAATCATCAAGTACTTGAATTTCCACGGGCCATTATTTATTCGTATTCATTCTGATATTGAATCGGATGATAGAAAAAGCATATAAGTCGTGGAAATGAGGGTTAACCACTAAGATTTGTCTTTTACCCCTGGTATTCCTTGCGTATCACACCGCTATAAATAATGGTTTGAAGGGTTAGGACTTGTGAGGATATCATTGTATCAAGAACACCTATCACATGAACAGCTAAGGATTACACTTGAGTACTTAAACTACAATGGTCCTTTATTTTCACAACTACCACCTGATCTCGAAATGGAAAATACCAAGGGGATTTCACAAACAGTTGCATCCGCTGCCTTCTAGGATTCCTCCTCTATAAAGCATCGAACACCAGAATACCACGAGAATCGGTCTTTCTGATTCCTCACAATTTCTCTTTTTTTATTCGATCTTTTTCTGAATTTGGGCTAGCTGGTAAAGAATAATATCAAATTTTACGACTTTATGGATTAATATACATAGGGTGGATCTTTGGTTTATTATTTAGGATTTCCTCAATCTGCTGAATAATATCACTTTCAAGTTTAATTCCTGCTGCCATAACATTCGATTCTACATGAGTTGGGTTGGTTGCACCTGCAATAGCACAGCTAATTTCCTCTCGACGGAGGATCCAAGCAAGCGCTAATTGTGCAATGTTTATTTCAAGAGAGTCAGCAATTGGTTGTAGTCGTTTGACTTTTCCGATGTTTTTAGGTGTAAGATCTCTTCTTAACCATTTGGTTGTTGCACCACGGCTTGCTTCTGGGATTTCCTCATTATATTTACCTGTTAATATCCCTTGAGCTAAAGGGGACCAACACACTATTCCCATTCCATTCAACATACATGTTTCCATGATATCAAGTTCAATGAACCTATCTAACATATTATAACGAGGTTGCTCGACAAGTGGAGGATGAAGCCCTAGAGTATTTGCTATTCCTACAGCTCTCTCTAATTGTGCAGCTGACCAAACCGAAGTTCCCCAATAATGGACATATCCTTGTTCTATCAATTCCGACATAATTTTGATTGTTTCTTCAAGAGGTGTATTTCGATCAAAGCGATGGCAAAAATATATATCTAAGTAGTCTGTCTGGAGTCGGTCTAAGGTATTATCTATAGATTCTCGTATATGTTTTCTACCTAAACCCCTGTCATTAATATTTTTGCTCATTGGAAAAAAAACTTTACTACTGACTACCAAGTCCTGCCTGTTATAGTTCTCTTCCTTTAATATCTCGCCAATTACTCTTTCTGCTCCTCCTCGGGTGTAAACGTCTGCAAGATCTATGAAATTTACTCCCAATTCTATTGCTTTCGTAATACATTGCCTACTTGTTTCCTTATCTACCGAACCTCCATATGTAAGCCAAGCACCAATTGATATCTCACTTATTTTTAATCCAGTTTTTCCCACATTCCGATATTCCATTGTTATGAAACCTCTTATAATAAAAATACGATTTGTAAGAATTAGATTTGAAGGTTTTCCTGTTTGATTGAATAGAACCAGTTAATCCGACAGTTATATAATATTTTCTTAGAAAAACGCATTCTATTTCTAATAAACTGAAGAAGAAAGGGAATAGGGAATACGAAATCATATCTAATAAAACAAAAGAGTCTGCTTCATTTATTTGATTCCAACTTGGTTAAATTAGCTTTTCTTTTCGTGTCTTCTGAAACGTTTTATGGTTCTGTTGATTGATTGAGAACAGAAAAAATTAGAATAAAATATCAAATGTAGCCCATGAATAGATTCTTCTAAATCTAAGATTTCTTTTTGAGGAGAATGTAACTCATGAGCAATATGAACACTGAAAACAGCTCCACTCCAAAAATTTACGAATTTCAGGCTGAAATACAGAAAGTACTGGATATTTTGATCAATCGGCTATATAAGAACCGTGAAATTTTCCTACGAGAATTAATTTCAAATTCCGCTGATGCATTAAATCGGGTGCGAATTTCCTTATTGGAAAAATCAGCTGGAGTTTTAGATCCTGATGCAGAGCTTGAGATCCAAGTCTTCTTCGATGAGGAAGAAAAGAAAATTACTGTTTCTGATAACGGACTAGGTATGACTCATGATGAGATTATCACAAATCTTGGGACAATAGCTCAAAGTGGAACCCTGGAATTTTTGAATCAACTGAAGGATTCGTCAGATGTCGCAAATTTGATTGGCCAGTTTGGAGTGGGTTTTTATAGTTCTTTTATTGTTTCTTCCGAGGTTGTTGTCAAATCTCGTTCTTACATCAGTGAATCAAAAGGAGTTGAATGGCGTTCTGAGGGAGCAGGTCAATTCTCTGTTTCTTACATTGATAAACCAACCCGAGGAACAGATGTCATTCTGCATTTGAAGGAAGACGCCAAGGAGTTTG
>JAEOTU010000263.1 GCA_016839665.1 Candidatus Hodarchaeota archaeon
CCAATCAAGTTGTGCAACATTTCTAAAGATGAACATTAAAGCTCCAAGAAAAACACCACCATAAAAACCAGTGCAACCTAAACATAGTGTAAACCTGCCGATATGGAGAGTATGAAGTCTATAATGCCAACAAAGAGGGTGGTGAGCAATGGAAAACTTCAATAATCCAACAAATCGTTCTTTATTCATTAAAAGACCCAAAGTATTATTTCAGAGCTTTTCCTTTCGTTCAGTTCAAAATAAGAATATCACTATGGAAAACAAAACAAGGATAATTCCTACAAATTTAAATCCAATGTTCCCCCAAAATGAATCCCATTTTAAAAAGCCCTTCACTTTGAAAATTCCGACCCAGACTCCACCGTAATTAAATGCATCAACGAATGAATGAGCAAAAAGCGCCCCAAAAATTGATCCAATAAGTAAGACCAATATTGGGCCGATCACAGGCCAGTTTCCGACGAAGAAGAGACTTAAAAGAGGTATTCCATATAAGAGATTATGTGTTCCTTTTCCACGGTGTGGAACAATCTGGTTAAAAGTGATTCGTGATATCTTCTGGTCTTGATCTGGTAAACGGGAAAAAATAGGCGAAATGAGCAATGTTCCGACTCCCCACAATAATGGGTCGTCAAATATACTTAATAGAAGGCTAACGAATCCCATACCAAAAATGACATGAGTCAAACCTTTCACAATATTTCCCGCATATTGATTTTATTGATCCTGTAAAATGTAGATATTAGAATGGGGGTAATAATTAAGTAATACTTAATATCATTGGATAAAGAGTTTCAAGTCAACAATAATAAATTCTATTAAATACTCAAGAAATTTTCCCTATTTGATTAAAGCAAATGAATGGATAATGAGTCCGCTTAATGAGTTCTTTTTGCAGATGTGGAATGCTTACTAGATTGGGATAAAAGCATGAAAGTGACTAACGGTCTTCTCTTGGAACGTATAAACGGTTCTCTAATAGTATATGAACCAAAAAAACAACGCAAGATTCAAATAAATCTCCATAAACCTTGGACTTACTTTCCGTTTTCTAAAGTCAATTATATGACGCCTATTCGTATAATAAATCCGTTTTATATTTCAGAAACTGAGTATGAAACAACTCCTGATACTTTAATCCTTCTAAATCCTGACATCTTGATAAATTCTCGAACAATAGCAAGTGCCAGTGAATGCCCTCGGAGAGTTTTTCTTGAATACATCACTGGAGAAGCAAAAGTTACACTTCCTATGGTTCGTGGATCTCTCATTCATGATGCTTTCACGAATATTATCTCTCAAGAGGTTTCAGTTTCGAATGCACTTAATTCTGCGCTTGAAAAATTCGCATTTACCCTTTCTTATTTATCGGTTGACTTGAAAGGCCTTACTGCAGATGTTACTCCAGTTTTAAGAGGATTGGCACAATCTGCACCTACCTTACAACGTAATCCAATTTTATCCGAAATGACATTTTTATCTCCTCTATTCGGATTAATGGGACGATTGGATTACTGGTCAACTAAAGAACTTTATGAGCTCAAAACAAGCCGAAAAATTCCTTCAAAGGAAATAAACACTTGGTTTTCCGATCTAATGCAGACTGTCACTTACATGCATGGACTGAGTCCTACACCCAAAGCAGTTTCGAAATCATCCGTTATTTATTCTGGGGAGGGAACCCCAATATTTAGACAAACTACTCTAGATTTAGATCTGTTGCAACGAATCCACATGGCAAGAAATTATGCATATATTATCCAGTTTGAAGGTTATATTCCACCAGACACTGCAATGAAGATTTGTTCAAGATGTTTTAAGCAAGAGGTTTGTCTTACCTTTTCGAAGATATTCAATGAACAAAACCAATCTAAGACTTTTCAATATTTAAACCACTTCTTGTCACTTGTTCGACTAGAACATCTGAAGAATCGTCAGGAATTTGCACTTCTTTGGAAATTGTCTCCACAAGGGCGAATAAAAACTGGAAAAGCAATTAGAAAAATCAAAATGATTCAAAAAACAGAAGAAAGACACAATTATGTATGTGTCAACACATCTGAACTACGACCTGGCGAACTAGTTATTTTAAGTCGAGGTAATCCTATTCTTGATATTACGAACATAGCAGCAATCACATCAATCGATCGAACTAGTATTTCTCTTAGCAGCCAACATAACTTACCTGAAGAGGCTCATATTGATGGATATTCTTCAGATTTTACGTTTAGAAGACTCAACAAGAACCTTTATGACCTCACATTTGGCCAGAAAAGCCAACATAAAGCACAGAGACTGATCATCTTAGGTGAGAAACCCACTTTTTCATCAAGAAAATTGGTGGAAGATCAGGATCTCGACCAAAGTCAGTTTGAAGCTATTCAATTAGCCATAACTGCCAACGATTACTGTCTTATTCAAGGCCCTGCTGGAACAGGTAAAACCTATACTATTGCCAAATTAGTGGAAATCCTTCGAAATGAAGGACAACGAATTCTTCTCTCAGCATATACAAACACTGCTGTAGACAACATTATTCACCTATACTTAAGGACAACTAAGGAGCAAGATGCCTACAAAGAAATTGTACGTTTGGGTATTGAGCAGGTGATGGATCCAGATGTTGTAGAACTATCATTGCAACACAAGAAATTAAGCTATCAACAGTTGTTTAAGACTCCTATTGTTGCTGCGACTACAAGTACAATAGCACGAGGTATATACGATGAACTCTCCTTTGACACGGTCATTGTAGATGAAGCATCACAAATGACTGAAGCTTCTGTCCTTGCAGCCATTACGAAAGGACAACGGTTCATATTGGTAGGGGATGACAAGCAACTGCCACCCCTTGTTCAAAGCTCCCAAGCTGAGAAACTTGGTTTTGGTACCTCTCTTTTTGAACGATTAAGAAAACTTCATCCTGAGGCAAGTGTGCTTTTGAGATATCAATACAGAATGCACACAAATCTGATGGATTTCAGTAATCGTTCCTTTTATAATAATAATGTTCAAGCAGCGTCACCAAACGTTGGTTCACAGCTGTTATGGGATCTTCTACATGAAAACGTTGAGGAACCAATCTCAGATCCGCTTTTCCAATCAATATTAGATCCCAATCAACCACTAGTCTATGTAGAGGTTCCTTCAACCTTTGATCGAAGGAGACGAGTGAATCAACGAGAAGTTGAGGTAGTTAATGCTCTAGTACAGTATTATCTAAAAATGGGACTCTCAACAGATCATATTGGAATCATTGCTCCATTTCGAGGACAGGTTGCAGAGATTAACCGTTGTGTTGGTATTGACTCAGGAATCGCAGTTGATACTATAGATAGATTTCAAGGATCCGACAAAGAGCTTATTATTCTTTCACTTTGTACTCTTTCTAGACCCCACATATTAGAAGATGAACGACGACTGAACGTCGCATTAACTCGGGGGAAGAAAAAACTAATAATCATTGGAAATACTCCAACTGAACAATCATCATTATTCCAAGATCTTTATTCTTTTATTCAACACAACTATTCACTAGTCAAACTCGACTCTCCAAAAATTACTCAAGAAGAGATAATGGAGGTACAAAAGGAACCAAGTATTGAAACAGATATTTCTTACCAATCATTGGCAGATGAGGATATTAATAAGGAGTTCAGCTTTAAGATCGACCATAATATCTGTGTTCTATGTCAGGAAACTGTTAGGGACAAATTAATCTTGAGATGCCCTATATGCAAGCAGGCTTATCATGAAAAGCATATCCAAGAATGGCTGTTAAACCAAGACGTTTGTGTTACTTGCCAATCGCGAATTCAATTAACTTAAGATTACATTTGTCTAGAATAAGAATGAGGGCGGACACAATCGAATACAAAGCTCAGATTCGCCAGAAAAAAGAATTAGGCGCTTTTTATACTCCTTCTCAGCTTGCTTACTCACTGGCGGAAACAGCAATCAACCAATACCTTCTTATTCACCTAAATTCTCTTTTTTCTTCGTCTCACACGTCTCTTGAAGAAGTCTTAACTAATTCTGATTTATTAATTATTGAGAGATTAAATGATATTTTATCAAGGGTAAAAATTCTTGATGGGGCAGCCGGGGAAGGAGAATTCTTACGTGCAACCTATAAAATCCTTTATTCGATTAAAGAAAAGATTAATCGAAGATTATTTGATACACAGAAAACTTCTACAGAGACGTCATTCGAGATACTAAGCTCTGCTCTTTATGGAATGGAAATTAATCCCGACTCTGTTAAAAATTGTCATGAAAATATACTAAAAATTATTCCAGAATCACAGATAGCACCTGTGAAAAAAGTTTTCAAAAATAATATTATTGAAGGGGACTTCTTAGATTGTACACTAACCACTTGGGAGAATCTCCCTCCTGCTACTGAAGGATTTGACATTATTCTAGGGAATCCCCCATGGGGAGGAAGACTGACTAGAAAGCAGAGAGAAAAATATTATGAACAATTTGCAGTTAAAAGTCCAAAAAGAAATCTAAACACTTTTTCCTTATTTGTTTATAAAGCAACAGAATTGCTAGGGCCTGGTGGGGTACTGGCTTATCTTCTACCCAAAAATGTAAGCCGATCAAATCAGTATATCTATCTCAGGGAGTTTATATTAACTAACTATCAGATATTTAATATTAATTTTCATGGCCTCTTCGAAGATGTCACTCAAGAATTTATTTCTCTAATTGGTTCAAAGAAAAGTGAAATTCCTTCCGATCACACCATTCTAGTGGACAGTAAGGCGAATATTCCTCAGTCTTCTTATCTAGCAACCAATGATTTCATTTTTACTAGAGAATATAATCTTCAATCTCAACGACTGATTCAGCTTATTCAAAAGGATTCAAGCCCACTAGGACAATTTTTAACAATTAAACGTGGGGAAGAACTTTCAAAGCGCGGGGGAGTAATGTATTGTCCAACTTGTTCATGGTTTCCTTTATCGAGTAGAAAACGAAGAATTACCTGCCCACAATGCAAACAACCTCTAAGTGATCAGACCCTACGTAGAAAATATTTAATTCAAAAGAATGGAAATCCCCCTTACATTCAACCTATATTAACCGGTGATGATTTTGAAGCGTATAGGATAATATCCACCCATTTCATTGATCCAAGTATCGATTATCGATCTAAAAAGAGTTCACTTAATTATCACTCTCCTAAGCTTGTTGTTCAAAAAATTAAACGCTTTCCCTGTGCAGCTTACGATTCAGCTAATCATTGGACAACCCAAAATGTCTATTGTCTAGCATTAAAACCCGAATATGCCGAGAAAAAAGAATTACTCTATTATATCTTAGCTGTACTGAATTCTTCTCTTTATCACTGGTTTTATGAGAGTCAGTTTAATTTGGGTTCAAGATACACGAATGCAATATCGATTCGTAACTTAAGACGCCTCCCACTAAAACCGCCCGATTTTAATAACACGCTGTTTTCCCAGATTATCCAATCAGCAAAAAAGATTACAGAAGAATTAGAAAAAGACAAACGTTCTGTGCTCATCGAAGAGTTAGATAAACTAGTTCTCCAATATTATCAATGCGAAACCATCCCTCTACCTGATCCATGAACTAATTATACTGTTCTCACGCTGCTTTTTTCGTCATCCTTGCTTTTCTCTTAACATAGTATCCAGCTTTCATTGCAGCTATTGTTGCTTCGCCGACAGCTGTGCCTATTTGCTTAATTCCACCTGTAACATCTCCAGCTGCATAAATACCTTCGATATTTGTTTGTTGGTCTTTGTTAACTATTATACTACCAGAGGCATCTGTTTCGATGTCTGCTAATTTCGCCAGCTTAAAAGGATCTTCACCTAATGCTACAAAAAGTGCTTTCACTCGTATTTCTGAAATCTCGTTTGTTTTATTGTTTTTTATCACTAATTTTCTTAAGGCATCATGCTTGGCTAATGCTTCTTCAATAGTACAGCTAAACATTGGAACAATTTCATTAAGAGATAACACTTGGTCAGCGAGAGCTTTATCCACATTGAGTTCTTCTTCGTTATGAATCAAGAAAACTTTCCTTGCCAATCCAGCTAGATAGATAGCATCATGTGCTGCAGTATTTCCTCCTCCAACAAGAGCAATCACTTTGCCTCGATATAGGTCACCATCACAGACGGCGCAATAAGATAAACCATGATCCTCAAGTTCCCGTTCATTTGATAAACCTAGTTTCTGACGCTTAGATCCAGTCGCGATTATTACTGCTCCAGCTTTCCATTTCTCCTTTGAAGTGGTTACTAGCAACTCATTACAATCAATTGCTGTTACAGAATCAATGATAAGGTTAGCTCCACATTTTTCTGCTTGAGCTTTCATTTTTTCCATTAGTTCAGGCCCTGTAACAGATAAAAATCCAGGATAATTCTCAATTTTTTTCGCCGTTGTTGCTACACCCCCTATGATTTCAGCTTCAAATACAGTGGTTCGTAAACCCATTCTAGCTGCGTATATTCCAGCAGTTAAGCCCGCTGGACCTCCACCAACTATTATCAAATCCGTCTCTTGAGACATAATCAATATTCCCAGTGAATGTTTTCTTTTATCACATATATAAATGATGATTTATAATTCCTTTGGAAAAAAAGTTTCCAAAGTAGACTGTTTCTCTGCTGGAGAAACAGGTTGTCCAAATCGAGCTTTCTGATGAATAATTTGCTCATACTCTTTTCTAATTTCGAACCCCACCACATTACGGCCAGTTAAACGCGCTGCCAAGATTGCACCTCCACTTCCTGAAAATACATCTCCAATTAGATCACCAGGAGAACTAGAGGTCAGGATTAGTTTCTCAAGAAGAACTATTGGAAGTTGACACGGATGCCCCTTAATACGATGAGGATCATTTCCTCGGTTATATTCAGGCCAGAAGAAAACGTCCTCATCGTAATGTTTTTGCTTGTAAAACTGATAATTCTTTTTATTTTTTATCAGCAGGAGGATATGGTAATGGCTAGTTGCAAACTTTCTTTTTGTGAAAACACCCCACGAAAAATACCAGATGAGGTGGTTAAGAATGTGAAAATCTGTCTTTTCAATAGCATTCAATATGTATTCTAGATTTGTCCAACCAGAGACTATGTAAAGACTTCCATAAACTGTTAGAGCGTCATAACAAATTTGAATCCAACGTTTTGAAAAGTCAAAATAGGTTTCTGGAGTAAAATTATCCTCATAAAGATCATACTCCGTCGCTCCATATTCATGACTTGATTTATTGAACGAAATACCGAAGGGAGGATCTGCAATGATAAGATCGAAAAGTCTATCTTCAGCTTTTGAAGGTAGAGTTTCAAAAATATTTCCTATAATGAGTTCATATTTTGATTTGATTACCATTTTAGACCCTTAGTCATAAAGAGCGGGATACTAAGTCATAACACGATTCCCAAATCTCATTTTGAGCAAGAATATCCCCTGAATGAGATGTTACCTGGTATTGAGAATCTAATTCAAGTAGAATACCGAAGTAAATGGCTAGGTAATCGTAATCCAAGACTTTAATATGTGCTTTCTTGAATAAATCTAATCTTGTTTTACTCTGTTGAAAGAAAATTTCCTTAAATTTCTCTAAAGAAATAGTTAATTGTTGCATTTTACTTGGTCGACAAACAATTATCAAATCAAAAGCGATAGCCTTCTTTCTTTGAATATTCAAAACATTACGAGCTTCACTCGGAATTGTGTATGTTTTTACAACTTGGAATCCAGATCTTAATATAACATCAGCCAAGTTAAACCACGTTTGTTTGTCAGAGTGGTGAAAGGTAAAAACTAAAAGTCCATTTGCCTTAAGATTGACTTTTGTTGCTTTAAAAATCCTAATTAACTTTTCATAATAGTTTAATGGACGATCTTGGGCTATAATAGCTTCTGCATCTTTTGGTGTTTCTTTTGGTGAAAACCATTGATATCTATCTTTAAGTACTAAACGAAGCCAGACATAGAAAAAATCTGACAACTCAGAATAGTTTACATTATCAGCGTACGGGGGATCCGAAACAATAAGATCAACAGACAAAGGAATCTTCTCAAATTCCTCCGAATCTTGACAGAGTAACAATAAATTAGTTTCATCTAATAGAAAAGGGCCGTTAGGCTCAGTTATTATTCTTCCATCAATTTTTCCAGAAAAAGATTTAGTTTTCCTGACTTTTCCATTCGCTGTTTTGACTCGTCTATAATTATAGGGAGCTTGATTATACTCCTTTCCTTTCAGCAGGCGTTTAAGGCATTTCGACCAAGTTCCTCTTCCATACTTCGTTCCCCAAACATTGTTTTCAGCGTATGTAGAGAGTGGGTGAAAGTCATGTCTTGCAAAGATGCCCTCTACTTTCTGACCTTTTGGAGAATATCTTGTAAAGATGTTATTATGGTTTAAAAGATTAATAAAGGCGGCCAATAACATTTCTTGACAATTAATATTCGAAATCTCTCGAATATAATCTAGAATTAATGCAAGAGCTAATAATTGTCGACTATTGAATAATTCTACCCATTTTTTGTAATTATGATTGTGAAGAGTCTTAGTAGCTATTCCTGACGGGATTAACTCTCTTGGCCACGAAAAATTAGCTGAAGAACGGTTCCATTGGTCTTCTGCTTCATTAAAAAGATCTAAATCGGCTTGGGATACTCCCTTCACAAATTTATACCTTGTTGTTCTAAGAGGAGATTCGATATCATCGTTATCAGCACAATTTGAGCAAAAACCCTCTATAGCGAATAAATTACTTTTTAGAATTTGTTGGCTCGATTTAAGAAAGTCAAGAATATTCGTTGTATTACCACAGCTTGAGCACTTACAAGTATTGCGTCCCACACGATTCCCAATTTTAGGATTAAATTGAAAAAAACAATGTGGGCAGCTTACTAAAGGTGAGATAGAATTTAAATTTGAGATATCAAAAACAGTTTCACAGGAAGGACATAATACCGAGGATATTTTATTTTTTACAGCCACAATAAAATTTCTAAATAATGGAATTTCGTTTTCACACGTCTTACAGGGTATTAATTTGACCCAATGTGAATAAATAATATCAGCTTGGGAATAGCAAATTGGACATTCAGTTGAATACCATTTTTTAATTTGAGGCTTGATTTTTTCTTCGCAATCAAGAATTATCTTCTTGAGTTCCTTTAGATCAATCAATTCAGCTTCAGTTTTAGTAATAAACCAAGCGATAGGGTTGATATCAATACCAATGCAATTTAAACCTAATCGCAAGCCTTCAATGACGGTTGTTCCTCCACCCATAAAAGGATCTAATACTGTAATATTGGAGAAATCATGCTCAGTATAAAAATTACTCATGAGATCAGACGAGGATGGAAGAATAGACCCCAATAAAATTGCTCGAAAAGTTGAAGAGGAACGTCTAGCAAACCACTTGGAAATTTGATAGATTGGTTTATAGCTACTTCGTTCAGGGATTGCTAACTCACTTATCTCACGAATGGGAAACTTCTCTTCAATTAATCGAGAATCCATATAACCTGACCTTTCTCATGAAAATACAAAGTCTATAAACTCTTGGGGGGTTTTAAAAATATAATCTGGCCCACTATCTAAAAGTTTCTGAGTTTCTACTGCTCCCCAAAGCGCGGCAGCGGTCTTAATACCTGCAGTTTTACCTGCAATAATATCGAGATGACTATCGCCAAGGAAAAGCGTCTCATTTTTATTCAAAAATAACGAACTTATAATCTGGTATAATGCATCAGGATATGGTTTTGAGCGAACAACATCACTTCCAGTCATTATGAGATCAAAAAATTCAGATATTCCGAGCTTTTCAAGGGTAATTGCCATGGTAGTTCTACTTTTGCCTGTAAAGATGGTGACATAAGGAACTTTGTTCTTTATATCGTTTAATTGCTCTTTAGTGAAAAATCCTGTTGTATCATGATGATCTCTGTATTCTTGAAGGAATTCCTCCCAAGCAGGTTTAACTTTATCAGGAGGAAATACCTTTCGGAAGATTTCATCACCAGGTGGACCCCAAAGAGCGAGAACCTCTTGTTTCGACATTATTTTACCAAGGTATCGTTCAACTATTCCTTGAAATAAACGAATAATGACTTCAGTATTGCCTATCAGAGTACCGTCAACATCAAAAACGAGACATTGGATTTTCATACTAATTGGGAAATGAAAATTTAATCAGTTTAAATCTTTTTAAACAAGACCCCACTTGAATTATCACGGTTGGAAATGGACGAAGAGCCACAAATTGATCCCCGAAACAAGCTCAATGCTCTTACAGGACGGGAATGGATTCGTTTTACAAAATCATGGTTTATTGCGGATGGAAAACCAAGTGATATTTCTCATGAAATAGACCTCCATCCTGCTTCGTTTCCTCCTCCAATGATTCGAGAATTCATTGAATTTTTCACTAAACCCGGGGAAAGTGTACTAGATCCTTTTGTGGGCACTGGATCGACGTTGGTTGCTTGTGATGAGTGTGGACGACAAGGAGTCGGGATAGAACTCTATGAGAAATACGTGAAAACGGTTCAAGCTCGTACCAATCTTCCTGTTCATCAAGGAGATGCTCGAAAAATAGTCTCTACTTGGAAATCTAATGAATTGAACTTTTCTCTTTGCATCACAAGTCCACCGTATTGGCGCATATTGAAGAAAAAAAAGGATTATAATCAACAAAAACGGTTACAAAAAGGATTAGACCTTCAATATGGGGAACATCCCAAGGACTTCGGAATGATTGAGGATCAAGAAACTTTCCTCTCTGAACTGGTCAATTTTTTTAAGCAGGTTAAAGATCTTCTCCAAGCACGAGGACATTTGGTGATTTTTGTTCAAAATATTCGTGATAAGGGGGAAATCAATCCATTAGCTTTTGAGTTGGCTCTTAAATTAAATGAGGACTATAAATTCTTGGGGGAACGTATCTGGCTACAGAATCAAAAAACATTACGCCCCTATGGGTATCCTTATTCGTTTGTTTCAAACGTCCACCACCATTATGCCCTGATTTTCCAAAGAAGGTGAAATTGATAAAAAAAATAGGATTATCAGGATAATTCACCCATTAAATGCAAAGACCTCCAGTATAATACAATTGGAAGTGCAAGTTAGATGAGTCAAGAAAATCTCCTTTTCAAGAACAGTGATTTAGATATTGAAACAAGAGTTGATGATCTATTAAATCGTTTAACGATTGATGAAAAATTCAAATTACTGGCAGGAACACGATATTTCCAAACAAACTCGGTGAAGCGCTTGGGGGTAAAACCATTCAAAATGACAGATGGCCCCCTAGGTATTAGCAGACATTCGAGTTTATTTCGAAAAAACACAAGATTTCCTGGAGGAATTTGCATGGCTGCAACTTGGAATCGAGACCTAGCAAATCAGTTTGGGGTTGCTGTGGGAGAAGAAGCTCGTGCAATTGGAAGACATGCTTTGTTGGCTCCTGGGATTAATATTGATAGATCCCCATTAAACGGACGTACATTTGAATATTTCTCAGAAGACCCCTATTTAACCAAAGAAATCGCAATTCCTTATGTAAAAGGTATCCAAAATGAACAGAGAATCGCAGCATGTATTAAGCATTATGTCGCTAACAACCAAGAAACAAATCGTTTTACTGTTTCAGCAGAGATGAGTGAACGAACTCTACATGAAATTTACCTGAGAGCTTTTATGGATGTAATAAAGGAAGCGGATCCTTGGATGATTATGACATCCTATAATAAGGTTAATGATCAATATCCGTTCACAGATCAGGAGCTTTTAAAAGATCTAACATGGAATAACTGGAATTTTAGTGGTTTTATTGTTTCAGATTGGTGGGCTTTCACTCGAGCGGATCCGCCAGTCTCAGCTGAGGATTGCATCAAGGCTGGCATGTCTCTTGAGATGCCGAAAGCTGACATATTTCATCCTGATTTACTTCATAAAGCTTATTCTGAAGAGAAAATCGCGGATGGGGATCTGAATGCTGTTTTAA
>JAEOTU010000264.1 GCA_016839665.1 Candidatus Hodarchaeota archaeon
TCAAGTTCGTGTTCCACATCCTCAATTTTCTCCTGCAATAAATCCATTTCTTTTTCAATTGTTTTATCTATTTCATCGATCCAAGCTTTATTACCAAAAATATCATTCACAAGAGCGAAGACGCCATCTAAACCTTCTAAATCTCCTTTTATGCCTTGAACAATATCTTCTTTCAAATCCTGCTTGATCCCCTCTTTTAACAATGCTATTTTCTTGTGGGCTTGTTGAAGTTTTTTCTGGGAATCAGAGTCTGTAATATCTGCAACAGATTCAATTACTTGCATAACACTTTCCTCAAGAACAGGAATTATTTGGGAAATTTTATTATTTAGATTTTGTGTTTTAATAGACTTTTTCTCATCAGTACTATCCTTATCAGACTTAGAAATGATCATAACCTCCTTAAAGGAAATTTATCCCAGAATAAACATATATAAACAGAAATAAGAGAAAAAAATCAAAAAAAGTCTCTCTCTATAAATCCAACACAAGACGGATGACAATCAAAATATAGGGAATGAGAATAAATATTTTATCGTTTCGGCAAATTGTAAGTTGAATCATGAAAAGTTTTTAATAAAAATAAAAGCATTAAACCCATTGAACTAAACTAGAACATGTCTAGTGGAGATTTTTGACAAAAACAGGATCATTTTGGCTTTTTAAGCCCTAAATCGATTAATTGACCATACACTACAGCGACTACATATTTTGTATATAATTCGTTATACGGGACATCAGTTCTCTCTTCCATCTCGTGTTCAATAAACTGCTCTACAACGTATCTTGTTCGCCCTTGTTTCAAAAAGTTGATTTTTACAAAGTCTCGAAAGTAATAAGAATACCTTTTACTCTCTGTCAAAGCTTGCATTACCTGGTCTTGACCTCTTACCACTCCCGCGTGCGCGAATCCAGCATTAAGAGGTTTCAAATCAATTATTTTCTGGAGACTTTGTATGTAAGTCTTGAAGTCGAATTCAGGTGGCATTGAGCTTGGAGTTGTTATGAGTTTTTGTGAATGTAATAACCCACCAGCGCACTCGCTTAGATATGTAAATTCAGTTATGTCATCTTTGAACACAGTAGGGCATACATGGTCAGATGTGTGTCCAGGTGTTGCTATTAATTCAAACTCCTTCTCAAATCCAGGGATCTGGATGGGTTCATCAGTTCCAACAATTTTATAAGCCTCATCAGGAACAGGTTCCATTACACCAACAAAATCTCCGAAAGTTCTTTTCGCTCGATTGATATGATCATTTGGGTCTTGTAATAACCTTTTAGTTTCCTCAGTCGTCAGAATTTTTATTTTAGGATTAACTTTGCGGATGGTTTCCCACAACCTCCATCCTCCGCCAAAATGGTCAAAATGGTGATGAGACGGTACAAGATACTTGACCTTTTTTAAAGGGAGATTAATATCCTTCATAAATTTAAGAATAGAGTCAACATCATCTGAAGTCCCCACATCCATGATAACAACCGATTTTGGCGTCATTAAAAGATATATAGAACAGGATCTCGGCCTATTATACTGCTCAATGTCCAAATGGTAAATCTCATCTGTTATTTTACCAGATTTTGTCACAATGGAGTTAGAGTCAGTCAAAGATAATCTCCTTGGCCAATTTTAGTCTAGTTTAAGCGAATAAAGTTTTTCAATTAAAACTTGACTAGACGAAAATCAACGATTTTGTCGCTGGCTCTTAAGTTGTGAACATTAAAAAAGAAGAAAGTATTCTCCCAAGTATTTCAATCTATTGAAATCTTATCTACCATCTCTTTAATGCAATCAAGTCTCTCGATAACATCTCCAAGACATTCTTTCAGGTGCTCTATTTTCTCAGAATCACTCATTTCTTCATGATGACCCTTTTCATGCTTCCCACAGGAACATTTCTTTTTTTCTGACATTTTATTTCACTTTTATCATTTTTTTTGCAACTTTAAAAAAGTGATTAACACCCCAAAAAAAAGCTTAATAAATTGATCACTAAAAACTTTGTTAGTTGCTAAGGTGGATTTTAGAATTGGAACAATCTCAAAATAACGTACATGAATGTATTCCACTTGGTTCAAATGGTATTTGTTTAAAACCTATCTCCGCATATCTAGGATTAATCAGTAAAAAGTGGATGATATTTATTATAATGGCTTTCAGTTCAGATGTAACCCCAATGAGATATCTTGAAATAAAAAATAAGATTATTCAAGATACATCAGAGAAAATCAGTGATACAACACTTTCATCAAGATTAAAGGAGTTAAAAGATAATCAAATCCTTAGTAGAGAACAATTTGATGAAATACCTCCCCGTGTTCAATATCAATTAACTTCAAAGGGACAAGAATTACAATCTAGTCTAAGGCCATTTATTGAATGGGCTATCAAAGATTGTCACAAGCCTTAGCTGTTTTTATTAAACCGATAATCGTTCGTAGATCCTGCTTAAATTAGCGATTTCTTTTCCCCTTTCTTCCGAAAGTTGATCCCATGTAAAGCGCCACTCCCAATTACCACTTTCAGTCCCAGGGAAGTTCATTCGTCCCTCACTATCCAACCGTAGTAGATCTTGCAAAGGTATGATACTTAGTCTTGCGACAGAACTCCAAGCTAACCGAATCAAGTCACCAACTACATCTTCACCATCAGAATTAAGATACTTGAGGACTTCCTCTTGAATTTCTGTGGAAGCTGTTTCAAACCATCCTAGAGTTGTATCATTATCATGAGTACCAGTATAAACAACAGTATTGGGTACAAAGTTATGTGGAAAATATTCATTCTCTATAAATTCCTCTTCCATACCAAACGCAAATTGCAGTACTCGCATGCCTGGAAAGCCAGTTTGCTGGAGTAATTCCTTAACAGTAGGAGTAATGATTCCTAAATTCTCAGCAATAATAGGGAGGGATCCTAGTGCTTGTTTTAATGCAATGAATAACTCAATTCCTGGACCTAACACCCACTCTCCATTGATGGCTGTAGGTTCACTAGCCGGGATCTGCCAATATGCTTCAAATCCTCTGAAGTGATCAATTCTAAGGAGATCCACTTGAGAAAGACAATGTTTAATTCTCTGAATCCACCATTGATATCCGTTTACCTTCATATGTTCCCAACGATAGATTGGATTCCCCCAACGTTGTCCTGTTTCAGAAAAGTAATCTGGAGGTACTCCTGCCACATATTCTAAATTTCTAAGTTCATCTAAGTGAAATAAATGGGAATTGGCCCAGACATCTGCAGAATCGTATGCAACAAATATCGGAATGTCACCAATTATGTTTACGCTCTTCTTATGAGCATAATTCTTAACTTCTTCCCATTGAATGAAGAAGAGAAATTGAATAAACTTATGAAAGTCTATTTCTTTCTGATTATTCTTCTTCCATGTATCTAAAGCAGAAGTTTTACGTAATTTCAGAGGTTCTTCCCATGAATTCCATGCTTGTAAATCATGGGCTTCTTTAATAGACATATATAACGTGAAATCTTCCAACCAATAATGATGTGTTTCCAAAAATCCTTTAAACTGTTCTCGTAACGATGAAAAGCTTTTATTGGAATAATTTGTGAATGCTTGAAGCAATAAATTCTTTTTAAAGTCTATAACTGAAGAATAATCAATATTTGACGTGAACTTTGGTAAACTAATGTCATCCTGTGTTAATATTCCAATATCTATAAGCTTGACAGGACTTATCAGCAATGGATTCCCTGCAAAGGATGAGAACGATTGATAGGGAGAGTTTCCATAACCTGTTGGGCCAAGAGGTAAAATTTGCCATAATTGTTGTCGATGTAAATGCAAGAAGTCGATGAAGTGGTATAATTCAGGCCCAAGATCACCAATTCCAAACGGTCCAGGTAAGCTAATCGGATGGAGTAAAATGCCTCCTTGCCGAGATCTCATGAAGGAAGCTTCTGGAGAGGGAAAATTACCAAATTGGGGTCGTTGCATTTATTTTTTTCTCCAAAACAAAGAGGAACGACCTTTTATGACAAACAAACCCAATGATAAGAGAATTGTTACTATTTCAAAAGCAGTAGTAATTGATGTAACGGGTGGGATTGATGTAATAATTGAGATTAAGGTTGAATTTTGATCAGTTTTTGATACTGTTGTATTTTTGAGAGTAGTATTTTCTGAAATTGTTGATGGATTTACAACAGTGACAATTTCATAAGGATATCCAGCATTTTTCCATGCATTAAATCCATTGTCCATATTATAAACCTGTGTATAAGCCAAAGAGACAAGTGTATTACTAGCAGTGACAGAACGGCCACCAGATCTGCAATAAACAAGAATGGGGTGAGATTTATTATCTGGGAGTTCATCTTGACGATTTATGATTTCAGTATGAGGAATTAGATAGGCTCCTATGATATGACCCGCTTCAAATTCATAATCTGCTCGTACATCAAGGATAAACAGCTCAGAAGTGTTGGAAACTAAATCTTTTGCTTCAGAAACAGAGATTGTCGAGTAACCCGCTCCTAAAGCATCTCCTGTAGCTAAATAACAATTAATGGATGAGAGATTTAAAATGAGGCTTAAAAATACGATAAAGAAACAAAATCCTAATGCTATGACTCTTGACCTCATTTTAATCAAATTCTGCAATATTGATTGATTTTTTAAAGAATACAATTTATTTTAAAATGATTTTGGTTTTATATCTTAGTTCATATATTATAATAAATGTTAATTTTTGTAGAATCCATCACCCAATTGCACTGATTAAAAATTTTTTAACTGATTTGCACCAATAAAATAGTTTTAAACACAATCTGAATTTTTGAACCATTCGCAAGGATACGTAGGTCTAAAAGAAAATACTCATGTAACAGCATTTGACTTCGACAATATAAATCTCGTAGAATTGCGAGATATATATTCTGGAATCATTGATCAGATATTGCACCTAGCTCTCCCTTCTCAATGTATTCTGGCTATCTTTATGAAATTTTGTTTGGAGTTTTAGATTTATCAAAATTCTAGCAATTATAAATTGGCGCTAATAATGCTTAATAAAAATCCAGAGAAAATGATTAAAATTGGTATAGCGTACTCCGAATTAGGGGATCATGAAACAGCCATTCGTTATTTTCAATCAGCACTTGAAATGAAGGAATCCTATCAAGCATTTTATCAGCTTGGATATGATCTTGAGAAACTAGGACATTATTTGGAAGCTTTGAAAGCATTTAACAAAGCCATTCGACTAAACCCTCAAAATGCATCAGCATGGTTAAATAAAGGTGCCGTTCAAACACAACTAGAAGATTTTGGATCAGCAGTTATATCGTTTGATAAAACGATTGAACTTGAGCCAAA
>JAEOTU010000265.1 GCA_016839665.1 Candidatus Hodarchaeota archaeon
CTGACACTTGTACTGGTTTATCATGTAGAAATGTTATCTTTAGTAAGATTACTGCTGCTGCAGCCTCGATAGGAGTACCAGATGCACAAAAGACTGTCCTCTCGGCTGGGGGAAATTTACTATTTTTTTCTGATATAGAAGATATATTAGAGGCATTAAAACCTCAACGAATATATTTACTTGTATCTCGTAAGTATGGAAAGAAGCCCATTCCATATACTCGGATAGTAAATGAATTGAAGACCGAGAGAGTCTTAGTTGTTGTAGGGGGAACATCTCCAGGGCTAACACGAAAAGAATTGGATTTAGGAGACTGTGTTTTCGCTGATGAAGTCGTTTCAGAAATCAATCCTATTGCCTTAACTGCATTGTTTTTATGTGGGTTATCCAGAATTATTTCAACTAGTTGAAGGAAAGAATGAAAATACTGGATTTATTTTGTGGTGCTGGAGGATTTGCTTATGGATTTCTTAAGGCAAACTCACAAAATACGATAAGTTTGGCAATCGATAATGATTTCAGATCACTACAAACTTATAGCTTAAATATATCAAACACTCCATTATTAAACTGGGATATTCAGGATTTACACACATTTGAGATTCTTGACCATTTAGAGAACAAACCGCCTGATATTATAATTTCAAGTCCTCCTTGTGAATCATTTTCAGTTACTAATCCAAATAGACAAAAAACTGCTTATAATCAGCTATATACGGACAAAATTGGCCGTCTAGTTCTAGATACAATTCGTATTATCATCAATTTGGAACCAAAAGCATTTTTAATAGAAAATGTGCCTCAATTGGCTTTAACTGAAATGAAACAATTAATTTCACATGAATTTTCACGTTCTAGCTACAGATCAATTTATTTCAATGTATTGGAAGCAGAGGATTTCAGTGTACCAAGCCAGCGAAAAAGAGTTTTTATTTCGAACGTAAAAATAAAATCACCTGTCAAGATTTCGTCTGTTCCCGTAATTGATGCTTTTCAATCGCTTCCTGATCCGAACTCTGACACATTAAATCACGAATTAGCTCCTGTTTCTCCAAGAATTGGAAAAAAAATTCCAAAAATACCACCAGGAGGAGCCATAGTCTATTTTAAAGGAAGTCAAGGTGGAACTTTTCGGAACTATATTCGTTTACAAGCTAATCGACCAAGTCCAACCGTGATGGGAAAAAGTCGTTTTATCCACCCTTATGAGGCACGTATTTGTACAGTTCGGGAACATGCTCGGTTAATGAGCTACCCTGACAGTTTTAGATTCTATGGCCCTTTAGACTGGCAGTATAACCAAGTTGGGGAAAGCGTTCCCCCATTGATGGCCAAGGCGATAGCTCAACAAATACTAACGGCTTTTCCAGAAGATTGAAAGAAAGTTTTTGAACTCAATATTAAAAGGGACGAATGAAAGAGAGAGCTGTTAAAAGGGGTGTTGTTAACGCAAGCTAAGGTTGTTCGTAAAGAAAAATCATTATTAGAATTCGAAGTCATAGGTGAGGATCATACGTTTCTGAGTATGCTCCGTGAGGCGTTAAAGGATCAATCTGGGGTATTATTTGCAGCTTATAGGTTTCCACATCCTCTTCTTGAAAATCCGATTTTCTACCTAAGAACTGACCCTGATACTGATCCAATTACGGCACTTCAGCAAGCTGCTAGTGCAATAATCCAAAATAGCGATAGTTTATCGGATCTCTTTAAACAGAAACTTTCTGGTTCTAGCTAATTCTTATTCTGGTTTAGACAGTGCAGAAATTAAAGTATTTACTTCGCGTCCTTTGCAAAAATTCTGCAAGAAATGATAATTTAGGTTCATATGTTCATAACAAAGGTAATGCAAAACTTGGCGACTCATTAGTTAATTTTATTTATTCAGTAGCGAAGAGTCTTGTTACTAAAAAACCAACAGGGATGAAAGTTTCCGATTCAATTCTTACAGAAGCGTATAAAGGATCTCTATGGTATAAAACAAAAACTCTTGAATTAACTGGGAAGAAAAACCGAATAGCTGATGCTATCGAAGCTCTTATTCTCTATTTTTGGATACAAGAAGAACGAAGTTTAGAAAGTTTGATTGATCCCCTTATGGCGGAGCTCGAACCTGAACGTCTTCATCATCCTAAAGAGGAGCACTATTCTGCAGTCCTCTCGTTTCGAAGCCTCCTTGATTCCTTGTATCAGTCATATATTGAATAGTTAAGAAATCTTACTAATCCTTAGAGCAACCCCTTAAGGAAAAGCCTTTGAAGAGGGCTAGAATGAACTAAAGATATTGGTTGCTGCTTCCAGAAATATTCCCTGTACTAGTTAACACTTTTCTAACAGCTAATTTGAAATCATCAAAAGAAACAACCGTTCGCCTTTCGCGAATGGCAAACATCCCCGCCTCTTGTGTTATAGCACGGATATCAGCACCCGATGCGAGTCTAGTTTCATTAGCTAGATATGAATAGTCAACTTTTGGATCAACATTCATAAACCGAGTATGAATTTTGAAGATGTCAAGTCGTTCTTCTTGGTCTGGTAGAAGGACTTCAATATGTCGATCAAAACGGCCTGGACGTAAAAGAGCTGGATCCAAAATATCTACTCTATTGGTTGCGCCAATGATCTTCACGTCTCCACGGGGAGAAAAGCCATCTAACTCACTCAATAATTGCATTAATGTTCTTTGTACCTCACGATCTCCGCTAGTAGCAATATCCAACCGCTTACTGCCTATTGCATCGAGTTCATCAATAAAAAGAATACTCGGCGAGTTCTCACGTGCAAAGGAGAAAACCTCACGAACAAGCCTTGCCCCTTCCCCAATATATTTCTGAACTAGTTCAGATCCAATTACGCGGATAAAAGTAGCTTTAGTTTCATGAGCAACAGCCTTGACCATTAATGTTTTTCCAGAGCCAGGTGGTCCATGAAGTAACACTCCTTTTGGTGGTTCAATTCCAACTTTTTCAAATAGCTCTGGTTTTAACAAAGGTAATTCAACTGTCTCACGAAGCTCTTGAAGTTGGTCTTTGAGGCCTCCAATATCAGCATACGTTTCAGAAGGCTTTGTTTCTATTTCCATAGAGCGAACACTCGGATCTAATGACTGAGGAAGAATTTCAAGAAGAGCAAAATTTCTCTGATGAAGCGCAACTCTGGTGTTGGGAGCTAACAACTCCTTAGGAATTGAAGAATCAACAACAACCACAAATGAGGGTCCAGTAGAACTTTTAACGATCGCTTTTCCATTTTCCAAAAGCTCTTGCAATGTTCCAGTGAACAATGGTGGTTGTCGAAGTTTTTGCAGCTCGAGCTTGAGATTGTCTCGTTCTTCTTCGAGTTTATTCCGTTGTACTTCGAGTAATTGCCGTTCTGTTTCCAACGCACGAATTCGACGTTCCATAGTTCGTGTATAGGAGTCAGCGAAATCATCAACGAAAGATCTCTTATTATCCACACCGTCTGGCATTTTA
>JAEOTU010000266.1 GCA_016839665.1 Candidatus Hodarchaeota archaeon
AAGGGTTTATAACAAGCGATACTCACAAAATATCTCAGATGGTGACATGGTAACTCTCACAAGGAAGTTTGTGATCAGGCCCTGCCAACAACAAGAAGCAGTCCTATGGGAACTAGCAGAAACATGTCGGTTACTATATAACCATGCATTAGCAGAACGAACGTCCTGATAAGTACTGGCAAGGGCGTTTCCAGTCATTGCAGCAACGAAAAGATCGTTGTAAAAATGGTAGCCGTAGATACCGCTCATTTCGTCAACGGTTGCGAACCATTCGACGGAAATGTGCTGATCAAACAAAGGATTGGCAACATAAACAAAGTAAGAAGTTACTAAAGAATACCAAAGCGAATACGCTTATTGTGGGCGACCTCTCAGTTAAGCAAATGGCTACTAGTAAGAGAAAAGGGAGAAAACAGAAATATCAAAAGAGTATTAACCGCGATGTCCACAACACGGGTCATCTTGGTCGTTTTGTCGAATTCCTAACCTATAAAGCGAAACTATTAGGTAAAAAAGTAATAGTAATTGATGAACGGGGTACTACCAAGACCTGTGCGTTTTGTGGTCATAAGAAAGAGCAGATACCTCTTTTTGAGCGTGTTTATCACTGTGAGATTTGTGGTGTCGTCATTGATCGCGATCAAAACTCTGCGATCAACATAATGAAGCGATTCCTCTCACATAATGCCTTGTGCACGGGCTATCAACAGTTCATGCTTGCTGTTGGTAATCTACGACATACAGTCAATGGTAAAACGACAGTTTCCCGTTCTTCTGTTGTAATGGGTTCAGTGATCTCGTAGGAAGCCGTCTACTATAGTAGGTGGTAGTTCACCCACAAATCATTCCTTCTTCATCGTTGTTTTAACTTCAAATGCACGTAAGGTTACCTGTTCCAGGCTAGGGGAATATTCCTGATTCTCTCGCTTCTCAACTGCGTATGACGCTAGAGCAGAACCGATTTTTGCAGCCTCATCAATGGGCTTTTTCTTAGAAATCCCATAAACTATTCCTGCACGAAAAGCATCTTGCCAACTTTCATCAGAAAGAACATCTTCTGCTGGCCCTTCAGACACTTTTATCTTGGATTCCTCCGAATAGATGACTGTTTTTGACCGATATATCATAGAAACTATATATTTCAAACGCTGTGAACTAGCCAAAATCTCATTGCAGGTTTGTTTCATTCGCTCTTCAATCAGTTTCAGCTCATCCTCTGTACAGACCAATACTGTGATTCGATCAAAAATTTGAGATAATTTCCACTTAGTTAATTCCTGTATGTTGGTATCTGGAGAATAAATTATTGGTAGTCTTTTATTCTGCTCATATACAACAGAAATAAATTTAGTATCAGCTTCAACCTTTCCAGTCCCAATGAACACGGCATCTAATGTTTGAAACTCTACTGGTTTAAGCTGTTCTTCAAGCCTTCTCTCAGCAAAGAAACGATAACAATTTTCTTGTTGAATGTTAAGAGATCTCTCATGGTTATCCGTTATTTGATAAAAACACGCTGTCTCTCTTTTTGGATCAAAGAAAAGTCTCATTTCAATTCCTATCTTTTCCATGTGAGGACGATAGAACCAATCAAAATCATTCCCAACCTGTGATACTAGAATTGGCTGGGAACTTAGAAGTGATAAACCATAGGCGATATTTGCTGCCATTCCACCAAATAATCGATTAACATCGCTTCCAGATAGGTCATTATCCATTTCATCTTTAGGTAATATTTTGGAAAACTCTTCGGGAAGAGAGAATTTTAAGTGATATTCAACTTTACCTATGACGAGAATTTTTTCTTTCTTTGCCAATAAACCGCTTCCTTCATTAAAAGTCTAATTCTCATCGCCTTTCAAAAACGCAACTGACGCATAACCAACCACTGAACTCCTAGGTCCACATGTCAAACCACTAGTCGCATAATTCAATAATTTGGCTGATTTCGCTCCTAACTTTTCCGTTAATGATATGAGAACTTTGACAGGCCCTACTCCACACATGGATATCTTATTTTTTTGTACTGCCTCCTCTAATGCAACAGGATCCCGATTTAATATTGGAGTTAATGCTAATTTATCCAAGGATTTAACTTGGTCATGATTCATTTGTGGAGAATAATTCCCATGGGTCATATCAGAGCTTGCAATGACAACAACAGAATCTTCAATTCCTTCCTCCAGGATTATTTCAGTCAGAAAATGCCCAAAAGATTCTGTTAAATTTGTTGGTAGATGGCCAACAGCAATTGGGGCAATCCTAAAGTTTGAATAAATATCTTGAAGAAATGGTATCTGTAATTCAATTGAGTGTTCGTCTAGATGGGCAGTATCATCGAAACCGATTAGCTGTGTAAGCTTATCGGATGATTTATTCTTATTTTCGACGATTCGTCTTAATAATGACATATTAACTGGAACTTGACCAAGAGGAGTCTGCCATGCATCGAAAGAAGCGACCGAGATTTCTGGTCCATGATGTGTATGTTTATTTCCAAGTAATATCGCTGTATCGATTTCTTTTCGATCTTCTGCTAATGCTAAAAAACCATGAGCTGCTGTAGGAGCAGAACAAGCGTACCCTGCATGAGGAGAAACTAATCCCAAAATATTCCTTTGATCCTTTCTTTGATCTAATGCTAGTGGTCTTCTACCTGGACCTACTTCATGTAGATACATGGTGTTAATCTCTTTGATTAAACTATCCTTATGACCCGAGTACCAACTACCAGCACGAACAGCGGAACGAGTGTGCAACTTAATTTCACTTCAACTACTCAATACATAAAAAAATCTTGAAATCGATTAAAAGGATGATTCATTAATTTAAAATTTTTTTCTTCCACCCTTATTTTCCCCTTGATTTCTTAGAAAGCAAAAATCATGCTTCGTTTCAGAACTGGGAAAAATAGTCACCTTTTAGCTGGGAAAAATTTCTCCAGTTGAGTAATTCGGAAATGTTTCTCTTTTTTTATCCCAAACTGTTTAATAATTTCTTCATTTTTCTTCTTAAATTTGAATTCACCAGTATCTTTGCGTAAAAAGCCCACATAAATTTCTTGTTGGTCTTTTTCTAACCATAAATGTAAAAAATTCGCAAATTGTGGATCATCAGAGTGTTTAATACGAAAATTTCCTAGGTTTTTTCCTTCGCTTGTTATCTCAAGTCCGTATTCATAAAAAGGCTTTTCTAAGATTTTTTCCTTTGGTAGCTGAGTTTTTTCCCTTAATTTCTTCTCTTCCTCATCCAAATAAGCAACTGCCAATTTTGTTGCCTCTCGAACCGCTTCTGTAGAAAGCGAGGCCTCCTCAATATCCAGTTCATATTCTATCCAAATTTCTTCAGGTTCAAATTGTCTGACTTGAATTTTTCGGCTCCTTCCAACTCTTTTGGGCTTAACCCGCCATTTTTCTTTCATAAAATTCCCATCTTCGAGGTAAATTATAGTTTATTTTAAAATCCAATGGGGAATGTCAAATCAGCGAACTCGTAGGAAGCCGCCTACTTTAGTAGGCGGTTGTTCACGTCTCTTTCTAAGATCATCTCATGAATCGCTTTGGCCGCTTTACGACCAGCTTCCATAGCAAGAATAACAGTGGCGGCTCCAGTGGCAACATCGCCTCCAGTGAACACTCTATCCCGAGTGGTTTTCCCCGTTTCTTTTTCATGCACAAAAGTGCCCCATCTAGTGGTTTCAAGACCTGAAGTAGTTTGAGCGATCAACTGATTGGGACGTTGTCCAATTGCAATTATCACTGTATCAACGGGAAAAATGAATTCTGTGTTAGGAAGGGGAATTGGTCTTCTACGACCAGATTCATCTTTTTCTCCTAGTGTCATACGCATACATTTCAGACCGATGACATTACCCCTATTATCTCCAAGTATTTCAAGCGGAGAGATTAGTTCTCCAATAACAACACCTTCGTCTTTCGCATGGATAATTTCCTCTAATCTTGCGGGAATTTCACCTTCAGAGCGTCGATAGATGATATCTACTTCTCTTGCTCCTAATCGGAGCGCGGTACGAGCACAATCCAT
>JAEOTU010000267.1 GCA_016839665.1 Candidatus Hodarchaeota archaeon
ATCAGTGGTGGACATTACCTCAGAGTAACGTATACTACGCAAATGGCCGATTTGGTCAAAGAATATATGTTGTTCCAGAGAATGACATGGTGGTTGTTCTCACAGCAGAGATTTTGGATAATTTAATCTTGGACAATTTATTCAATTCTATACTTTCTGCAGTGAACTGATTATGAAATACTCCTATATAATCGATCACTCCAAATTTTTTCATTCATCTCTTTGATTTTTCTTTATTCCTCTAAGTTTTACCACTAACGTTAGGCCTTTAACTTAAATTTAATTTGAATTTAACAACATAATTTTCATGCTGGATAAGAAAATGAACTTTACACTTAGAACCAAACAATCTAAAGAGGATATGGAATTCTTTGAGCAGCTAGAATACGAATCGTATAAATCAACCTTGAATGATCAAGAATTATCAGAGGAAGAAGTACGAAAGAAATACAAGGAATTTTTAAAGGCAGATCCCCTTGATCCTGAAGAGCCAGATCATCAAATTATCATTGCAGAGAATGAGAACGGTAGTAAATGTGGATTGATCTGGATTTGTAACCGAAAACCGTTCTGGAGATTCAAAGAACAGCATCTTTGGATATACAATCTTCATATTATCCCTGAATACAGAGGAAATGGTCTAGCTCAAATGCTTATGGTTAAAGCAGAAGATTGGGCTAAGCAACAGAACCTACATACCGTATCTTTACACGTACAAGATTCTAATAAAATTGCTCGACATATTTACGAAAAAAGAGGATACAAACTGGTTGAAACTCATAAAGAGAGCTGTTTTTATGAAAAGAATCTTCAAAATGGGTATTAACCAGCGTTTATAACGTGAAGTATCTAATTTAGATGAAATATCAGAATTATATACCCTAATTTTATAGAAAAAATAGTTGAAACCTAATAGGCTGTAATCTGCTTTGAAAAAAACTGTTTATACCAATTCGGGATATGTTGCCACTTCTCATACCATGCGGTGACATAGGAAATGATCAAGATGCCTCCAACAGTGAATAACCGGTATTCTAAAGGAATAATCAAAGGCAAACTAAAAATTTGAGGAATTAACCATCCGATCTTTTCATAGGAATAGTAACCTGTCAAAACAATGTACAATTCGATGAATAAATCTAAGAGGAAAACAATTATTCCATAAAATCCGGCTTCTCGGGTCAATGGGACCAATGACAACCCAAGTAAGAACATAGGAACTGCGATGATAAGAGCGTTCATTCCTAAAAAACGTGTGAAATACCACACGATACCAACTAGCACAGAAAAAAAAGCAACAATCGTTTTTCGAGACAAATGCCTATTGATTTCACTCAGGTTGACATTCTTTCTGTTTTTTAGTGCAATTAATGCCACATTTGCACCAAAGAACGCAAATATAATCGGAAGTTCCAGTGGAACATGGCCGAATAGAAGCACGCTGAACATACTTGTGAAAGAAGGGTAATACCAAGAGTTTTGTGTTGTTCCTTGATATTCAACAGCAAAATCAAGGAACATCGCAAATATTGCAGTAATTAAAATAATGATCCTTTCTGATAACGAAAGAGGTTTATTTTCCATATATAAAGCCAAGAAGGACACTGTTAAAAAAACAGCAACAATAAAAAGAATCATACTTCTTACCTATATGCATAAGTTCTTAATAGGGTGTAGATCGAGATTTTAGAAGAGAATTTGAGAATAAACTTTCTCCATAATTTAGTTATCAAACTTAAAGTCAATTTGTGTAATAAAGAAGATCTATTAAGAAATTCAAAAATATTTATGAATGCTGATTGAATTTAGAACGGTGATAAGATATGTCAAATAATGATGAAAACGTTTCAGAATGGGATAAATGGATAAAAGACTTTTTAAAGATGTGGTTCGACGGCTTAATGGAAGGAATTGACCAATTAGATGAAGAAATCCGTCCAAAAGTGTTAGAGATGACAGGAAGAGCCTGTGCCAAAGCTCATGCGGTCGCTTTGTTTGAAAAATCATGGGAAGAATCCAACCAAGATTTAAACCTGTTTATCAAGAAAATTAATAAGAAAATGGGTGCGGAAATATATTCTAGAAAGGGAGAAAACGAACTAATTGCAACGTACGAGAAATGTTATTGTCCGCTGGTAAGCCTAGGGTTAACTAATTCTCCTACTCTCTGTAATTGTTCTCCTAATTGGATTAAAGAGAATTTTGAAACCATTTTCAAAAAACCAATCAAAATAACTACTAATGATACAGTTTTGAGTGGTGGTGAGAAGTGCAATTTTACGGTTTCATTTAATCTCTGATAAGGGATTCAATGGAAAACTCAATTTTCCTCTAATCTGGTTAAAAATTTAGGAATAACACGGAATTGAAGTGCTAAATTTTATTGAAAAGGACTAAGATATCTTTATCCTTTCTTTTTATTGGAGCGGTGCCAGGAAAGAACACTAACAACAGTGATCAGAGACATGAGCACGAGTGTTGCCGTCCAACCTGGTGAGGATATGGAAACGCTGGTGAGTGATTTCCGCGAGTCTTCCACGGTGACTGTTACTTCGTCCCAGGCAGAATTACCAGAGCTATCCGTTACAATCAGTTTGACCGTGTAGGTTCCCTCGGCCCAGCCTACCAGGGGCAGTTCAATGAGGTCACCAGTCCATAGTCCTTCTTGCAGAGTAACTCCATCCACCTCGATCTGATAAGTGGCTGGGTGTTTTTCTGTGACATTCCATACCACACAAGCGCTAGGATCTCCAAGTTCTGCCAAGTACTCGCCTACATTGTGGATTTGTGGACATATAATGTCAACTACCTGAACGAAAGTTGTCAGACTACGAGTAAGTGCATACTGATCTTCAACAATAAGGACGAATTCATGTGTGCCAAGGCCAAGACTATCAATACTGTAGGTAATATTTACTGATTGATTGGTCAAAGGGTCTGAATCAACAAGAGTCCCGTTACGGTATAGAGAATATGCTTTTGGATTCAATTCATTGATGGTCCACTCCAGGTTGTTGCCCGTACTGTCTTCTGACATGACTACTAGAGGCGGTCCATCAATAACAGGGGGAGAATAATCGAGTACAGTGACATCAGCCGATCCAATTCCAACATTTCCCGACTCATCGGTCATTCTGAGAGTGAAATTATAGTCACCCACTGGCAGGTATTCAAGGTCTACTAGAACAACCTTAAAGTGGGGTAGAATGTCCCCTTCATCAATGACTGTCTCATTCCTGTACAACTGGTAGGACTTGGGGTTGCTTTCATCAATGACGAATTCAAACCAGTTAGGGGTGTGAAATTGTTCATAAGATATGAATCTGAGTGGAACGATTGCGGGAGGTATGATATCTTCAACCGTGAGAATGAAGGAACTACTATTTTCATTATTACTTGTATCGTTAAATACGGCGCGAAACTCATAAGTTCCCCTCCGTAAGTGATCGATAGGAAGGAACACAGTATTGTTGATCGTGGTCCATGATCCATTGTACAATAGCGTATCATTCATATAGATATAATATTTCGCTGGATTCTTGTCTTCTACGGTCCAGAACGGGCGTTGAACACGTGAACTGTTATGTTCAAACACTACCATGTCACTCGGGCTGCTTTTGACCTGTGGAAAATCAACATCTACAAACGTTAGATTCCACGAATGGTTGTAAAAATTCCCCGCAATGTCGTAGATATGTAATTCCACAGGATTTTCACCTATTTTCAATTTCAAACCATCCACAGATATGTTAGCGGGGATGGTAGCACTCCATGTACCAGCCAGTTGAGCCTTTTTATTAACCACAACCTCCCAGTAAAGTGGATAGGGATCAGTTGCCGTGAAGGCGACTGTTTCACCGTGTCCTTGAATAGCACTAGATCCAGGAGAAGTAAGAAGAACAGGATCATTCGTATCAGCACTACCGATGTCGAGAAGTAAAGTTGATGACACACTGAACCCACTCATGTCAGAAACAGTAAGTGTGAAATTCCAGGTCGCTTCTGTTAGAGATTTAGGTGATAGGATATAGGTTGCGTTCCATGTGTTTAAACTACTATTAGAATCACGCCAAATAATGCACTCGCTCTGTGGGATAGCTGTTCCATCTAAAAATAGGGTTACGTTCAAAGGATAAGCTTCGGTAAATTGCCAATTGAACGCCAGAGTGTTGTTCCAGTTCACAGGGAGAGCAAAATTATTACCTGTTGCCAATACATACGCAGTTGGATGAAAATTATCATGCCACAAAAGCTGGATTGATGGGGTAATAATCGGTGGATCATAGTCTGTTGGGTCAATTTGAACCCAGACCATGTCCTTCTTTTCATTTCCAGTAGTATCGCTAAAAACAACAGTCACATTGTAAAGCCCTGACACCCAAGTTGCTCCAACATTGTCCTTCATAATTACATGAATCCTTTCTCCACTAACCCAACTGTCACTACGCCTAAGGGTTCCATTTACAAAAACCCAATAAGAATCTGGGTTGGCATCAATTGGTATCCAGGAGGGGCCTAAGTTCATGGTCCAAAATTCCTCTTCTCGTGGATACACAATAGTGCACCCGTTATATTCCTGGGGACTGATACCAGGAGGCGTCAAATCAGGTTCTAGAACATTGACCGTTACTTCATGCATAGAATAAACTTGTGAATCTCCCTCGGAACGAATGATTATTCGGAATACATATTCCTGAACCGGAACAATAGTTGGGTCAGGGATAGATAGCCGTGCAACAAGGTTGTGGGTGTTTTCATGATAGAGGTTATCGATATGAGTCTCTTCAAGTGATAAGAAGTCTGTCCAACCATCCACAGAAATCGAATAATTATCCATTATATTTCCTGTATTTGTCACAGAAAGAACAAACTCTTGTTCATAATTTGCTAATAATGTACTAGTATTTGGGGTTAATGTCGATGACACATTGAAAAAAGGTAAGAATTCGATTGTGTGGGTAGTTAATTGTTGGATTGATGGATCATTTTCACTGGTGGCATTTATATCCAAAGTATAGGCTCCAGGTAGAGGAAAATAGTCAGTTGGATGGTAAGTAAGATTAAAAACGCCCGTAAAAGACTGACCAGCAGTATTGAAGCGATCCACAGAAAAATTCGATTTCCACTCTCGGGTTGTACCCTCAACACCCTGTAACACCCCTTGGACAGTGAAATTGTCAGGAACATTCCCTAGATTTATACCAGAGAATCCTAGTGAAAAGACTTCGCCTGGGGAAACTGAAATCACTTCTCCATCAGGCATATCAGG
The DNA here is from genome assembly GCA_016839665.1 of Candidatus Hodarchaeota archaeon. The sequence goes on from JAEOTU010000267.1 coordinate 5,270, forward strand.
ATTGAAATCCAAACCATATGTCACAGGGGGTGTGTACACCACATTTCGTATGATAGAGATAGGATAATCTTTTATCAAAGATTTTCCTTGACTTCTAGCGACCAAGGAGAAACTAAGGGGATTGGGCGGTACAGAGGGGTAGTCAGGCGCGTGTATTGTCAGAAATGCAGTGTTTTTTCTTGATGGACTAATGTCATAAGCTGCAGGATACCTGTCAAAGGAAGCGGTGAATCCTACGGGGAGATTTATCACCTGGAGTACAATGAAATCTTCATTGTTACCCAATGAAGTGAGATCAACAGAATAAGCGTGGTCTCGGGCACTTAAACTGGATTCATTTAAGGAGGTGATTGTCATGTCAAAATCGTAGTTTGCATCACGTACAGGAGCAGAAGTTCCAGTAGAGTAGTGGAATGTGGAAGAAAGCAGTGGATAAGTGCTCCACCGATTATAGAACCATAATTGATAGAATACAGAGCCCACTGTCCAGCTAGGTGGAGAGTAAGGAATAAGGGTGTCTATGGGGAGCTTGAGCTTCGGTAGGAGCCCATATTTTGTTGGTCCCCAATAATCTTCTGGGTCATGAATCTTGCGAGAATAATCCCAACCCTCATTGAGATGATAACCAAGGGCCTGTATATGCATTTTCGGATTGAAAGTAAGACTTTCCAGGCAGTAATTTAGCTCTGATACAGAAAAGCGAACGCTAGAACCAGCCATATGAGAGGGAAGTATGAACATCAAACTGTTGTATTCCTCGCCATTAAGACCATACTTAAAATCATTTTCTAACGTATACAAATGGTCCCAAGCTGAAAATACACCATCAGAAAGATCACTAATTAATTCCCTTTTCGCAGTCTGACAAGATGGAGCCTGACTATGTTCTTCCCCCCAAGCCATCAACCGACTAGACTGCCACCAATCAGCAGACACAGTAAGTCTAGCTGTTACTCTATCACAGAATAATACTCCATCGGCTGAATCGATCCGTATCCAATCAATTAATTGGGGTTTCTCATTTATGGGAGCCATTTTTGCAATAGGAAGGTAGGAATAAGTGTGTCGTGGAGTGACTGTATCTGGTTTCGCTAGGTGAAGATACCCCCCAGCTTGTTGGAAGCGATTCTCCCATAAATAATAGAGTTCATTATCCCACCCAAATTGACCCCAAATCAATGGAGCCTCCCACCATGCGCATCTAAAAAAGCCCGGTTGATCACCTAGTGGTGTCCTAAAATATTCATTGATGCACGTTTCGTTCGTCTTAAGAAATAACACATCAACAAGGGTCCACCCCCAACACAGTTTTCTCCATTTTTCTCCTTTGATCCATGCCATAAAATCTTTGTATTCATCCACTTCTCTGTAGGTTTCGTCCCATACATAATGGAATACTTTGAAATCAGTCAGTGGGACAAGTTTTAATGATAAGGTTCCTCCAAGTGGGCGAATGGCAACCTTCAGTTCGTAAAGGTGATCAACAAAGCACTCCTCAGGATACGAGATCTCAACTTCAAGTTTGAAATTCAACTTGAATATAATATTATACCAACAAGCCAATTTCATGAAGTGGTATGTTCTTTGGTCCCTCTCTCTGCGGGCTGTCTCATTACCAAGCGATACATATAATGGAAAATACCAATCGGCCCAAGGATTTGGCCAACCTCTTCTTTCTTCTTCAAGCCAGAGGAGTAAGTGTTCTTCGTACCAAATAGCAGACGATTCAAAGCCAATATCCACTTCCTTCTTCACAGTTCGGATTGAACTTGATTCGCTTTCCATTTTCACACTTTTCTTCTCACGAATGATTGGAATAACTAGATCATCCAGTTCACCCGCATCACATTCAGTTATCTTTATTTTCGGAGTACCGACCATCATTTTCTTGCTTGTGAGGACACTATCATCCGTGTAAGTGGTTTGGGTCTTAATCATGGAATCCGTCTTATCTAGCACGACAGTAGATGACTCTGTTTCCGTCGAAGATCCAAAATCGAACGGGGTTATCTCAGGATCCACCATAGTATCCATCCAATCCTGAGGTATGCTCGTTGTCGACAGATCGCCTGCAAGGAAGGAAAGATCATGTAGCTGCGATTGAACGGAGGAAGGGAGGTTTGAATCCAAATCTTGTCCATCAGGAGGTGTATCCAATAAATCCTCAACAAATGGTGGATCCAGGTCTTGTTCAACAAGTTTTTCTAGTTTAACACCGTCGAATCCTTGGTTCGTAACATAAGGCGATGTCTGTAATGCTAGGAGGGTGAGATGCCCCGTAGTAATGGAAGGAATCGCAATAATACCAATAAAGACTGCCACAAATAAAAGTTTTGAGCTCTGAACGTATAATAAGCAAAAATGATGTAACTTTTTCATAAGTTGATCCTCCTAAGCTGATCTTGTTTTCTTTTTCTCCCTGCTCTACGTGAGATGGCATATAGGAGAAGGATAGCCAATAATGGCACGAATTCAAATCCAGGTGACCGTTGTACTACCGATGGCCCCACAATCACGAAAACCTCATCAACCGTTCGGTGCCCTGCAGTATCGTAGACGATCAAGCGGATTGTGTATTCTCCTTCTTGGAATCCCGAAATGGTAAACTGAATAGTCTCAGAGGTCATCCCAGTAAGCGACTCTGTTTGCAGTTGTTTCACTGTCCCATTTGCATGCACCAGAAATATTTCATAATATGCAAGGTTTTCATCAGAAGTTGTCCAAGTGATGGTTGCATTTTCAGGACTGGAGACTGAGATGGAATCGGGAGAAGAAAGAACTGGTGGATTACTGTCTCCTGTGACCTGAACTGTGATACTTCGGGACGCAGAGTTACCAAAGATGTCCCATGCGACCAGCGTGAAGTTATACGTGCCTATTGCCAGACCATCTAGTGACACCACTACTTTCTGATTGGCATCAAACCAGGGTAACTGGGAAATCCTCGTACCGTCTAACAACACTTCAATGGATCCTGGATGTTCATCAAACACGCGGAAAGTGGCAATATTTCCAGTTGAACCAAACTCTATGGTCAGATCAGACATTAGCGCAATTACAGGAGCAGTGGATTCGCTTTCCCTTCCCGGTAAAACGGTAACGATTACAACACTGGAATTCCAGTTGTCTGACTCATCCCAGACGGTCAAATTAAGTTCCCAGGTGTTCACCGTTAAGTTTGTAAGTAAGTACTGAATGATCCCCGTCGACCAATAGCCTTGCTTGACTACTGTGCTTGAATTCTTGTAAATAACATACTTATCAGGGTAATCATCCGAAACTTCCCAAACAATGCTTTTTGAACTATTTTCATATATTTCCAAATCTGCAGGACTTGAGACTGATGGTGGGGTCACATCAGGTGGGATAGGTAAAACTGTGACTACTGTGCTAGCTGTTACGTTGTTTCCAGATAAATCGAAAACATTGACTGTAATATTCCATATGCCCACCTGGAAGCGATCAACTGAGATGTTGAAGGCTCCTCCGTGCCATGGATAGTAACCTTGTTTGGTTTCGTTGGCAAACCACTGGTATGCCTTGGGGTGATCATCACTGGCGTTCCAGGTGAGATAATTACCAGTTGTTCCTTCAACATACTCGAGGGGCGCTGGTGCAGTAATAATTGGGGGGATGACATCAGGTACGAGGGGTGTGATGGTGACGAGTACCGAATTACCTGTCCATCTTCCTTCCCAGTCGTAAAGCACGCACGTAAAATTATGCACCCCAGTGGTCAATGTCTGAGGATATCGATCAATGGGATCTAGACGAGCTGTGATGTTCTCGCCTGTCCACGACTCGTTATAAACTGGTGTACTATTGAGTAATATGATAGCTCGCCAGGGGTGTTCATCGTCACCTGTCCAAGTGATAGAATAACCTATACTCCCCTCTTCAAAGGACAGATCACTTGGCGAGTTTATCGTGGGAGGTGTGACATCAGGCTCCTTTACAGTCACCCAGACTGTATGAGATCCAGTTATATCGTAACTGTCGAGAATGTTCAGAGTAAAGTTGTTTAGTCCCGTATTAGTTCCATCAAGAGAAATTAGGATCGTATCCGTCCAATTCCCGAGACCCCGACTTCCAATAGCAATGACAGTTCCATTTCGATACACGGTATAACTATCATGGTATGTTACCGTCACTGTCCATGTTAGACTATACCCAGTCTCCCCATAAAACATTGCAAAATTGTTTGGCCCATTAATTACGATACTCTGAGGTCTGGGGATTAGCTCCGCTCTAGGTAAAGGATCAGCGTTGTTAACGGGACCAGTAATAACATAGGAATTATCAACGAAACCATCATTGTCAATATCGGTGGGAGTCAAATCGTCCCAGTAATTGTATGAAAGCAGGTTGGCCGAACCGTTATCATATGCTTGCGAGCCTGATTGATTGTTTTGGATAAAAGAATTCCAAGTGACTTCATTGTCATTACTTTCAGTATGTAGTTCAATCCCGTAACCTGTACTGTTATAAACAATATTTCGAGAAACAGTTGCTCGATCACCATTCCATAGGAAAATTCCTTGCTGGCTAGCGTTTGTTATTGTGTTATTTGTAATAATAGCATCATTACATACACTTTCTATCGAGATACCTCTACCTCCTACATCCGTAATGTTGTTCTCTGTGATCGTAGTGGCACCAGTATAGTGAAAGACAACCACCCCGTGCACCCCAGCATTGGAAATGGCATTGTTTATCACATCATTTCCGTGACTTATTTCACCTATCAGGATTCCATGTGTATTTACATCTCTAATGGTATTGTTTACTACTTTGTTATAAGCACTATAAGGGACGTATATTCCACATCCAGTTCCAAAGGAGAGGCCAGCATTCAGAATATTAGTAATACTATTATTGGTAATGATGTTATATTCGCTGCTAACTAGTGCGATAGCAGTACCAGAGCTGTTGAAGCCATTACCAGCAATCACACTGTTAAACATCCTGCTAATAACATAGATCCCAGTATTTGCTATGTTTGAAAAGCTATTATCCTGGATAGTGATGTTAGCAATCTCAAGAACGAGTCCTCGATAGCAATTTGTAACTGTGGTTCGTTTAATTTGGCCGTTCGTGACATTCTTTAGCGAAATGCCTGCTACACCTGTATTTGTTAAACCATTGATCAACACATCTTCAATACGGAAGTGAGCGGTGGTGTTGGTAATGCTGATTAACACGCTTTGATTACTAGTAAATTGATATCCTTCAATTAGATATGGATCATTTAATGTCCCATCGCCAGAACGAGCGAGATCAGCAAAATCGCTATTTTCATTAATCCAGATGGGCGCAACACGGGGATGGGGATCGAAATTAAACCGTACACCGTCCACCCATTCTCCTCCTACAACCGTACCATGACCCACCCCTCCAGCGCTATCAGTTGCGGTAGTGCCCGTATCATCGAGATGATACCAAGCAATGGTTCCTGTTCGAGCAGGATAAGGCCCCCTCGCATTATAATCTGCTTGGATTTCGCTTTGGTTAAGAACTGACGTAAGGACTCGCACTTCATCGAGGGTTCCATTAAACGCTTGATTTGGTTGAAACCCGCCTCCAACAGTATCTTGATCTTGTCCCAGTACGAAACTTCCTCCTGTAACCATATTTTCGCCCATACTTGCATTACCAGTATATCTAAGAACTCCATCTTTCCATAATGTTATTTCTCCATCAGAGCTGCGCCAAGTAACTACTAAATGAGTCCACACGTGTTCACTGAGTGGACAGCCAGTGTTGTCAAGACTTGTATTTCTATATATTTGAATCTGATCGGTGGTATAATCATACGTGAGAAGAAAATCATTATACGTTGAACCTAGGATCGCATAAGAAACCAAACATAAATACTTGCTATTATCACGACTCTTCAGCCATAATTCGACTGTGAGTGCATCGGTGGGAAACATACTTACGGGGTTAGTAATCACATAACTGTTAATGGTGCCATTTAAGCTTAATCCACCATTACTTACTCCTGGAGTTCCATCAAGTGGATAGACTGAATCTATAAATCCATCAGCGTCCATGTCAGGTTCAATTCTATCATTCCAATGGTTATAATCGAAAATATTATTTGTACCATTATCATAGGCTTGAATTCCACTCCCATTATTATGGAGGAAAGAGTTCCATTCTACTTTGTTATTCTCACTTGTGGTATCTATATAAATGCCATACTGACTATTGTTAAAGAGGACATTCCTTTTTACAATACTATCATTGCTGGCAGAAGATAAGTAAATACCATTAGTAGCGCAATTGGATATTGTATTGTCCAAAACATTACTGCTATTACTGGTTGAGATATGAATGCCTGTGTTACAATCAGTGATTCTATTACTCGCAAGAGTATTATTTTGACTCGTGGAATACAACCAAATACCAATATTGGTAATGTTGTGGAAAGTATTCCCCCTGAGAATATTATCGCTGGAATTGTCCATAACAATGCCATTCTGAAGGTTGTAAAACGAATTATTAGCATAGGTATTATTATTAGCATTTAGGAACGAAAAGATTGCATGGGATATACAATCGTGGATTTTATTATTGGTAAAAAGATTATGGTGAGTATTCGTAACTATATACAACGCGTTATAGGTACAATTGAAAATATTATTGTCAGAGATCGTATTATTGTAAGCTTGTGTTCCCATAACGATTGCATAATAAGCACAGTTGAAAATTTCATTACCAGATATTGTATTATTTTTAGCACTATAAGAGATATCAATTCCTTTTGAGTTAGGACCTGTAAGGTTATAAATTATATTACCAGACACAATATTATCTTTAGAGGCACCAGCATAGATATTGATACCAACTTTAGTAATATTATAAATTGTATTATTTACAACAACATTATTCTCGGAAGATCCTAGAGCGATTCCACCATCGCAATTGTAAATAGTGTTGTTATCAATTGTACCATGAATAACATTCGTCAGAATGATGCCTCTAGCATTTATATCCGTCGAGCCATTGATCGTCACGTTTTCTATACGGAAATAGGCAGTTGTGTCTGAAATATTAATGCCTGATACTCCTCCAGCTGCGATGGTAATATCTTTAAGGAGATATGGGGTTGTGGCACTCCCTGAACCGCTAAATCCCGCGGTGGTGAAACCACTATTGTCAGTTATGGTGATGGGGAGATCTTGAATACGGCTCACTTTAGATTTGACCACTTGTTCAGGATTGATGTGATTATCCTTTATGACCTTGTTACTTTGATCATTGACGAATGTTGGTAAAGCTATTATGAGCAGTACAACTATTAGTCCCCTCCAAACTTTTCTCTTCATTTCCATTCAAACTCCTCATGTATCTATCAAAGGGACGTATTTAAGAGTGGAGGGAATGATTTTATTCGCCTCCTCCCTAGTATCCAAAAAGGAAAAATCAACATAATAAAACTCTTCAATCCTAATTCCGTCTCTATTCTTCATTAGAAGAAGAAAATCTTAACGAGAAGGCAAACAGGGATATATTAATTTCTACTTTTTAAAGCTTTACAATTCAAGATAATTAATCACATAATCAACTAAAGAAGAGTAAAACTGAACTAAAAAAATAAGAAAAGGGAGGAGAAGGAATTAAGTTAAGATTCCTTCGCGCTCGAAGACCTTGGAGGCAATGAATAAACAGATACCGATCACTACTAACATGTATCCAAAGTGGAAAACTAAGTCCATAGGAATTCCCCCACCAGGTAAATTAAGCCCGTTAACGCCCGTTAAGGCGCCAGATTCATATGTCTGCGGATACATTCCCTTGGATAAAATTGCTAACGCATGAGCCCAGGGGATAATGTAGAGAAATATCCCAGCTCCACCAAAAGCATTTTCTGGAACACCTCCAAACATACCTACCATACCAACGCCAATAGCTGGGAGCATCATGACCATACTGTACATGGATTCAGCTGAACGAACATCCTTCGTCAAACTAGCTAATGATATTCCTATACCAATTGCTACGAATGCGGAAAGAAACATCATTGCTACAACCAAAACCATCACAGTAGGCGTAACTTCAATGG
>JAEOTU010000268.1 GCA_016839665.1 Candidatus Hodarchaeota archaeon
AGATCGAAACAGCTGGGAAATCTGGTCAACAAACTGGGCCTGAGGAAAAAATAGAGGGCATTCGAAATTTTAGGGAAGTTAGGGATGTTGTATTGACTGAACTTCGCAGATTTCGTGCACAGTATGCTACAACTACCGAACCTATCCAACCATTCGAAGACTCACTCGGAGATCGAGTCTACCAGAAAGAAGTCCTAGACGAGTTACGAGAAATTAAAAAGGTTCTCTCCGAAAAGTGAAAGTGTGGAAAAATTGGTGAATAAAAAATTGTATGGTGAAGAACTTGTGAAAGGAAAGCCGTTCTATCCTCTTGCGGCTTTCCGCAATAAATTATTTCTGTATATCATAACAGCTTTCATAGGGATTTCGACTGGTATTTTTGGTCTTGGGGGTTTTATTATATTTGTAAGTGCCTTTGATAGTGATCCTGCTGACAGCCAATTCGGCCAATGGCTTGCAGCTGCTAGTCCTGGCCTTGTCATCTTTTATCTGTTATTTTGGCTTGGATTAATGCCAATATTAGCCGTTTTTGCTGATTATTACGTACGAAAAATGGAATTTGCCATTTTAGACAATGAGGTTATCGTCAAAAAGGGAGTTATCAATCGTACTATCAAGCACATTCCCTTTCGAACAATCACTAATGTTAGCTCGCGGTATGGTATTTATGATCGATTACTTGGCATTGGAACGGTTCAAATTGAGACTGCAGGGAAGTCAGGGCAGCAGACTGGTCCTGAGGCCAAAATTGAAGGAATTAATAACTTCACTCAAGTCAGAGATCTTATCTTAGAGGCGCTTCGTCAGTTTCGTGGTCAATATGCTACAACCACAGAAGTAGAGCCCCATTCCTTACTACATACGACTGATTTGAGATTCCACAAAGACATGGTAGCAGAATTAAGGGAAATCAAGGAGATTATTTCTAAATAATTTTCTTTTCCCCACATCTTTAGATTTGATTAGCTTAAAAGAAATCAAAAACACAAATCAAGAAATGAAAACAGGTGAAGAAAGAAATGAAAGTGAATTTTCCGGGATTTGAACTTCCACATTATAAATACATTGTTTCCGTAAAAAATCCCTTTAAAAATTGTATGCGGCTTAACAAAATACAGAGTTTACAATACTCTTTTTCTTTCTACACCAAATCAATGGTGATAATTTATTGAACATTATTGAAATAGAGAATTTAACAAAAAAATTCAAAAAAACTGTTGCTCTCAATAACGTTTCTCTTTCCATCAGAAAAGGTGAAGTTTTTGGATTACTCGGTCCTAACGGAGCAGGTAAGACCACACTCATACGTATATTAATTGGCCTGATTAAGCCGACATCTGGAACAGCCCGTATCGAATACAATGGTCTAGGTCCATTTGATGTGAAGAAAGACATTATGGAGATCAGAAAAAAAGCAAGCCTTCTACCTCAAGAAGCTGAAGTTTATGAAAATTTGACTGCACGAGAAAATATAATGTACTATGGTCAAATCTATGGTAATATGCCAAACGGAGAAGTCAAGAGACGAACAGAGGAACTTATTGATATGATAGGTCTTAGAGGCCGTGAAAATGATGTTACCAAAGAATTTTCTGGTGGAATGAAAAGAAAAGTCCTCGTTGCGCGAGCTTTAGTTATGGATCCAGATCTGATATTTTTGGATGAGCCAACTACAGGTATTGATATACTAGGCGCCCGAACAGTAAGGAATCTGATTAAAAGACTGTCAAAGGAACTTCATAAAACTATCATCTTAACAACACATGATTTATCAGAGGTGGAAGAGCTCTGTGATCGTGTCGGCATTCTGGTGAAAGGGAAGCTCGCTGCAGTTGGAAGTCCTGACGAATTAGAAGGGGAATTCAAGGAAGCTGATATTGAAGATGTCTTCATAGGTCTCGCTACAGGTGAAGGGGTCTTGGAGGAGGATATGACGGGTGCAAAGAAAAAACAAGGCGTTTTTTCTCGTATTTTAAGGCGTGGGTGATATAAAAATGAGTAC
>JAEOTU010000269.1 GCA_016839665.1 Candidatus Hodarchaeota archaeon
TAACAACTCGTGGTTTACAAAGAATGAAAGCAAACCAAGAGGAAATTTTTGAAACATTAGTCCAGGGTATTAAATCTATGACAGGAATTGGCAAGAATTTAGGAATTTGTCCTGAATGTCAAGGATTACTTATTCTTCATCAAGGGAAAGGAACATCTCGTTTTCTAAAATGCTCAAATCCATTATGTGAAGTCAGTTTTCCCGTTCCGAAGAAAGGGGATTTAACATTAATAGAAAATCAACAATGTCGGATTTGTAGCGGAACCCCACTTCTGGTTTCTACTAAATCTTATAGCTGGATTATGTGCCCTATTTGTTGGACAAGAGAAGCAACGAAAGATAGTCCATGGTTCTGTAATAATTGCAATAGAACAGATTGCCCTTTTTCAGGCTCATGGGAGGTGATTTCCCCTGAACAATACATGGGAAACTGTCCCGAATGTGGAGGAGAAGTTTTCCTAAAATTTAACGAGAGTGTTACCCAAGTAATCTGTAGTAATTGTAAGCGGACTTGGAAGGCACCCAATCTTCGTAAAGAAACATCAATTACCCTAAATGAGCCCTGTGAGAAGTGTGGACGTCAAACGTTATTTGTTGTTAAAAAAGGGAAAAAACCATATCGGTTATGCGTATTTTGTTCTATATTCTTTTTCCAAGACAAGTAATAGCCTCATGGTATAGAATTTTTAGCAAATTGCAATGAATAGTTTTATTGATGTGTAAATGAGGGTCATTTTCCCAGAATAGCCTCGTGAATAGAATGATATAAAATACTATAACTTATAAGCTAATTTCATAAATTGATATAAAACTTATATTGCAGCATTTAATACCCATAAGAGATTAACCTTGAACTCACGGCTCAATTTGGTGAAATAGATGAGTACAGATGAAACGCTTGGAAAAGATTCCGCACCTTCAGCAATTCGTTATCTAGTTTTGTTAAGTGCTCTCACATGTGCAATTACAGCCGTCGCTTTCCTTCCAGAGATAAGCGGAGCAAGTACTCAAGAAGAACGGTTTTTTTCAAATGCGATTCCGAGTTTCGCTTCTTTATTCATTATTTCTATAGCTGAATGGTTTTTATTGGGCCGTTCCCGAAAGATGATTGGTCCTTATGGGATTGCTTTTGCAATCGAGATTTTGAAAACCGTTTTGTTTAACTTTGCTACCTTAGAATATACTGAAAATGTTTTGGGAGCATCCACCAATCCCTTTTTACTCCTCCAAATAACTTCACTCGCAATAATCTTCATGCTCGCACTAACCAAAGTTGCTCGAACTAGAATTGACCAACTTGCACAGAAAGACATTACTAGAAACCTCCTAAATCTCTTACCAACCGTCTTAATGCTTGTTTTGTTAATGGGAACTTATATCACAGAAATCGCGGGTCTGGGAACTCCCCGACAGAGCGCCAACCCAGCTGAATACACACAAGAGCAATTTGATCTCAGTGACTGGAATTCACCTACTTGGGATGCGACTTATCTCCTTGAAAATCTACTCGATCAATTTACTTTAAATCTTAATGATCTTGATACGCCTTTATTCAATGTAACAAGTGACCAATCTAACCCACAAGACCCAGTAGTTTATTGGCGGTTAGGAAGTCTTGAATCGTATGAATATACAGCTAAACCACCTTATTCCACCGATTGGAACCCTGCAGAGCCAACGTATAAGCGTGTAATTCCTTATGAAGGTAATCTTTACTCTCAAGAGGTGCCTTCAAACTCCAGAACAGCTCGATTCACAATTCGTGTTCCGATGGATTACAGTGATTCTATAGCTGATGTCACCGTTCACCAATACTTCACCAACAATATCCCCACAACATGGAATGGGGTATATGGATCCTATGTGGACTCAAATTCATTCAAATTGTATGATTCGAATTCAATTCCAGTTACAGCAACCACTACTGAAGCTCGGGAGGAATTTACTTATGCTACTGATGAGGACCTCATTGGAATTGATGCCAACATTAAAGTTGATGAGGCAGAGACATCTGAAGACAATGGATTCTTAGAATACACTCTAGATTATATGAGCCCAAATATCCAACAAGCTGCTGCCTTTTCTATGACCCGTGAAGAAAGCAACTACCTGGAATGTTTAGATAGTAACACTTGGGCTAATATCAAAAATCTTTACTTGCAATTACCCAACACAACAGGAACGCTTCCAGATCCTTGTTATGTTGGAGGTACCACTATAGCTAATCCTAATAATAATTATGAAATTTGGGCCCCCAATGTTACAGATAGCGCTAAAGCGTGGAATCAACCGGACCAAACTGTTTTCGGGCAAGCATATTATACTATGCAGCAATTTGAGAACTATACTTTTGATCAGGAACAATGGCTTGCAGCTGAAACTGGTATTCCAGCAGACCATCCGGCAGAATATGAAGATTATAATGAATGGTTTATGCGAAGAGGAAAGGGTATTTCACTTCATTTTGCATCGGCCTATGCGACCATTATGCGTCTGCAAGGAATTCCTAGTCGTGTAGTAATCGGGTATTTAGCAGGAAATGACTCCGCGCAATATCACCCATGGCGTGTGGTCTCATCTAAATTTCTTCATGCATGGGCAGAGGTTCTTATTCCCATTTCTACCTTTCTAGACAAGCATGTCGAATGGTTTAGTTTTGATCCTCTTCTCTCTTATCTTGCTTCGCTTTACGGCATGGAATTGCCATCAGACGTTGTTCCTTCATTATCGTCAGAAAATCAGACCACCATGATTCGCCCAGATTATGATCTCGAGTCCACTACCCTTTTTGAAGCTATTTTAGCGCATGCTGATGCCCTTGATGCGGGGGATCCTAATCAGGAAATCTTGGAGCGTTGTATCGTAAACAACTCAGATTTTGCACCAGGAGGAGCAAACGAGAAAAGTAATCTCGTTCATGGTGAAGAGATTAACATTTCTGTTCGGCTCATCAGAGCCCCCTCACTAGTATCTTGGCTTCCTTATCAGAATGCTACCATTGAATTTTATATAGGTACAGCTGATGAAAACGGAACTGATGAAGGTTTTCGCATCGAAGACCAGGGTACCTATCTTAATAGTACTCAAACCAATAGTCAAGGAATAGCGACCATTAATGTTACTATTGATATTTCCAAACATGGAATCCGAACAGTAAATTTCTATGCCGTGTGGAGACTTCCTAGCAAAGGTGTACGTAAAGGAGCCATATCTTTACAATATGTTATTGCACTATTCTGATCAGATAAGACACACCTTATTCTGAATTGCTTCCAAGCTCATCAGTTGTCTCTCCTCACTCATTAAATGAAGTTCAATTACTGTTCCAAACCTATTATTGTTTAGAAAGAAATAAAACGACACTCCAGATAACTGTTATTTTTTTTTAGTCGTATGAGTATTGTTGCGGGAGTTTTCCAAGATATGGTAGTTGATTAGTCCATCTTCGCCATATCTATTTATTCACATTCGATATTCTAATGACAGATGGATTAGATACTATTTTCCATCCGACAAGTGAAAGAACGGCCCTTCTGGCTCATGTAAATCTGGAAAAAATCCTTTTGTAATTTTAAGTCGTTCCCTTGGTTAATAAAAAATGTTTAAGTATCCTGCAATATTATAAAAAGAAAGATAAATAAATATAAAAATATCGCCAAACTAGTTTGTCTATTAGATATATCTCATTTCTTAACCAGTGATAATAAGAATGTGTTATAAATACAATACTAACGACGGAGAATGAATTAATAATGTCAAAAGACAAGATTTATGGATATGGTATCTTTTTTCTAACAATAATTTTCTTGATTCTGTATGTTCTTTATGTCCCTGTCCAACAGTATTTTGGACTAACAGGTGGCCCTCTCTTTGACCTTGTTAGTGCGCAAAATGGTATGTTAAATCCTTTTAAAGTTCAAGTTATTGACGGCCTTCTCTGGCCAGTTTTTCTTGCAACGTTAATGATTGGATTCATTATCGCTTGGATTGGTATCACAATGGCTACAACACCTCCTCCAGAACCTATCGATCTTGATGATCTTAATCTTGATGAAGAGGAATTTGAGGAGGAAGAAGAAGAAAAAGATGATTGAGGAAAAAATCCTTATCTACTAACCTCCCCCTTTTTGTGAAGTTTTCTAGATTTAATTGAATAGGTGTCTAGAGGGAGCTTTCTATTTTTTCAAATGCTAGCAAAATTTCGCTAAATGAGTGGACATTTATTCTCAAAAAGTCGGATCGGGGATTCTCAGCAACGAATCTAAAAGGTTCGGAAAATATATCGCAATAAAGAATAGTAGAATAATAACCACTCCTATCAGAAGAATCTGCCTATCAAGAAACAAATGTTCAGCTCTACGACTTACAACGCTATTACTAGAAACTAAGAACAGATATCGGAAAATACAAAAGGTAATCAAGGGGAGTGAAAGTACAATAAACACTGTTTCGTTTGGATGTCGTTCAACCAGGTAGATAAAAATCGCCAGAAGTTCAATCGCTATGATAATGGATAAACTCTGATCTAAAAGCTGAGGAGTATACATTTTGAAAACTAGTTTGTGTTGACTGGCTTTTTCACCTAGAACTGCTAAATCTCCTTTGCGTTTGGCTAGCGAAAGCATCATTGCTGTTATAAAACAAAGAATAATAAGCCAAGGAGAAACAGAAACAGAAATAAACACTGCTCCTGCGATTGCTCGCCAAACATAGTTAACTGAAATCGTAACTATATCTGCAAATACGTACCGTCTTATAAAAAGAGAGTAAAATTGGCTAGTGATAAATAAACCTCCCAAAACTAGAATAAAGGCAGTTATTGAAGGAATAGTTAGTTCAGCATATTGTGCTGTTTCTTCTTCCAGAGAAGGAGGAGAATAGAGAGAAATTCGATAAAAGTTGATAATCATTAAGAGAAGCAATAGAAGAAGAATAAGAGAAAATCCTACAATAAGGCCTAATAGACTTGAAACTTTACCAGAGGGAAATGGGCGATTACACTTTTCAGGATGATGACGATCCTGTTCCCTATCACGGAAGTCATTTATTAGATAATTCAAGGAAGAAACTAAACAAAGAGCAATAAAAGCTAGAAACATTGGCAACCAAAGATCAACTCTAAACAAACTCTTGGAGAAGAATAATCCAAAGAAGACAAGTCCATTCTTATAGTATTGCTGGGGTCTGAGAAGAACGACAATTGCTCGCAAACGATCAACTAGTGTAATTGAGGGGGATCCTGCAGTATCAGAAGGTTTTAATGCCATCATATTTTCAGCTCATGTTTTGTTCATGCGAGTAGATTATCAACCAATTTCTCTTATTAATTTTCATGAAATTGCATTAGCTCGAAAAGCACCATTCCGGGGTCAAGATCATCTCCAATTGCCACCAGCACATTGTTGTCATCTTTTCTCAAAGTAACAATATAGCGATTGGTTCGTCCTTCTTTAGCAACGATTCCCCTATTATTTTGCAGAATTATTTCATAAATCTCATCATTAGCGAGTCTAATTGGCATTGCCATCTCAGCTTGAAGAACAGCTAAAAGATTTGAGTTGACAAGAGCAGCCACAAGCGTCTCATCGCCAATCATCTCAACTACCAAGTGGTTATTCTCGAAATGGATTAGTGATTTTAATTGGAGCTCTTCTAGCATAGATTTCAGGGGATAAGGTGATTTTTGTGCCATCAGTATTCTTAGTAAGAGAGTTTAAAAGATTGTAAAAAATTTTTTTCGTAATCAAATAAGATAATTTTGTCTTCAAATGATACTTCGATACACAGCTTCAAACTATATACAAAAGAAACAAGGTACAGATTTGTATGGTAATCCTTACGTTTTTTCAACGATTTGAGCTAATACTAATTCCCATTAGTTTTATTTTGAGTCTTATATTAATGCTCATATTTGGTTTAGCAATAATTGGAAATCAAATATTGGACATTATGGGGATACCTGTACTGTTAGGTTCAGGAATTAGTATTTTAATTGGATACCTATTGAACCGAAGAAATTTAATCCAAGATTTTAAGCAACTGGAGATAATGTTTCGATTGCTTGTTTTAGGAGGAGGAGGAATACTAATTCCGCTACTATTAATTCAACTCCTTGAAATATTTTCAGGTTATTTTATCTTTTCAGTTTTGTCTCTTGTCTTTTCATTGCTTGGAGGAATTATGTCGATATCGTGCGTGCTTCTCCTCTGGCGTGTACGATCTAATCAACAGCTTTTAGAATGATTCTTGCATCAACAACTGAAACTCCCTTATCTGTAGCCAAAACTGGGTTTATATCAAGTTCTTCGATCTCAGGATAATGATCAATGAAGTTTGACGTTTTCATCAATAAATTTACTAGTGAGATTTTATCTATAGGAGGCTGTCCGCGGATTCCATCAAGAATTTTTGCTGCTTTAATCTCAGAAATCATTTCTGTCGCGTCCTCTCTGTCGATAGGGATCAAACGAAAAACTACATCCTTTAAGACTTCCACATAAATACCCCCAAGGCCAAATGCTAAGATCGGCCCAAACATGGGATCATGAGTCGAACCCACAAGGAGTTCAATTCCAGATTCCATTTTTTCAATGAGATATCCTTCAATCTGTGCATCAGGCTTTTTTTGGACGATCATGTTTTGCATTTTTTCAAATTCTTTTTTGAGATCGTGAATATTATGAATTCCAGTGACAACTCCCCCAACATCTGATTTATGAACGATATCCTGAGAACTAACTTTGAGTACAATAGGAAAACCGATTTCCTTGGCTTCAGATAGAACTTCTTCTAAGTTTGTCCCAAATCTTGTTGTATTTACGGGAAATCCTTCCTGAAATAATATTTTTTTAGATTCCTGAACAGTAAGAATCTTTCTTCCTTGTTTCATTGCTTCTTTTAATATTTCCTGGACTTTAGACACTGTTTTTTCATCTCTTACTCATTAAAAGCCAAGAGATTCTTCACCTGGCTTTTTAACTTCTTAAGAACCTATTATGAATTTAATCAAATCATTAGTCCGAGTCTAAAAATATACTCATGACTTTTTTCACTCCTTTGATTCGTAAGCCATCTTTACTTTCTCCTTGTATAACGGTCGCAAATTCAGTTCCTTTGCCCAATAGATCACAACGGTCAGAAATGATTGAAAAAATTGCTGCCTGAGTTCCTAAACTACGTACACCGGCAAGAATAAGAATCCAAAAATCAGGTGATTTAGGATTCTGAAACAACGCTATTAATCCATGAGCAGGATGAGAAAACTCATCTTGACCGCTCACGATTTGATTTTCAATGAAAGAAATATCAAATTTTGATTTGAGTACAGCGTTGTGGTGTGCTGTCACTGTATTGGTGATATGTCCCCCAATTAAAATCAAATTGGTTTTTTTCTTATTATTGAATTTTTTATGATCCAAGTCAGTTGTAATATATTGAGGAATATAATCTCCTTTCTGAAGTGGTGAATGATTTCCTAAATACCAGCAGAGCTCCCCAACAAGATGTCCATCACGAGATATTGCATCATATTTACCATGAGGTTCAGCACTTCCAACAATAATTGTTCCCGAGAATTGTCCTTTTTGAAAAAACTTGTTTAGGATGATTTTATCAAAAGCAGTTTCATGAGATTCATATTTTGATAATGATAATAAGAACTGGGTTGCAACGGGTTTAAAAAGTTTGGCGCGACCACGTTTTATTGACCGAACGCCATTTGGTACTAGTAATCCAGCGTTTCTTAATTGTGTTATATGGTAATGGACTTTCTGTTCTGATAATTGCAATGTTTCTGCAATACGTTTAGCATAAATTAATTCATCTCTGGAGAGCAGTTCCATGATTTTCCAACGGATATCGTGAGCGAGAATTTGGGCTTCCTTTGGTGAAATTCGGTTTACATGTTGCACCATTTGAATTACAACTCAAGATTGAAATTTTTTTTCTTACAAGCAGATAATGATATTTTTAATAACCACTGATCCAAATCAGACTAGATTAGTTAAGTTCAAACTGTATTAGTATTGACTTTGTTTGATGTTAAAAACAGTTTGCTTCAAAGAAAGAGGCTAAAATTATCATTTTTTCTCTTTATATTCATTTTGGTAGCTTCTTAGAATGAAAATTGTTACCCAACTTCAAGAAGAGCTATAGCGAAAACATTTAAATCCTTTCATAAGGGTATCATATGTTTTCACTTTTTTCTTCATTGTCATTCATGCAGTCTAATCGAAAACCAGGGCGGACACCTAGAAAATGTGCGGTATCATTGCTATAACAACTAGTTCCAACGTTAATGTATCTAAAATGATTACTGATGGTTTAAAAAAACTAGAGTATCGTGGTTACGACAGTGTAGGAATTGCTACGATAAATAATGGAAAAATTGATATGTTGAAAGATGCTGGAACTATCGACAAGGTCAATAATCGATTATCCTTGGAAAATCTCCAAGGAACTATTGGAATAGGACACACTCGATGGGCTACTCATGGCCCACCTAGTAGAGAAAACGCGCATCCGCACTCTGATTGTACGGGAAATATAATAGTTGTTCATAATGGAATTATTGAGAACTATATGGAATTAAAGGATAACCTCCTAAAAAAAGGTCATAATTTTTCTTCAGAAACGGACACAGAAGTCATTGCTCATCTTGTGGAAGAAGAAATAAAACAAAATAATCAAGAAATATCAATTATCAATGCTTTTAAGAGAGTTCTTACCAAAATAGAAGGAACTTATGCAATCACTATGATTCACTCTGAAGAACCTGAAACCATCTTTTTAGCACGAAAAGATAGCCCATTAGTGATTGGAATCCGAGAGGATACAAAATTCGCTGCAAGTGATATCCCTGCTTTTCTAGAATATACGAAAAAAGTAATCGTATTAAAAAATGGTGAAATTGCCACACTGACACCACAGGCTGTTTATATTGAGAAAAATGGATTTAGAATCCAACCCAAACCAGTCATCGTATCATGGACCGCCCAAAGTGCACAAAAAAGCGGTTATCCACATTTCATGTTGAAAGAAATCCATGAACAACCCATTGCTCTTAGAAATACCTTGAAAATTGATCCAAACGTGATTAGCAAGGCCTCTAATAAAATCTTGGACGCAGAAAGAATTATTTTCTTAGCTTGTGGTACAAGTTATCATGCAGGTTTATCTGGTTATCACCAATTTCAACGAATACTCAAGAAAAAGCCAGTATATAAAGTAATTGCCTCAGAATATGAAACTTATTCTCATTTATTTGATGAAGACACACTCATCTTAGCTATTAGTCAATCTGGAGAAACCTTGGATGTAATGAAGGCACTTTCACCTGCCCGCAAATTAGGCGCTTCAATCGTATCGGTTGCTAATGTTGTTGATTCATCCATTCCACGGTTGAGCCATATTTCTCTTTACACAAAAGCTGGACCAGAAATTGGAGTGGCAGCAACTAAAACCCACACAGCACAAGTTTCACTCCTAGCGCGTTTAGCATTACAATTAGAATATGATACTGGTCTTGTAGGAAAGAATGAGTTTAATCAAAATCTAGAGAGTTTAATTACCGAAATCCCCCAGGTAACTCGTTCAGTCATTAATCAAAATGAATTCAAAGCTAAGAGCTTAGCATCAAAAATTTCAAATCAAAATCATGCTTATTTTCTTGCAAGGGGTATGAGTATGCCAGTTGCTCTTGAGGGGGCATTGAAACTTAAAGAAATCTCATACATTCATGCAGAAGCATTTCCTGCTGGAGAAAGTAAACATGGCCCTATCGCAATTGTGGAATCTATGTTTCCTGTAATAATGGTTGCTCCAAATGATTGGACTGCTAAGAAAATGCTAGGTAACGCAGAGGAAATGCGTGCAAGAGGAGCATATATCATTTCTGTAACTGAGAAAGACCACAATATCATTGAACGATCTGACTATACATTCATTATCCCCAAGACAATATCTCCCCTAGTCAGGCCTATTTCTTATGTTATACCTCTACAGATGCTTGCCTACTATGCTGCTGTTCGCCGTGGATTCGACCCTGATAAGCCTAAAAATTTAGCCAAAACTGTTACAGTTGAATAAGAGGCTTAGAGGGAGTAAGTTTGTAGAGCTTGAATTCTCTTTTGAGTAGTGCAACTAGTTCTTTATAATGGAA
>JAEOTU010000270.1 GCA_016839665.1 Candidatus Hodarchaeota archaeon
GACCCATTAACACCGATTGGATGATATTCCCAAGGTTCTGCATTATCATTATCGTGGTCCACCGTTATACCTGAAGAGGAAGTATTGATTAACCATGTTGCGTTCTCGAGATCATCCCATGTCTTCGATTTATTTGCAGGTACAACGGGGGCAGGTCCATGGAATAGAAAATTTTGTTCTTCGGGAGAGAATAAGGAACTCCAGTCACCATTAGTTTCGTTTGCAATAACACGATATGGTGCTCCATCATTTACAATCCAATCTTCAAGGGTATCGTCTTGGATCATTATGTTAGAGGTTAAATTATCTAATAAATTATTCGCATAATCAGCTGTCCATTCACCATTATAATCAGAGTCCCCTGCGACCCAAATGGTGTGATTCCCAGAAAACCACCAATTTTTAATTGTTTGTTGTGTATTAAAAAGAGATGCTCCGTCAATTAGAAGCATGTTAGCCAATTGAAGGGTATTTGGTTCTATTTCATCTGTATTATCCCAAATTATCCAGTTATACCCCCATTCTTCTAATTTGTTAGTAAACTCTCCAACCTCAGGATTGTGCGTTCCTTCAGCAATATAAATGAATATTGTAGGTTGAGAGGGATTCCAATGCTGAGTAAATGTTCCATAATCATGCATAAAGATTCCATGGTCAGAATTATTGAATAATATATTATCATAAATCCTGTTATTACGATTATTTCTTTCTAATCGAATCCCATTCATGGTATTGAACGATGCATTGTTATTATGAACGATATTATTATCACTTGAGACAACTAATCTAATCCCATCCCCAACATTATACACATTATTCTCAAAGATCTCATTATTCGATGAATTATAAAGCTCTATTCCAAACTCATTTACATTGAATACCGTATTATTCTTAATAATAGTGGTATTTGAAGATTCTAGAAAAATGCCTTGATGTTGAAGATTCATTATAGTATTATTTCTTATGACACCATTCGTGACATTGGTTAATTGAATCCCCCTACTAGATGGACTAGAAAGCCCATTCAATGAATTGTTCCCTATACTAAAGTACAAAGTAGTATGAGAGATCGAGATTAAGTGGGTACCAGACGTTGTGACATTATAGTCTTCAATTCGGTAAGGATCTCCATTAATACCAGTTCCATGTCCAGCTGCGAATGTAGCTAACTCGGCATTGGAATTAATAGT
Source organism: Candidatus Hodarchaeota archaeon (assembly GCA_016839665.1). The sequence goes on from JAEOTU010000270.1 coordinate 1,191, forward strand.
TATTGGTGTGACTCGGTCAATATATAAATTAGGACGTCGTATATCTGGCGTATATTTGACTGTACTTGGGTTGTTGTTAGTCAAGTGATCTCCAAACAGAGTAGAAAATCCTACTGAAAGAGTAAATATTACTATCATTGCAGAAAATTTCTTTTTATTCATCATAATCACGTTTTATCATATTTCTAGATACTTGGGTTGGAAACAATGAATGAAATTCCGATTAAAAAGTAAAAAATAATCAAAATTCTTTAGAATTGTCGGGATTAATCAAGTAATAGTTCAATTTTAAAAATGTATTTGAATTGTTTTAGTCTATTCTATTGTTAAGATAAAAATTTAAAGAAATATCCTATGTCTTCAACAGATTCAAACCTTTGACGTTGCATAGCCACTCCTTGAGGTAAAGAATAATGCATTTATATTGATATCTTCCGTCCACGTATGGGAAGAAGTATCGGTACGTCTACTATATCCTGATATTTTTCAGGGTGTTCGGTATGAATCGGGATCAATAATTCTGGATTAATTTGTTCAACAATTTGTTTTAAATCGCTTTGGGGCGCGTGGCCTGACGCATGGTATTGTTTAAACTCCAGGTGAAAATGGTCAATCCATTTCATCATGCGGTTATAGTCAATCCTACCTTCTTCGTCGAATGGATCACCGTGACTGTAAAAGTAAGTTGAGTCATTTGGGGTGGGTTGAATATCAATCAGATCTGTTAGATTCCAAAACTCGCAGTGGAATACATATTCAGATTGATCAAAATCTGGTGATTCTACTATAGAGAATGTTTCAAAAAGGCTTTGCTCCCATAGATAATAACGTCTCTTAGGACGTTTGTAAATTTGAATATATGGGTCGTTCAATGTGGGAATCTCTAAATGAGGGTCATCTTGTAAAAGTTGGAGTAGATAGGCCTGTTTCATATTTATTAACAATTTTCGACCATTTTCTTTGGCTGCTATATAGAAAGACCTGAAGCGATCAATATCACGAAGACTATAGTTGGCGATAGCAAGTCCATTTGTATTTTTGATCGCTTGAGATACATCTTTCTGCACTCTTTTTTCATCTTCATCAAATTGTTCATTAATGTTAGTACCTTCAATCAGAAGTGCGTTAAGGTTCTTTTTCTTCGCTACATTGATGAAATCTTGTGTTAAATCCTTCCGCCATCCGTGTAAACGTAAATCACCTGTATACGCAATCGATTTGTCTTCTTTTCCTTCAATAATAAATCCATAAGATCCTGGCAATGAATGGTCTACATGAATAGGAGTAATTACGAATTCATCAAGTTGGATCACGTCACCAGTTCGAAAAGTTCTAACATTTGATGGGTTATCATCGGTCGCTTGCCTGATATAAGGTCGACCAAAACGAGTTCGTGTTGTATCTTGGATCGACTGGATTATTGTTTTTGCTGTCTCCCCCATAAAAACAGGAATATCTTCATGAAGGACATTAATGCTACCAAAATGATCTAAATGTGCATGAGACAAAAAACACGCGTCAATTGCTGGTTTAGTGAACTTAATATCATTTACGAATTCCTGGGCATATAGTCCTTGAATCCTAGGCAGAATATTGAGTTCGAGAAAGTCTTTTAGACCTTGGGAGGTACGGGGTAGTAAAAATCCTTCAAAATATATCCCTTCATGTTTAAATGATCTCCCGAAATCCAACAAAATCTTAGTTTCGTTTGTTTCTAAGAGAAAGGTATTTCCACCGACCTCATTCACCCCACCATAAGGAACTATTTGCATAGTTTTCAACCATCCTCAGACTGATAATTACTGATTTTTTATTAATTTTACCTGAATTATTCTTGAATCAATATTTTTTCTTGTAAATGAATATCACGAGAGGAACTACCAACAAGTATATTGAATTCTCCTGGTTCTGTTCTCCAATCGTGAATCTTTTCATCATAAAATGCGAAATCGTTATTTGTAAGGGTAAAAGTGATCTTTTTCTTTTCTTGAGGGTTCAACTTGACCTTTTTAAATCCTCGTAATTCCTTGGGAGGACGTTCAACACTACTTTCAACATCTTGAATATATAACTGGACCACTTCAGCCCCTGTTCGACTTCCTGTATTAATAACATCCACTTGGACTGTTACTGTATCAGTTTCTGATAGTACTTTCTTCTCTAGTTTTAAATTCTCATAAGCAAATTCTGTGTATGAGAGTCCAAATCCAAATGGAAAAAGAGGTTCGATATTCTCGTTATCAAAATATCTATAACCTACAAAAATTTCTTCCTCGTAAAAGACTTTCAAATTTTCCCCTGGAAAAGTTCGAGTTGATTTGTGAGCTGGGGAGTCTGAAAGCTGTTTTGGGAAGGTTATTGGTAATTTTCCTGACGGATTGATGTCTCCAAATAAAACATTTGCAATTGCATGACCCCCTTCCATTCCAGGATACCAGGCTTCAAGAATAGCAGGGATATTCTCTAACCAACCATTCATTGCAATGGGACTGCCATTCAATAAAACAACTATTGTATTTGGGTTCTCTTGTACGGTTTGATTGATTAGCTTAACCTGTTCATCAGGTAACTCAAGTTGGGCTCGATCTGTTCCCTCAGCATCATGACCGATCGGTATTTCTTCATCTCCTTTGTCACTTCTCACTAATTTGCCTTTAGAATCATGGTTTAATCCAGCAAATATTATTACAATATCTGCATCTACTAGTTCCGTGACTAATTCACATTTTCCTTTGCATTTCTCTTTTAATCCTTTGAGGGGAGTGATTTCATAAGGAGGTTTTACGGCTGATGAACCACCATAAAGCCATTTACCGAATTTCCTATCCCGATTAGGCCCTAAGATGGCTAACTTGTTAATTCTATTAATATCAAGAGGTAGTAAGTTGTTGTTATTCTTTAGTAAAACCATACCATCCTCAGCAATTTTGCGAGCTAACTCTTGATGATCTGAGGTATTCCGTCTTCCTTTAGGAAGCGTATCTTTGTTATCAAAGAGACCAACTAGGAACATAACTCGAAGCAATCGTTTTAAAACAGCATTCAGATCCCCATCCGCGATTTTCTCTTCAGAATAAGCTTTATGAAGTAAATCAGGATGAAATATGTCAGCTTTCGGCATCTCAAGAGACATGCCAGCCTTGATGCAATCCTCAGC
>JAEOTU010000271.1 GCA_016839665.1 Candidatus Hodarchaeota archaeon
AGTCATATTGGTAGGAAAGACGACGGGACAGATTGCTAAGAGGTATAAATTAAGAGAAGAATTTATTATTCTTTCTTCGAGCAGGGAAAATAGACTGCGAGGCTCGTTGAATGAGTGAAAACATACGAATGCAAAGATGTAATCCTTGTCAAGTAGCTATTATGCCTAGCCAACACGGAACAACCCGTTTTCCTTGCCCTTCATGTGGAATGATTCCCATTATTCGTTGTGAACGGTGTCGAAAATTTGGGAACCGCTATACTTGTCCTAATTGTGGATTTAATGGCCCCTAATGTCATGCTCTTTAACTTAATAACGATTATCCAACGATCAACATAGAAAAATCTAGTTGAGGAATCATTATGTCGAATGTTTTATCGATATTGAAAGTAATTCCGACTTCGCCTGACGTCAATCGTGATGAGATTGTGGCTCGTGCCCAGGGTGAATTGCTCAAAGGTTTGGATTTAGAAATTCTAAAGAAGGAAGAGGAACCACTTTTCTTTGGCTTATATGCGATTAAACTTTTTGTTAAAACAGCTGACTCAGATGAGGGAACTGAAACTCTCCAAAACTTTGAAGATCGTCTCCTTGCTCTAGAAGAAGTGGATAATTGTGAGGTTGAGCTTCAAACGATCATTGATTATTAGACTGACAATCTTGTTTAAGGGACTGTCTTTTTTTCACCGTGATAAGTATTATGATTTTGAACTGGTGTTTGAAACCAGGTTTTTTCATTATTTGACTATGTTGTATAAATCAAATCTATTTTAAACAGTGATTAGGTTAGCACTATTGAAGTTTGGGATTCCGATAAAAATCATAACAGGTTGAGTATTTTGGCTAAAGAAGTCGTATTAAAGGTTGCTGAAGCCAGGCAGCGTGACGTGGGACGAGGGAAGATTCGGATGGACGATATCAACATGCGTGAGATTGGAATCACCACTGGTGACGTAGTTGAGATCCGAGGAAGACAAAAAACAGGAGCTATTGCTTGGCCTGCTTATATAGAAGATCAAGGGGCGGGAATTGTACGAATGGATGGAATCATCCGAAGAAATGCCAAAGTTTCTTTAGAAGAGAATGTTCGTATTCGAAAAGCCCAGATTAAAGTAGCTAAAACGGTTAACATCGCACCAACTCGCCAAATTTCGCTTGATTATGGATTTGAAGCTTTTGTTAAACGTAAATTACTAGGATATCCTGTTTCTAAGAATGACACCGTACTCATTCCTATTTTAGGTAGATCCATCCCATTCATCGTGAACTCAACAACTCCCACAGATATTGTGCTTATCACTGACACTACGAAGCTGAATGTCTCAGAAAAACCGATTTCCGAAACAGAAAACGGAATGCCTGGAGTTAGTTATGAAGACATTGGTGGATTGTCAGATGCAATTCAACGAATCCGTGAAATGGTCGAACTTCCCCTGAAACATCCTGAACTCTTTAAAAAGTTGGGAATTGACCCACCGAAGGGAGTTTTATTACATGGACCCCCGGGAACAGGGAAAACTCTCATTGCTAAGGCTGTAGCCAATGAATCCGAGGCCCACTTCATTCCAATTCAAGGGCCTGAGATTATGTCTAAGTTTTACGGTGAAAGTGAAGCGAGGTTGCGCGAGATATTCAAAGAGGCTGAGGATAATGCTCCCAGTATTATTTTTATCGATGAGATCGACGCGATTGCTCCTAAACGAGAGGAAGTTACTGGTGAAGTTGAACGCCGTGTTGTGGCTCAAATCTTAGCTTTGATGGATGGATTGGAAAGTCGCGGTGAAACAATCGTCATTGGAGCTACTAATCGTCCGAATGCAGTCGATCCTGCGTTACGTCGTCCTGGACGATTTGATCGTGAAATCGAAATTGGAGTTCCTGACATGAATGAACGTCTTGAAATCCTTCAGATCCATACTCGTAGAATGCCAGGGATAGAAGATGTCGATACTGAGAACCTTGCACTAATAACACATGGTTTTGTCGGTGCAGATCTCGCTGCACTCGGTCGTGAGGCTGCAATGAGGAAACTCCGAGAAATTCTACCAGACATCAATCTAAGTGAGGATACAATTCCTCCAGCAGTTCTTGATAACCTGAAAGTTGAAGATCGTCATTTTGAGGACGCATTAAAGGAAATTCATCCCTCAGCAATCAGGGAGGTATTCATTGAAGTTCCGAATGTTAAGTGGGAAAACATTGGCGGCATGAATTCTATCAAACAAGAGCTTGCTGAAATTGTTGAGTGGCCATTGAAGCAAAAAGATAGTTTTCAACGACTAGGAATTAGCCCTCCTCGAGCAGTTCTTTTGTTTGGAGCACCAGGGACAGGGAAGACCTTATTGGCCAAGGCATTAGCTACAGAAAGCCAAGTCAACTTTATAAGTGTAAAAGGTCCTGAACTCCTTTCTAAATGGGTTGGTGAAAGTGAAAAAGCAGTTCGAGAAGTCTTTCGAAAAGCTCGTACTGCTGCACCAGCACTTGTTTTCTTCGATGAGATTGATGCAGTTGCGACCCGTAGAGGAAGTGGTGACTCCTCTGGAGTAAACGAACGCGTTATCAGCCAACTCTTAACTGAATTGGCGGGGATAGAACCTTTACGAGACGTAGTAGTTCTAGCTGCTACAAATCGTCCAGATATGATCGATCCCGCTCTTCTTAGACCAGGACGATTCGATCGGGTGGTCTACATTCCTCCTCCTGATGAGAAGAGTCGTAAGCTAATTTTTGAGGTTCATACGAGGAATATGCCATTAGCAGAGGACATCAATCTTGATCGATTGGCGAAAGAAACTGAATTCTATGTAGGAGCTGATATTGAAGCTATTTGTCGTGAAGCAGGTATGATGGCGCTTCGTGGAGGATTAGACACAAATATTATAGAATGGCGCCACTTTGAAGCCTCCCTGTCTAGAGTTCATTCATCCTGTACTCCAGAGATGATTAAATGGTATGAAACCCAAGAGTCCCAGTTCAGGAGAAGACTGGGTGTTGACTCTCATCCTACAGTACCCCTATTTGGATAATACAACGTGAATTGCGGTAACAAAAATGGTAACAAATAAATACCCTTATTGGAGACCATTTCCCTTAATTTTCTCAATTATGAATATAGTCGAACGTCGTGAGGGCGTTTTATTAGAGGATGATTTAATTCGATTATTAGAGAATGATGTTGGGGAAATCTCAGAACGGGAATTGAACCGTGCGTTAATGAAACTCGAAGTTAAAGGACTAATCCATGTTCAGACAATTAAAAAAAACCAGCGAGTTATTAAACGCATCGATCGCAAGCAGAAGTATCTACAGATTGGCGAAGATTAATATCTTTTTATTATTCTAATGGGTTTTTAAATCCAAGGTTTTTTAGGAGCAAACACACAGGACAAACCTCATGGGTGGAAACTTCACCGCACTTTTGACATAAAAATGGGGGATCAAGATTTGTTACTTTAGGTACATGTTGAGTGAGTGAATCATGAAGATTAACCACATTTTGTAATGTACTCGGTCGTTTTTTTTCCATTTCTGAAAGAAAAGTCCTGATGTCATTCCGCATTGCAGAAGAAGCATAAGGACAAGGAAACGAATGATATTCCAGTTCTTTTGCGTATGCATATTGAACTATTTCAGGTTCGGTTACACGTACAAATGGCCGAATTCGAGGGAGTAAAGAGTCAAACTTTTGAACAGGAGCACGAGTAAACCGTATAAATTTCGAAAAATCTCCACGTACTAGATTCATCAGGATGGACTGCGCTTCATCGTCTAAATTATGTGCTGTAGCAATTTTTGTTGCATTTACTTGCCTAGCTGCATAATTTAACGCCCGACGACGCAGAATACCACAAATTGCACAAGCTGACATAGTGTGTTTCATAGTAAGACTTTTTTCTATGATTTGATCTAAGGTTGCACCATAAATCTGTTTGAACGACATTATTTCATGGGGAATCTGATACTTTTGCGTGATTTTCCGAGTGATTTCTAGACAATCGTCTCTATATCCTTTAATTCCCTCATCAATTGTTATTGCTGTCAATGTGCACTGAGGAAATCGTTCCTTGAGCTTAGAGAGGATATCAAGAAGCACTGTACTATCTTTTCCCCCCGAGTACCCTAATCCAATGTGATCCTCTCTTTTTAGCATATTATAACGATTAATAGTTTTCTGGACTCGATCTTCAATTAATCCAGTGAAATGTGTTTTACAATATACTTTCTTTGATTGAAAATCTCGGATAAAAGGAGGATTTTGGCAACAATTTGATTGTAACATGATCTAACTTCAAAAAGTTGTTATTTCTTATTCTGACTTTTGATACGGACAACAAAAGGGGGACACATCTGATCTGCTGCTTTGATACCGTGTTCAACTGCTTCTTCAGCGATTTTTTGTACATCAAAATTAGAAAATGGGGATAATTCTAGATACAGCTCAATGTTGATAATGAGTTCTTCATTATCTGACAATTCGAGGTTAATATCAATCATATCGTCAGACAAATCTTCTCCGACTTTGGTGGCTAGAAACTGATGAATTTTGACGTATAATTGATCAATTATTTCATCCAGTTCATTAATCATCAATAGATCCACATTGAAAAGTTAAGTGGCTTTAGAATTCCACTTTTTAATTGGATTGTTGCGAGTCACTCAATTGTTCACTCAATCGCGCTTGTAATTCCTCAAAACGTTTGGAGTTTTGGGCTTCTTGGGAAGAAAAGCTTTTTTGTTTTAATTCAAGAAGTTCAACCCTATCAGATAATTCCTTTAGCACATCACTAACTTTTTTTGGAAACATTACTGTTCCTATAGATTTATAAACTTGAGAATCGGGTTCCAGCTTCTGAAGCTCCTTTTTGGTCATCTCAATTTCTGAAAGTGTTCGAGAAATCTCGGCTTGCTGAATTCGTAGATTTCGAACAGTTTGTTCCAGCTGTTGGAGTCTTAAGAGTTGTTCCTGTTTAGCTGGTGAGAGTTCACGGAGTGCCATTTTCAATACCACAAATTTCTATCACTTTGTTTGATTATTTCCTCGTTGACTATTCGACTCTACCTAGTGGTTAAAAGTTTGTTTTTAAGAAAGTTGTGACTGCTTCTGTGGTGGCTGAAATCCATCGTAGGACGGAGCTTATGGTTGCCTTAGCCGCATTAATATCTTGAGCGGTGATATTAATTTCTATTTCTTGCTTTATTATCGATATGGAAACTTTAGATCGTTCAAAACGGTATTTTTGAATCTCAGGCAACAAAGATTTGTAGATAATTTGAGCTTGAGTTTCAGAATTATAATTGATTGTAAAATTAACTTTAAACTTGTTATTCATTATTTCCGCATTCTGTCAAGGTTATCACAAACGCTATCAAATCTAGTCATTTGTGTTCACATGAGGTCATCAACTAGCTCGTTACCGGTGCTAGTCTCCATCGTGTGGGATGTAACCCCACATCCTCTATCCTGTCCATTTGTCAGACAAACTTTCAGGAGTGCTTTTATAACGCTACTCTCAATCATGACTTACAATGATTCGGTTTGTATGTCTAGCTCAAAATTGTTTGCTCGCCTGACCATTTCCCGTTGCAATTGGGACGAATGCGAAAAGCTAGGTTTCTCACCCGTTGATACTAGACCCGTCTTAATCATAGATTCTGATGATTTATTACCCGATTTACTCTTAAAAATGTTTTCTTTTCATGGATTTACTAGTTCTGAGGCTATCATCTGAATAGAAATATTATAAACTTAACACATTTTAGTGAGAATATGAATAGTATAAAGAGGATCTGATATTGATGAGATCCCCTGAACAGCTTGACCAATAAGGTAATTTTGTTTTTCTTGTCTAAAGAAAATTGTTAGCACTTTTCTATCAGGACTATGTTGTGAGGTCTGAATAATATCTTGAAAAAAGTCAGTAATTTTTCCTTTCTTTGATTCATTTACCTCTCGTGAAAATTTGAGCTGAACACTCTCAATCACAACTCGATTTTTCTTGTCGTGTTTGGATAGTGAGATCACATCACTCAATTCAATAGTGGCTTCTATTGATTGAGGTTTTTCTTCAATTGAATACGCTTTTGCTATTACCCGATCTTTTTCTGAAGTTCTTTGGAAGATTAGGAGTCGAGAAAATTCCTTATTCTTACAATATGTAAAAAGGCTATTTAGACTTAATGAACCTCGGTTCATTTTCTGAGAGTTAGGGAAAGAGAGAGAGATAATTTTACTCACTCGACGTAAATAATGTGTGGGATTTCGAGAGGTTGTTATCAACATCTTGGATTAGACCTCTCATGATCCATTCTGATTCAATCTTGTTATATGAATCATTTCAATTGAGCCAGAAAAGAAAATCATGTTTCTGTTTGACTAGACAAACGTTTTGCTGTTCGTGAAGCGATTTTTCCTCCTGGAGTCTCTGGAGTCCACGAGCCACCAGTGAATCGGAAACCACAGAAAGAACATTCCCATATTCCAATTGAAGCTCGACTTACCTTTTTTGAGTTACAGGAAGGGCACGTGTGTCTTATTTTTAGATTCCTTTCTATTTTGTGTATTCTTTTTCGGATGGTGGCACCATATCTTGTACCGAAACGACCTGTGGTTCCTACTTTCTTAGTTCGTCCCATTGTTATCATATCACCGTCTTTAAATATTAGTTTTTTATCTTTTGAAATTAGAAGTCAAACCTAAACATTTCTCTAGGTTCGGTAATTTGTGAATTTTGGTCAATAAGTTCTAATAATTCCTTCACATGAACAGTTGCTTTCTCCAAAATTGTTAAAATTTCCTCCGTCGTGAATATTCCTGATTCTCCTTTCTGCATCGAACATATTAACCCCTCACTGGTGATCGCGACAGAAAATCGTGCTGTCTTTCCGCGATCCTCAATCAGGTTAGGATCGTACAAGATGAAATCATTGACCTTAATATAAGTTAAACTTGCTACACAACCGTTTCTTGGTAATGGCTCCACTTCATCTAACAAGGTGACTTCGTCTGTTTCCTCGTCGATAGAGACCTTTTTTAATTTTGTATTGGCAAGGGCTGCCATCGCTGCGAGAGCTGAGGCATCTATTAAATTTCCTCCGTCGTCAAGTATATAAATATCTACAAAGAGAATCCAAACCATTTTTCCAGGAACGACACATAATTTGGATCCTTTCATTGGAATGACTTTACTTTCACGGATTCCACGATCCACAATGCGAGCCATTTCAATAGCTTCTGGTCTTGGTGGACCACTTTCATGAGATGGTGAAGAAATCGGTGATAATTCGAGGTTCACTGTAATAACACCATCATTTGGAGTGTCAGGAAAAGGAGACCCTAATTGGGTTTTTACACCAGCCAAGACAACAGTTTTCCCCCATTTTACCATTGCAGAACCCTCGGCTTTTTTAATAACGTTTGGTACAATTTGAATTGGACGACCCTCCCAAAATCCACGAGTATCAAGTCGATCCCCTTTAGCTAGTAAATCAACCAAATATTTTCTTTCAAGACTACCAATTATATCTTCTGATTTCAACGCATTCTCACCTATTCTTCTTCCTCATCTAGCTCTTCTAAAGATTCTTCGATTTGGGAGTATTTACTGAGAAGAGCTTTTCGTTGTATTTGATAAATTTGGCCAATTGCTGTTTCTGAGAGTTTGAGTCCTTCCTTAACCTCTTCTGGATAAAAGTGTCCATCACATTGAAGGAGTGTTATTTCTCCTGTGTTATGGATCATAGCAACTGGCATATCCCCTTCTCCTTCTTTGTCCTCAATATCGGATAAGTCTACTACCATTTTTCCATCAATCTTCCCAACAGCACATCCTGTTACTATACCTCTCATGGGAATACCGGCATCTATCAGTCCTAGGGAAGCTGCTGTTAATGCAGCACATCTCGTACCACCATCAGCGTCTAAAACAGTAATATACACATCTATTGTCCCATTAGGAAATTTCTCTAAAAAGAGTATTGTATCTATTGATTCAGCTAGGATTTTACTAAGTTCATACTCTCTACGGCGTGGAGCAGGACTTTTTCTCTCTCCGACAGAGAATGTAGCTAATCTATACTCAACACGTACTATTGCTCTATCAGGGAGGGCTAGATGTTTGGGATGTAATTCTCTCGGACCATAAACAGCGCAGATTATTTTATTATTCCCCCAAGTAAGATAACAACTTCCATCAGCCCTCGTTAAAACTCCTGTCCTCATTGATATTGGTCTGAGTTCATATAGTCCACGCCCATCTAATCGTTGTCCATCTTCGCGTAAAAGAGAGGATTTTTCTTCATTCATCTTCTTCACTTCTTTTAGATAATTTCTTCTTTTCTTTTTCCAAAAACTCTCGAATCCTATCGGTTAATCCACTGGTATGTGCCTCTGCTTCTATCTTTCGGATCGCACGCTCTACTAGGTTTTCAGTCTCAAGATTATAGGCATTAATGACTATTCTCCCATTTTGGCCAACCACAACCTGGGCATTAGTCATATTTTTCAATAGTTGAATCATACTCCCCTTCTTACCTATAATCCGGGGGATTTTTACAGGATCCACTACAACTAATCTACCGTTATTAATTTTCCGGAGACCACGCCCTTGTAGTGTAAGAACAGGATCGCGCGTCCTATCAAAAAATGTAATTTGAGCTTTAATAATGTCTCCAACTTGCAAAATCCGATCTAGGCTCTCTCTGAGAGAATCGAAGTCTCTATCGATGACATTACCGACTCTGAGAGTTCCAACATAAGGACCACGTATATCCACATTCCAAGAAGTGACTCCTACTCGAACTATTTTCCCAATAACGATATCTCCTTCCAATGGAATATAACAGCCTTCTAATGGAACAACTCCGATTCTATCTTTTCTAACCTGAGCTAGTCCAATCATAGAAGCACAAATTTCTGTTTCATGATTAACTTTCTTACGATAAACTCCCCCACCAGCTTTGAATCCAGAACCTCGAGCTAAAATATCACCAGGAATAACTAGCTGATTCCTCGTCACCAAAATTGTCATTTTTTTCACTTCTTTTTAATAAAGTCAATTTTTAATGTAACCTTAATCCTTTAAGCTACAACCGAATTCTTTCCATAATTTTAATTTCAGAACGACCTTTTGTCATACTTTGAACTCGCTCTATGAATTCTCCTTGTATTCCAGCTGCTACAGTCACTACTGCAATCCAACACCCGTCTTTCTGCCATTCATCTTTTTCAATGTGAGCATCGCGTTTAATTTCGCCATATGCTTTTCCTGTAAATTCAGGTGGTATTTTAACTGCGAGTTTCACTGTTTCCATTCTAATGGGCAAAACTCGCCGCAGTTCACTTATAATATCCTTTAGCTGACTTTCTGCTGGTGTTGAAGGGTCAATCATCACCTTTGCTTCTTTCATTGCATTCTCAATACGAATTGGAGGATGAGGTAATCGTGTCTTTGGATTAATACAGGTCTTAGAAAGAAGGTTTACAATTTGTTTCCGCTTTTTTTCAAAAAATTCTTGTCTCTGTTCTGCTGTTAAATTCAGTTCACCCTTAATAAGTACCTTTTCAGCAATATCAATCGCATCTATTGTATCAAAACATTGTAACAGGATCTCGTTAGGGACTTTTTCACCTTTACTAGCATTTTGAAAAACTTCATCTGTTTCAAGGATCTCATTGATGCTAATTGTGTCATCTAGTAATCCCATCTTATACTTGAGAGCTAATTCTGGATTAACTATGATTTCAAAGCGATTTCCTTGAAATTTAGCGCGGACAACCGATTTTCCTGTTAAATCAACCCTACGTGCATCTCGTAACATCTTCAAGCCTTCTATAGTCGTTTAATAAGAGCAATGATTTCTTGCTCGGTCAAATATTCAATATTTCGAGTCGATTCAAGAATCACCGCGATCTCAATCATTTCTGCATCTAAAGGTACTTCAGAAACTTGGTTCAGAGCTCTTATCGCAAAGAGATTTCCCTCTTCCATGGTTTTTGCAACTTCTTTATATTCCCCCTCTAGAAATTCAATGATTGCAGGTGCACTTGAACCTATAGCAGTTGCACGGTATGCCCAATAGCTTCCACTGGGTTCAGTCATATACAACTGAGGCCCTACCATCTCATCACACCCAGCTATCAACAACGACACCCCGAAAGGTCGTACCCCCGCATGTTGAGTGTACATTTGTTTGAGGTTTGCTAATCGGCGAGTAAGAGCCTCTACAGTTATTGCTTCGTTATAGGTGATCCTATGAATTTGCGCCTGAATTCGTGCTTGATTAACAAGAACTCGGGCATCAGCAGTTAATCCCGCTATTGCTGAAGCAATGTGATTATCAATTGCAAAAATTTTCTTTACCATGTCTCTTTCGACGAGAGAAGTATGGAGTCGTTTTTGGACGGCTAGACAGCATCCTTCTAACGTTTTGATCCCAATGGCAGTTGTTCCTCGCTTTACAGCCTCAATAGCGTATTCTACTTGAAACAATCGTCCGTCAGGACTGAAAATTGTGCTCCCCCTATCGTAACCTAACCCTTTCGGCGCAAACAAACTTATTCCACCAAAAAATGTGACTCTATTCTCATTACACTGTCGTTTCTACCAAAATTATTAGGAATTTATAACAAGTTAGTAGAGTACAAACACTCCTACTATTTTTTTACGAAGACAAAATAATTATTTATTTTCGAGGAAAGGATAAATATTTATTTGGTATTATCGTTCTGCCCTCCAATGTTGTAGTTAAGCGAAATTACCTTACAATATATTAAGAACGGTGTTTTGATCATGTCTTATGAACCTAAAAAGGTAGGTAGTATCAAAGTAGGTCGTTTTATGATTGATCCCGATACTAATGAACCTTGTAAAGTCATCTCAATAGACAAAAGCAAACCAGGGAAACATGGAGCGGCTAAAGCGAGAATGATGATGGTTGGTCTATTTGACAACCAAAAAAGGCAATTTATTTCACCTGTCGACAAACGGGTAAATGTTCCAGTTATCGAAAAAAGGGTTGGCCAAGTGACGAATGTGGAAGCAAGCACTGGATTCATAGATGTGATGGATACCGAAACGTTTGAAACTTTTATTGCAGAATCTCCTTCTGAAGAAGATCTAAAAGCTAGACTTAACAAACTTTTCTCTGATGGGAAAACAATTGAAATCGAGTATTGGATAGTTATGGATCGAAGGAAGATCACACAAGTGCGAGAAATGGCTCTTTAAATTGATTGGACGGGTTGTAACTCCTTTGGCGAGAGTATCTCGAATTGGTATTTTCTCCCAAGTACTATTCCAGGAAACCATTGACATTATCAACGATATTTTTTCCATCGAGGAATGTTCCTCTATTTCGTTTTTCTTGAATCCAGAATTGTTTGAATTTTTAGTAAAATCAAGAAATGCTCCTCTTTCCAATGTGCAAAAAGAAAATCTTGAACAAATGAAAGTAGATTGTATCATTTCAATAGGTGGGGATGGAACTATTCTAAGGGTTGCACGAACTAGATCTGATATCCCTATTTTGCCTATTAACAAAGGAAGAAAGGGATTCATGGCAGAAATTGAACCTGAAGATGTTAAATCGAGTTTCAAACGTTTTCTTGATGGAAAATTCAACTTTAAAGAGTATAATCATGTCGAAGCTTATATTGGAGGGAAAAGCTTAGGTTCAGCCATTAATGAGATTGTCATTACTTCTACTGACTTATTGAAACCCATAGATTTTCGTGTTTTAGTAAATGGTATCGCAATTTCGAGTACTCTAGCAGATGGAATTATCATTGCCACAGCAATAGGTTCTACAGGTCATAGTCTCTCTAGTGGGGGATGTGTGTTAGACCCAGCACTTGAAGATTTTGAGATATCTTGGATTAATCCTATTAATCTTGCTGTAAGACCCATCATCCTTGGATCCTCCCGTGAAATAAAAATTCGGTGTGCAACACGAATAAATCCCATCAAACTGGTATTCGACGGCCAAGTTAGTCTTGAATATATCCCTCCTGTTGAAATTTCTTTCCATCTCTCTGAAAACACCGTAAAATTCTTTCGATCACGTTCGTTTTTAGCTAAATTGCGTCAACACTTCAATCCAGAGATTAGGGAATAAATTTGAAATCCTTGGAGTCAAAGATTTTCGTGTTGGACGCAACAGCTTTCATTGGACTAGATTTTCCACAACTTCAGTTGATTCCTGACGTAAATTTTTTTTCTACCTTGAGTGTTGAGTTAGAATTGAAAGATTTTCGATCTCGTATGAACATAGACATCTTAAAAAGTACTGGCCGTCTTCAGTTTGGTACTCCCGAAAAAAAAATTCTCAATGAACTGAAAAAACGAATTCAAGTGATAGATCCACAAACTCCACTATCACCTGTTGACCTGGATATTCTCGCCTTAACTTATCAATTAAATGGAACATTAATTTCTAATGACTTGAATTTACAAAACGCTGCAGTTCACCTTAAAATTCCCATTAGAGTTATCAGTGGAAAGAAAATAACACATCCCAGAAAATGGCAACTGAAATGTACAAGTTGTGGAAAAATAGGAGAAACAACTTTACAAACCTGCGCATTCTGTGGGGGAAATCTGAAACGAGTGTCTACGAAAACTACAAAGTTGTCATCGGATTAAATAGAATAACAATAAAAAATCAATCCTAAATTGAATCTATAATTGTAAAATTTTTCGAGGAAGACAGAATTGCCAGAAGAACTGAAATCAAAAGAAGAGTTTATGACCACACTGGGTTTAGCTTCAATATGTTATGTAAAACGGGTTAAAAACTCAGAAATTGTTAAATTAAAGCTCAGAACAAAAAAACGTTTATATACATACAAAACAAACCCACAAGAGGCGAATGAGATAGTTCAGAATTTGAATATTCCTGTTGAAGAAGTCTAGAAAATAATTTCTACCAATTCTCTTTTAAGTTCAAAGAAGAAGTAACAATGATGAGAAGGTCACTCGTAGCTGTATCAATTTAAGTTAAAATCCGTTAAACCTTCTTGAGAACATTGACTAATGTATTCTAAACCACTTTTATATTCTTTCCCCCTTTCAAAAGAAAAATTTTCATTTTATCCATGTTCTTCAGAGGTAATTGTCTCTAGGAGGGAAAGAACATTCCAAATTGTAGTTCTCGCGAAAAGGGGGCAGTTAGGATCTTGACTTATTTCATCCAAAATTGAAATTGCTAGGTTAGCACGTACTTCTGGAGGGTCATCCTCTTTTGTATTCTTACCAGAAATGGCCATGAAAGCCTCTTTCGCAGCTCTTCGGATATTCTTCGGAACACTATGGTCAGAAGATATTTGTTGTAACAACATTTTAGAATTCTCAATCTTATCTTCCATTTTCGATCACTTGTATCCAATTTTTCTTCAAACTCTCAGTAGGATGATTGTAGTATAGAAATTTGTTTGAGCAATGCCAAGGAGGTATCAATTACCAATTTACTGGGCAAATGAAACAAAATGACAAGTTTTAGAAAAAGCTTTCTTTATGTAAAAAGGATTAAATTTTATAATTTGAAAAGGCAATAGAATTTATTTTTGGAAGTTAAACCAAGACAAATAATCGTTTACCTGAAATTATAGGTGTTTGGTTTTAGAAAACTCATTCTTCACATATACTACCGTTATACTTCCCATACCACTCTGTAAGCCACAATTACCACATCAAGACTTGAAGACTAAACAAGCAATAATGATAATTTTTTATATCCGATAGAAAATAGTATAAATAATGAGTATTTAGCCGTTGGTCCTGAATCGAAATAGCCCTACAAGGCATTCCATCGGAGTATTGAGGTAATTGGACATCGAAGACGAAAGTGATAGTGATATCGATCTATTTATGATTTATGACCTCATCATTAGTGGGAGCGGACTGATATGTTCTCACTGTGGGAAAAGAATTATCATTGAAGAGCTTTTTGAACAAAAAATTGTTATCGGAAATGAGGAAGGATATTTATCGCATGTCGACTGCTTACTTAGATATATAATGAAAGCAGAGCCCATAATCTCCTCAGGTTTAGCTCATGGCCTCTTCTCAGAGTCTCAAGTCCGTCAGGATTTACTATCGCGACCTTTTGAGTCAGTAATACTAGATATCAGCCGTGCTTGCTCATATAAGAGATTGTCTCCCTCAAAACAAAACCAAGTATGCTCCAAGTTTATTGCCTCTGAATCGAATTTAATCGCGGAAAGAAATAATCACAATCTCGAACTTTTTCTCACTTATCTAGATAGAACGTTTCCTGATCCAACGTATTCCGATATTAATTGACCAAACAATATCCTTTTTTGTTAAAAAAAATCCATTGGTGAAAATAGAGTGAAAGTTGATCTCTCAAATGTCCCAAAATCGGAGTTAATCGATGAAATTGTAACTTTAATCGAAGAAAAAGAGAATATTACTGCCAAAAAAGAAGGTAATAAGTTAGAAATAGAAGGATTGCCATCTCGAAAGATTAAATTTTATACGAAGAAAGTTTTGGGGCAAGCGGATTTACCAGGGATTTTTAAAGTTATTTCTCAAGGAGATCATTTCTTGGTACTTTTCAAGAAATTTGATTAGTTATTATCTATTTTTTTCCCTCTAAAGGGATTTCCATGACAAGTAAAATCCATAACACTCCATGGGGAAGTGTATATACTGGTTCTCTCTCTAAGGGCTGTCAACAATGTATTACTGGATCAAAACTAGTAGTCTTAGTATCAACAGAATGTACTAGTAACTGTTTTTATTGTCCTTTGAGTATCGAACGAAAAGCCTCTCAATATGCGTTTGCGAATGAGAGACCCATTAGATCCATTGATGATCTGATTATTGAAGCATCTAACATGGATGCAAAAGGCGCAAGTATGACAGGTGGAGATCCATTAGAAGAACACTCTTTTTCGCAAACCATGGAATTTTGCAGTATTTTGCGCAAAACTTACTCAGATAATTTTCATATTCATCTGTACACTCGTGGAAAGGAAATTACCTCAAAAACCCTCTCTGAGATAGATCCTTACATTGATGAAATCAGATTTCATGTAATAAATCTGCAAAAAGACTTTGATCAGGTAGAATTGGCAACCCAATTTAATTTTGATATTGGAATTGAGGTACCGCTAATTCCTACGAAAGGAATTGATTATTACTGTGAACTATTAACCCGCTTTGCAGCAATACTTCCCAATAGCAACCAATTCTTCTTCGTCAACTTAAATGAGCTTGAAGTTAGCGAAACCAATTATCGAAAACTACTGGCTCATGGTCTAAAATGCAACCCTCACAATCCCTCTGCAATAGATGGGAGCTATGAATTAGGACAAGAAATTATTGAATGGGCGTCTCACAATAGCACAATCCCTGTTCACTTGTGTGCTTTAAGTACTAAAGATGCAGTCCAATTGCCAAATCGTTTACATCGAATAGCTACCAATATTAAACTTCCTTCTGATGTGGTGGTTCCAGATGGTCCAGACAAAGGATTGTTGATACGAGGAGTTATTCAGTCAAAAAACATTGATTTGAACCACATTCGACGGATTTTACTATCAAAATTTCAAATTCCCGAAAATTTAATAAGCGTGGATCTGGGAATAGAACGATTACTTACAAATGCTGCTTTATTAGAGGAATTGAAAGAAGAAATAAAAGCACTATTCCCAAATGTGATCCTAGGAATCGCAGAGGAGTATCCAACGTATGACAGGCTTCAAACAACGTGGGTAGAGTTGTAATCAAATATAGAATTCTAATAAAGATCTCAAAAGACTTCTTTCAGTCAAACGTTACCTAACAAACTTCTCGCTAACTGATACCCAGTCGAATTCATCAAGAGAAACAATCTTCAACTCAGAATTCGTTAGCCTTTAATAGAATGAAATGACAATTGTGTTAATAATGAGGTGACTACACTGGCATCATGTCCCGAATGTGGTGGTAAGGCGAAATGGGAACCACCATTCTATGTATGTTCTGTTTGTGGCCTCGCCCTCCGTCGTCAAGAATACCAACGCTTGGTAGACAAACAGAAGGAAGCTGTATTTAAAGCTCAAGTAGAACAAAGTGATAGTTTAGGCCAAGATAAAAAAAGAAAAAGAAATAGAGAATATTTAGACTGGTATCTTGGCAAAAAGGAATAGATGGACCAATCTAAGCCGAATCGAACTCCCTCCAGACGATACTATCGATAGTATCGAAATTCTGTAAATCCTCAGTATTTAAACTTATTCAACTCTAATTCTTGAAAAAAATGCACGGGCCCTACGAGATTTGAACTCGTGACCTCTTTAGAGGGGAATCGGAAAACCGATCTCTTGCTCCGGAGGCAAGCGCTCCATCCATACTGAGCTAAGGGCCCAGAAGATAAATTAGTCGTGATATTTGAAAGGAGAGATCTATATAATCAAATTTAATTTTTAGAGGGGGATTCTAAAAATATATCGTAGTTTTTTAACGGACTCGGCGAGATTTGAACTCGCGACCTTCTGCTTTCTCTTTGAATTTAAATAAAGTTACAATTAGGAGGCAGAAGCTCTATCCATGCTGAGCTACGAGTCCATTTCCAGTTACAGGGATTTAGCGGATCCGGAGGGATTTGAACCCTCGACCTGCGACTTAGAAGGCCGCCGCTCTATCCAGGCTGAGCCACGGATCCATATTTTCAATAAGCTTCCTTTTCTACTGCATTTGTGTTTTTTACTCCTCGTAATGTCGAGAAGAAAAAACATGTTGCTTCTATCAAAATCCTCTTAATAAACTCTTACGAACCCAGAAGAGCTGCAATACAATTTTATCCTCAACCTCGAGGTGATAAATGTACGAGAATTCGATAAATGTTAAAAGAAAAGGATCTAGCTTGGGAATCCAACAGTTTTGGTTGGGGGAGAAACACTTTTAGGTTGAGGGGAAGTAGAAATCGTGGAAACATGTTTCTTTTTATCCCAGCCAATTAGTGCAATCGATAAAACCTCGTCGATATTTTTGACTGGAATTACTTCAACAGTTTCTCTTATCTCCTCATCTAATACAACGTCTTCAAAATTCGAAGCAGGAATTATTATATGGTTGATTCCGCTTCTGTGGGCTCCTTCAATCTTCGCAGATGTTCCTCCTACAGGGAGAACTTCACCACGTACTGAGAGTGAGCCTGTCATCGCTAAATCTTGACGAACTGGAAGATTTAACAAGTCACTCATAACAGCTGTTGCAATAGTCACACTTGCGCTGTCTCCTTCAACACCATGGGCTCCTAAAAATTGGATATGAACATCCATTTTTGATATATCCTTCCCTGTATATTTTTTAATGAGAGCAGAGACGTTTTGAACAGATTCTCTTGCGATGACCCGAAGACTACCTGTAGCTATAGTTTTTCCACCTACTCCTTGAGTAGGAACTACGTGAGCCTCAATTGGGGTTATATGGCCACCACGAGCTCCACCTGTTGCAGCTAAAACTGCAAGACCATTAACGCGGCCGATTGTACCTCCAGTGGTCTGAATAACCTGATATTCTTTCTTTCGTTCTACTTGTTTGTCAGCAATTTGACTTTCAAGAGAACGAGCTAGTGCCCTAGCACTGAGAACGTGATGTGGTTCTACAAAAGGAACTCCCTCTTGACGAGCAATATCCCCTGCTGCCCTTATTAACCCCCCCAGATCTCTCAGCATGAGAGATAATCTATTTTTACGATCTGCCCGTTTTTTATCCTCTAAAATAACCGCCAACACCGCTTTTCGCGTGAAATGGGGGATTTTTCCGTCTTTCGCTACTTCTTGAGCTGTGAATCGAACCAATTTCCGTCGATTCTCCATGGTATCAGGCATCGAATGATTTACCGCAATTTCATAGCCATATCCACGAATACGTGACCTTAAGGCTGGATGCATTCGTCTCACTGTGTCAATATTCCCCGATGCTACTAGAACAAAATCACACGGTACTGCTTCTGTTCGTACCATAGCTCCACTTGATAATTCAGATTGGCCTGTGATGGCTAACTGCCTTTCTTGCATTGCCGTTAAAAGCTGTTGTTGGGTTTTTTGGTTAAGTGTTGCCACCTCATCAATGTAAAGAACCCCTTTATGCGATTTATGAATCAATCCAGCTTCAACTCGGTCGTGAGCAGGAGTACCTAAGCCACCTGATTGAAATGGATCATGCCGAACATCACCCAAGAGAGCTCCAGCATGAGCTCCAGTTGCATCACTAAACGGAGCACTTGTACTTTCGGAGTTGTCAACCAATAATTTGGGAACTAAATTCTCACGTCGGCTACGAAATTGGCCTATAACAAAAAATGCAACAAGAGCAACGAAAATTGCCATTAAAAGATCGAGTTGTAAAAACAAAGCAACTATTATGATTAAAGCAGGAATCCCGAGTAATAACATAGTTCTTTGTTGGTCAGCTTTTCGAGCTAGTTGTTTGTAATGATCAACAATTTTTCGTCCTTCAAGAGCTGGAACAGTCATAACACGGGGTGTATGGGAATCGTTTTGATTGGGAAGACATAAAATGTCTTCTAATTCTTCTCTAGGTAGCAATTCAGCCAGTGCTTGTCCCAACATTGATTTTCCTGTACCTGGATCCCCAATTAACAGGACATTTCGACGTTGGATCGCAGCTTTCTTAACAATTTCAACAGGCTCATCTTGGCCAATGACTTGATCGATTAATCGGGAAGGAATAGGGATTTCTTGGGTTGTTTCGAAATCCATGTCCACATCAATCAATTCATTCACTTTTTTTTCCATTTGAACATTCCAGCATTTTAGAAAGACGAACTAAATACCAACATATCGTATTGCAGTTTTACGGATAGTGTCAGTTTGGAATTCGAAAAAAGTCAATATTTTTTGATGACTTTTCATTTTGTTCCAATTAGTCGCGGTTGTTTCAGACTTTTAAATGACTAGGTTTTATGAATAAATTCTCGTATTTAAACATACACATTGGTTGATAATGCTTTAATCAAGTCTAATTTTTTGTTATTTATTTTTATGTTTTAGTATTCGTTTAACGAAAACCAAGAAGGGGAGATCGAGTGAAGTATTTCTATTTCTCGAAAATTATTAAGATTATAGTTGTAAAAGGAGGTATAATTGATTTTCTGAAAGATAACTTCAAGGTCTCAAGTTTGACATTAGTTTGGTTATTTTTTGACTACTTGTGAACAATGAAAACCAATATCTTTCGTGTAAGAGACCTATGAACATATTGAAGAAATTTTCTGTAAGACATATTCAAAATTTGAGCAAGTTGATCTTCAATGTTTATACTAGAGGGCATTGCAATAACCACTCGAGCTTGAGAACTTAAAATTGGACGAATTTTCCGAAAGAAGTTGATCAATAGAACTTGCAGATCAAAACCCCTAGTAGACGAGGCGGTGCCGTAAGGGGGATCTGTAACAACTGCTGAAATTGATCCTCGTCGAAAGCCTAACTGATTAGCATCTCCAAAAATCAGATGAGTAGAATTAGCGGTGAATTCATCCGCTTTTAGATTCTGATAGGCACCCCAAATGATTTTTCGATCGATTTCAACCCCTATACTTTGAATTCCCATCCTAGCAGCTTCTATAAGAGCTCCCCCTGTTCCACAGAAGGGATCTAATAGCCATTCACCAGGTCTTATAGCCGCTAAATTCACCATTGTACGTTGTAATAGGGGATTCATTGAACTGGGGTGGAAAAAAGGTCTACGATTAGCTGTTCTTTGTTGCACACTCTTCCGAAGGGAACGGGAAACAAACTGACCAAACCAGAAGCCATGTTTGCTTAAGATCGTGATGAATTTCTCATCTGGATACTCTAAATTCACTCGCTTAGTAGGATTCTTCTTGAGAATTTGAGTACCAATATAACGAGACAACTCTTGTGATAAATTTTTTTGTTGAAATATGCCCTCAGGATCCCCAATCCGCCTTGTTACGACAGAATAAGTTCGATCAGGTGATAATTCTTGAATGACTGATAAGTCAAAAGTCGAAATCAACTCAGAAAATGATCTGGGAGGATGTCGAGGGTAAGCGATTTGGAAGAGGAGCTGACAACAAAAATGAGTAAGAGTAACCTTATTCATAATATTAGAAATAACACTAGGAAGCGAGGACTTCTGCAAAATACTTTTCTGAAGATTAGATTTATCCTTAATTTCGATTACTCTGTTATCTGGGCTTATTTTCATTTGTACAGGTAAATCTAAGGTAGAGAGGATGCTTTCAAATTCATAGACGGCGAGCTCTGGATTCTCTCCAGAGAGAAGGAAAAAAAATGGAGTTTCATGCACCACTTGTTTTGCCATCTTTTTTATAAAATCTAAGAGTAATGAGGTAACGTTTCAGAAAGAATTGTTGCCTTCCGCATAACGAGTTCGATATCAGTCATCGTAATCAGAGATTTTTCACGAAGAACAGCAAAATGGATCGAATTTTTTATTATTTTGTCCTTCAGATCTCTTCCAGACCAGTTTTCGGTTTTTTGGACAATGATATCCCATTGAATATCATTAAATTGAATAGGAGAAGTAGCAGCATACATTTCTAGGATAATCCTCCGTTCCTTAGCACTTGGTAATTTAAATTCAATCAATTCTTCAAAACGACTTAAAATAGCGGAGTCAAGGATTTTAGGTTGGTTAGTTGATCCTATGGTCACTATTCCATGATTTTTTTCAATACCATCCATTTCGCCTAGTAGTGAACTAACAAGCTCTACAACGTCTCCACGAATGCCTTGAAAGTTACGTTTCAATCCAATGGCGTCTAACTCATCAATAAAGACAATTGAAGGAGCTTCTTTCCTAGCTGTTGAATAGAGATTTCGTATTTTACGAGCTCCGTCACCTACATATACACCAAGGAGATCACTTGCCTTAACCAACAACATGGTATTATCTGTTTCGTGGGACACCGCTCGAGCCATCATAGTCTTACCTGTTCCAGGAGGTCCCCAAAACAAAATATTTCGAGGAGCCCATTGGGATTGCAGTAATTCTTGATCGTTCAAGAACTTTGAAATCACATGACACTTTTCTTTTGCCAGCTTTTGACCTATTACATCAGTGAAGCTGATTTGTTCAATCTGTTGAGTGATCGGAGGTTCGAGTACTCGTCCTACGTTCAATATAATTGAAGTATTCTTGGTGATTTGCGAATTGGGAGGGGTAACAGAAATCACACGAAACGCATAATCGGGAAACAATAACGAATCAAATAAATAGCTTCCTTCTTTAACGATCGACCCATTCCACTGGTTTTGGGCATAGTACTGAAATAAATTCGGATCATCAGTAGTTAAAAATGGAGCTACTTCTTCTCCGGCTCGTAAAGGATAACCTACGGGTAAAAGAGTCATTGATTTCATTTTTAATATGCTTTTACGTGAAGGATCCCTTTTTGGTAATCTTTTAGATTGGTATTCCAATGAGTATGATCGCCTCGAATTAATGATGCTCTATTCGTTCCCTCGGATGTCGCTTTCAAATCCTTTTTCAAACTACCTAATCATTACAACGATCTTTTAAAAACAGGAACAACTTTTTATTTCTAAATTTCCTATTATTTCCTGCCCCGAATAAGGATACATTCCACTAAAAAAGTCGAAATTCAAGAATTATTGATAAAAAAGAACCGTAAATAACTACATCTGAAATTTAATAATATGCTTTCAAAAAGTTTAGTATTTTAATAGAACGGGTTCGTGGTCTAGCTTGGTAGGATCTGCGCCTGGGGTGCGCAAGATCGGGGGTTCAAATCCCTCCGAACCCACCATTCTATAATTTATAATAATCGAAATAGATCTTTTCCTTCATTTTAATCTCATTTATACAGATTTTTTCAATCATAACATGAGAATGATATAATTTCCTTTATTTTTTTTGTCGGATGTATTATTAAGATAAAGAAGGAAGGCACATAAAATGGAATCGATTTTAAAAGATGCATTAAACGGAACAGGGTCGTTTAAAAACCTAGGTACACAGAAAAATGAACCTGTTTCCCATTATTCACCCCAACCTCCTAAAGTAGATAATGAGATAGCAGATATCCTAACAGAAAGGTTACCTCGAGTACAAGTAATCGGTGTGGGTGGAGCAGGAAATAATGCTGTATACCGCTTGATGAGTACCAGTGTCGACGCGGAATGTGTAGCAGTAAACACAGATGCTCAGCATTTATTATCTACTCGTGCTCATAAAAAGCTGTTAATAGGTAAAGATACTTCCCGTGGTTTTGGAGCTGGTAATAATCCAGAAGTCGGTGAAACAGCTGCTCGAGAATCACTCGAGGACATTAAAATAATGACAAATCAAGCAAATATGGTTTTTGTCACCTGTGGTCTTGGTGGTGGAACAGGAACAGGTGCAGCTCATGTTATTGCCAAACAAGCAAAGGAGAAAGGAGCTCTTACAGTGTCGATATGTACTCTTCCTTTTCAAATGGAAGGAGTAAAGCGTTATGAAAATGCCCGAAACGGCCTGAAAAAACTGTACGAAGCTTCTGATACTGTCATAGTGGTTCCTAATGAAAAATTACTCCAGATATCTGATGACATAACCATGATGGCAGCGTTCCGAATTGCTGATGAAGTGCTCCTTCGTGCAGTAAAGGCAATTACAGAACTAATTACTAAGCCACAATTAATTAATCTTGATTTTGCTGATGTCCGAAAAATATTGACCGAAGGAGGGATGGCTATGATTGGCCTTGGAGAATCTGATCATCAACATATGAAAGTTGATGAAGCAGTTTTTGAAGCACTAAAAAACCCATTATTAGATGATCTAGATATTAGCAGTGCGAAAAAAGGGTTGATTTGTGTTTCTGGGGGTGAAGGATTGGCCCTGAAAGATGCAGAGGAAGCAGTGATGAAAATTGCGGCAGAAATTGACAACTCAGCTGAAATAATTTGGGGAGCAACAATTGATCCTGAATTAGGGAGCAAAATTCGCGTAATTGTTGTTCTGAGCGATGTGCATTCCCCCTTAACAGAAAATGATGGATTGTATTATTCACAAAGTGATTTGGAATCTTTGTTATCAGATCTTGACACTCCTTTTTCTGTGATATCTGCTAGAAAAACGGAAACTAAAGAATCAAAAAGGGGTTTTCCTTCGGCTCGATTCACAATTGAAGATGATAATGACACAGTTAATCCAAAAAAGAGTCGAAAAAAGTTTTTAGGTCTATTCTAGATTCTAGAATTTATATTTGGGTTCCTTCCTTCAAATTTCTTTAATGCTGCAGGATTCAAACTAAAAACTGTTAGCCTTCCAGCATGTTTACAATCCTTCTCAAACGGTTTATTGAGTCATTTAACCCTCCTGAACGGTTTCTTTCTAACCAAATTTCTTTGTATTGGTTAATTAGAATTTTTAATTCATTGATTAATTGAATTCTGGTGTTTTGTGGTATTTTATTTATAGGAATATCAGAGCCTGCCTTTATTTGAGCTATTCCGAACTCACATGCAAATTTCAATATGTTTGCGGCCCATTGGAATTCTCTAACAATTAATGCAGAATCTTTTCGTTTCATTTTTGCTTTTGATAATGGTCCCATGACCCTATCAATATAGCGACGGGTTTCCTTCAAATCTTCGAAATCTAATTCCTCTAAGAAGATATCTGCCATTGGGTGGTCAGAAAAAAGTAGTAATAGAAATAATACAGAATTATTGGGAATAGCAAAATCAATCTGATTATAACTGTTACCTAGATCATATGCAATTTTCCCTATAACTCCTGTATAATCCTGAAAGCCATGAATACTTAGTAATAGTGAAATATCTGACAGTTCAGCTTTGGTATTCCATGATACACCAGCACCAGTCAGAAAGCCCAGATAACTTATTGGCAAGGGCTGGAGATGACCATGATCTCCCCAATCTGTTATAAGCATTCCAGACGCAGAATTATTTTTCCCATTTATTGCGGCATTCTGGAGATTCTTTATTGCATTTTCAGTCC
>JAEOTU010000272.1 GCA_016839665.1 Candidatus Hodarchaeota archaeon
TCACGACATCGGTGTCCTCTTCTTAAAGCACGAAGGCAAATTAGAAAGAGTCAGGTAAGAATTCTTAATTGGTGGGTCTTTAAATATGTAGATTTAGGGGAGGATAAAGCAACATTTCGTGTTTTCGATGAAGCTCACAATTTATTAAACCTTGAAACCCTAGTTCGGGTTGAGATCAGCTCCTCTTTACTAAAAACACTTGTAGATGATGAAAAACCATTCTTAATATTCCAAAATTGGGAAGAAGATCTTTTAAAGGATAATCCATATGTATCTATTGATTTACAAGAAGGGGTGGCTTTTCTTAGACTTTTAAAGGATGGATTAGCTAAAAAAGAAGTATCTATTGCTACTCAAATGAATACAAATCCGAACTCAATCAGTCTTGACAGTTTGAGAGAGTTTCGTCGAGTAACAGAACTTATTGCAGCTATCTCAGAACTTGTTGAACATCCTACTGAAGCTGACTTGGCCTTCTTTCTTCAAAAGAATAAGTTAAACAATACGGTAAAACTCTCTATTCAACCGTTTGACATTGCTTATATTTTTTCCAAGTTATTTCGCGGGGGGAAGAACTTATTCATGTCAGCTACTATCGGTGATGGGGAATATCTAGCTAAATTATTAGGAATAAACCCAGAACACTGTTTATACATAAAAGAAGCCTCTGCTTTTGACAAAAACAGGCATCCATTTATATTATTAAAAGAAGCTAAAAATCTTTCAACTGCAAACTCAGAGAAGAAAAAAAATACCTTTGATTTTATTCAAAAGCATACCCAGCCATTTTTAAGATCGTTGTATTCAAATAAGCAACGTGGATTAATTTTAGCTTCAAGTTTTGAGCTAGCACGATTGATGGAGGGAATAGCACGAGCAAGTGGTTTAGTAGTCATTTCTCATACGGCAGGAAAATCTGATAGTGCCGTAAAATCTTTTATTAGTTCAAAAAAGGGCGATGTATTAATCACACCGTCTGCTTGGGAGGGAATATCCCTAGATGACGACTTAGCTAGATTATGCTTGATACCCAAAGTACCTTTTCCAATGATGTTTGATCCTATCGTCCGAAGAAAGGTTAAAAAATATCCAAACTTCTTAGAAAATGATGTCTTAATTTCTATTCAACAAGCACATGGAAGAATTCAACGTAATCCTACAGATTGGGGGATGACTGTATTCTTCGATGGAAATTTTCGCTGGTTGAGAAGTAAAAGGAAAAATAGTTTGGAACCTTGGTTTAATGACCGTATAAATGAACTTTCAGCGGAAGAGGCCTTGAATCAGTTTGAACTTCTAATAAAAACAACAATTAATATCCAGAAAAGTGTTAAAAACACGAGAAAAAAGAAAAATTTCTCTCGTATGAAGAAATCAGATCGTGATTGGCTTCAAACAAGCGGTTTGGGGGATTTACTTAAAAAATCAGAAGAATAATTAGTACTACACTAACTATTGAAAAGCCCCTAATGGGGAAAAAACAAATATATCACTCCTTAACGTTTCTCACTGAAGAAAGTAATTTGGAGAATTCCGCATGCATTTCATGTTATATCCCCCTATTTCAGTTCAAGGTTCCGTAACAAGGGAACTAAAGTTACAAGGTATTGAAACACTTAAATCATTCACTGTAACTCCAGAAAAGATTAGCTTCACTATCAATCGTGAGGGATCTGAACAAACAATTGATATAATTACTTTCAATTCTCCTGTTAATGATGTAAACTTCCGTGTCAGTCCTGACGATGATTATCCACTTGAATTAATGCCAATGGTCACAGTAGAGTTCTTTGAAGGACTAGCACAGCTAATTGAAGGTTATACACTCATAACGGACGCTGTTCCTGAAACTGGTTATCTTGAAGTATTCCGAGGGGATGTGTATCCAATTTCTATTAGAAGAGCGGATAAAAATCTTTACGCTACTACTGCGGAATTACGTCCCTTGCGAAAAGATTACTTTGTTGCTCTCAATAATTTTCTCCAAATCGATTTTGAAGAACAGCTTGAAACTTCACTAGCTACTTTTGTTGAGAATGTTCTAAATCCTATGACTACTACAATGAAGGAAGTCTTCGAATTAGAAGAGAAAAAAGAACGTGAAGAGTCAGTTGTAACTGTAATCAAAGACGACTTTCATAGCTTAATTTCCCGAACGGAAGAATTAATTAGTATTGTTGATTATAACATGGATCAAACTGCTGA
>JAEOTU010000029.1 GCA_016839665.1 Candidatus Hodarchaeota archaeon
AAACACCATCACTGGAAGTGAATTTTAGTTTACTTAACAATCCAGAAGAAATTTCATTGATTAAATTACTTAAAGATTTTCCTGATGTCTTAGAACGAGCTTCTTTATCCTATTCTCCACACTTATTGGCAGAGTTTGCTCATCAATTAGCTTCTTCCTTCAATCTGTTTTATGAAAAACATCGAGTCATTGGAGAATCGGTTCAAGAAATTCAGAATTCTAGACTTTTACTTGTCGAATGCTTCCGTAATGTAATGAAAAATTGTTTATACATGTTTGGTATTAACACGGTTGATATAATGTAAAAAACTTCGTTTATTTTTGTTACAACAAGTTAATCTTCTTCTTCGTCTATCTTCTATTTTAATCGCGGATAATTCGTAATGAATTCTTAAGTAAAAGTTTTTTATTCACAGTATAATCTACAGATCACCCTTTTCATGTCAAAGATCCAGAATTTATTACCTTAGGATGAGAATCAACTGTAAGAATGGTGGTTGAATAATCCTGAGATTACACCCATATGAAGAAGCTGGGTTAGTGTTATAAATCACTTTGAGGAAGATCAGCTAAAGCCTAATTTTACTATACAGTTACAAGTAGAAAAAGGAAGAAACTCATATGAGTCCCCCCTACTATGAACAACTGGCAAAATGGACTGAATTTGTCCCTGAAAGTGAAATTCGTCGTCTTCTATTAACTAAAGTTAAGTACTATTTTGGTGGAGGAAAACCTGGTAGTCTCCCTATTGACGCATTCAAAAAAATTCTATATCAAATCGCTGATGAACTAGAAACTGATGGGATCGATGTATTAAACTATGGTCCTACAAGCGGTATTTTTTCGTTGAAAGAGACTTTAGAACAACGAATGAGAGAGAAAGATGGAATATCTATTCCTAAAGGACCAGATGATATCCTTATCTCTACTGGATCTCAACAGATGCTGTATGGTCTTTTAGATGTTCTTCTAAGACCAAAGGACGTAATTATCATGTCTCGTCCCTCATACTTAGGATTCGTTGTCCCAGTTACAAAGCTAGGGGGAGATGTTTTAACAGTGCCAACGGATATGGATGGCATCATTCCTGAGAATGTAGAGAAAGCGATCGAAATAAGTCAAAGAGAATTAAACCGAACCCCTAAAGCTATCTACGTTGTTTCGGATTCCGATAATCCCAAAGGCACCACACTTCCTGAAAAAAGACGGAAAAAACTCTTTGAATTGACATCACAACATGAAATCCTTCTTATCGAAGACTCTGCTTATCGTGAAATTCAATTTTCTAAAATCCCACCTCCAATCAAAAAGTATGACACGGACAACGAATGGGTCGCTTATTTACGTACAAGCAGTAAAGAAGCTGCTGTTCTTCGTCTTGGTTATTCTGTTCTTCCTGAAAAGATCATGATCCCGATGATAAAGGATAAAGGATATTTAGACCTCTGTACACCTACTCTTACTCAAAAAATCCTTGAAATCTACTATTCAAAATACATTGATGACGTCCTGGGCGATAATCTAAAAATCTATGAACAACGACGAGACGTGATGCAAAAAACGATTGATGATCATTTTCCCTCTCAAGGTCAGCGTACTAATCCTACTGGAGGTTTTTTCTTTTGGTTCCAAATGGAAAATGGAGAGTTTGATTCCTCACGGTTTTTAGAGGATGTGGCAATACCAAATGATGTTTGTTATGTTCCAGGCCAAGCTTTTTATCCTATAAAGGGACATTCCATTAGTTCACATGATTCGAAACTTCATGGTAATCGGATTAAAACAAATGGTATGAGATTAAGCTTCTCATTTACCACGTCCCAAGTAATCTCAGAAGGTATGGAGCAACTTGGAAAATTACTACAAAAAGAGGCCTAAGACATTAACAACAATATTAGAAAAATCTCACTAAGAAGAATTAGCATTTTCCCTTGAAGCTATCCATACAGATTCTTAAGTAAACCTCCCAGGTGTGATGTACCAAGTATAACCTGGAAAAGCTTCTTCCCGGAGTTGTCGTTGGAAAGTATCACATATACTGTGGATTCCGGTAAGAACAGCCAGATCTAACCAATTCCAAGAAACTTCCTGAGCTTTTTTTCCAGGAGAATATCGACCAAAGTTGTGAGATAACATTAGTTCTGTATTCTTGATTTTTTTTCTCAAGTTGTGATCCTGAGGGTTATTCTCAAGTTGTTCTTGGTGTCTACTTAATTCATGTATTCCTTTCCCATACTTCGATTCCAGTAACACTCTCATTTTCTCTAATGTAGCTTGAACACTCTGGTCTTCTGTACTACTATTAAAGTCCTTGAAAATGGCATATAAAGTTTCGTCTAAAATAGGGTTATTGCCAACTATGGCAGATTTTTCAGCCCACGGTGTATTGTAATAAACTCTATTTGAACGAATAAGAATTGGTGTAAGAATCCCTAACCGTTTCATTGAGGGAATCACTGCAGAATAATATTGTGTTTCACCCGCACCCCCAATGTGAGTTAGAAGAGGAAATGTAAAGTTGTTGACTACCGCTCTTGAATCTGATCTCGGAGAAATAGTGGCTCCTATCTCACTGAGATC
>JAEOTU010000273.1 GCA_016839665.1 Candidatus Hodarchaeota archaeon
AGAATTATTGAGATAGACCATGAAGTTCTCGGCGAGAATCGGCCAGATTACTGGGAAAGGAAAGTGGAGATGGCTGGAAAAAAATCACCCTTACCCTCCCTCGTGGCTGAGATAGAGGATAAAGTTGTCGGATTCGTTTTTGGTGAGGCAAGTGGATGGGAATATGGTGTACCAGAAAATATTGGATGGATCGATACGATAGGTGTTGATCCAACTTTTCAGAAAAAAGGCATCGGTGGACTCTTGATGAAAGAACTCCTTAATTACATGAAAAAAGTAGACGTTGATACTGTATACACGCTGGTAAACTGGCGAGACTGGGAATTACTCCGATTTTTCGACACTATGGGGTTCAACCGAGGTGATATGATCAATCTCGAATTGAAGATAGATGATTGATGCTCAAATCGAT
Source organism: Candidatus Hodarchaeota archaeon (assembly GCA_016839665.1). Next base: position 413 of record JAEOTU010000273.1, read on the forward strand.
TGTCCATTTCCATCGGAAGACACTTTAGTACTTTCGAGCCTATATCAATTCCGAAATCGGTACTATTTCCTGTGAAAATAAACTCCTAGGAGAAGAGAATTATTCCTGAATATGAATTTACGAGAGGGACACAAATTTTACTACTTGCTACAGTCACATTGATAATAAGCTGGATTGCTAGCTTCGTGTTTAATCCTGGAAGTATTGGTGTTCTCTTTACTGCAATACCCATTCCTTTCTCCGCTATTGCAACATATGCTGCCGCTACTGATATGGATATGTCGGTATTCTCTTATCGGGGAAGATTTCAAACTGGACGATATCTGGGTGAATCATCAGCAGCAGCAACTTCGAGTTTCGTGGCACTAATGTTTGTTGCTTTTGATGTATTCATGTGGTTTCTTGTTATAGAGAGGTTCGAATCAGGTCTGGAGGCACTTGCATTTGTACTTTGTTTCTTTGGCGGAGTATTCGTTCTAATCGGAGGCATTCTAGCTAAGAGAGAATGGGATGAATAATTGATTAGCGTCGTAAGTGTGGAGTAAGTATATTGAAACTCTGATAACATCCTTATTGGGTGTTTTCGTGCAGAGAGGTAATTTATTAAACATCAGCAAAATTTTAATGAAATTATGTATTGACGAACGGAGAGACAAAACGTTGGAATCTAATACAATTTCTGAAGCAAATAATGAAATAGAACCAGAAACAAAAACCACTTGGATAGATATAGTTTTCATTATTCTATTAATCAATCTTGGTCTTGTTATTCTCTCATCTATTGCAGCTACTTTTCTTAATCCTGAATACCTGAATAGCTTAATGCTATTGGGTGTAATCACTGTATTAGTATTTACTGTTGTGATTATATTGATCTTAGTTCTCTCTCTTGTACCCCCAATGCTTGCAAAACGCGTTTTTAATTGGGATGAGGAAAAAGAAACAGATTGGATCGTAAACCTCCTATTTATCCTAAGCTTCGTGTTAATAATTGGTACATCCATTATATTGTACGTTCTAGTACTCCCATTCTTTCCTCCAGTCCAAGATCCTTTCAATTTAAGCGGAATCAATGCCACATTGGCTACAATTTATTCAATATGGTGGTTTTTTGGTTTTATAATTTCGGTGTTAACAATAATTCTCCTATATCTCCTTCTTGAAGCTGGTCGGTATGGATAATAGCTGAATGTCTATTACTCCCCTTTCTGCAGCATAAATCCATCCTACACCATGATTTGTGTTAAATTGATTTAGTTGTACGACAGTATGAGCTTAATGAAGAGAATGGAATTTTTAGTAATAAAGTATAAATACACATATTAAGAGCTATGTCACAAAAAGGTGATTTGAAAAATGTCTGAAGAAATTGAGAAGTCTGAAGACGAAGAGGAAGAAGACGAAGAGGACGAGGAGGAAGAAGAAGAGGAAGAAGAGAAAGTCCTTATGGAAAGTGAAGCAAAGAAGACTACGAGTGAGATCGCAGCCTTTTTACGAGGACTAAGTGACCAGGTAGAAAAACGAGTTATCACAATGAAACAAGGTGAAGACCTGCTTACTCTCACTCTGCCAGAGACTCTTACATTAGAAGTGGAGGTCGAAGAAGAGAGCAAAGGATCAAAAACAAAACGGTCACTCGAGATAGAACTCGAATGGTATGAAGAAGATTTGGCTAGTGATGCGTTAGAACTAGAATAACTTGCTCAGAAGACCCTTAGTCAAGATTCTCATTTACCTAATCAGGTATATTCATTTATCATTCAAATAATTCTAATCTTATATTGCGAATTACAAAAGAGTGGGTCATTCAGGGTTTTGATGACGAAATTAATAATCGAATTGACACCAAATTAATGGATGATGAATATAGTTATTGGTTTCGATTCCGGAGTATTCCGTGGTATAAAAGACGGAAAATCAAGGGAAATTATCCAAAAGAAACAATAGAAAAAGCTTTGTCTGAACTTCAAGTTGAAGCAGCTGTTTGGAGAAATAAACAGTGGAAAGAAATCGCGTCCTACTGGGTAATTGAACCCATATCTTAAATTTAATCATTTTTCTTCAATTCAAAGATTCATTTTTGAAATAATAATGTTTATACAGCAACAAGAAAGATACAAACGCAACACAGCTCGAGAATAGAACATCAGACGCATAGTGTGCACCAATAACAACCCTTCCTGCAGCAACGATTATCCCCCAAACAATGATAACTGTCAAAACAAGTACACGTGTCTTAGATTGCTTATCTAAAGATAATAAAATGAACGGAAGAAGCATCCACCCCATAGCTGTGTGGCCAGAAGGGAACGAGCTCCCTCCAGTAATTCCTTGAGGAATGAACCACGGAGTGAAGTTCGAAAAATCAGGAGTAAGGTCTCTAAATCTTATTCTCCCCCATGTTATCTTAACGATCTGAACGAAAAGAAGAGGATTAATGATGGTTAAGATGAAAGTAATTCGAGACATCTTATCAAGCTGGGTGAAGTGTCTAGAATCAATTTTTTTCAAAAGTTGTTGAATAGAGAAGAGAAAAATCCCAATAACAGGAAGAGTAAAGTAACGATAGGATTTAAGAAATTCAATTTTCTTAATCACTATTATATCCAACCAGTAAAACATCAATAGGGTCAATATACTTAGTACCATGAGAGAGACAAGAATATCCCTCCTTCTACAAACAGTTTGTATATTCCGATCAAGAATGAGAATAGAACTGAATATAACAATCATTCCTGGGATTTCACCGTAATCTGCAATGAATTGCGCCCAAATCGATTGGTTATTAACACATAAAATCGAAATCTGTAAGTCAAAAAGACCAAAAACGATAGCTAGGATAACCCATGTGACAATAACTAAGATAAACACTTTGCTAGCCAAACTTTCATTCCACGGCGTTGTACTTTTGATTTCCATGACTTGTTACCCAAATTTTTGACAATATATACCCTTCTTAGAAATTTCGAAATTTGATCTCGGATTTCTTAAATTTTTGTATAAGCCAATAAATCAGCATCGAACATAATTCAGTATTGATTTTACGGATTAATTGGAGTTTGTGTTAAAAAGAAAGTCTAATTTTACTGCAGTTAGAGTGGAATTCAAGATGAGATCATTAATTACAGGCGCAAATAGAGGATTAGGATTAGAATTTGTAAGACAGTATTTAGAGAGAGAAGATGAGGTTATCGCTGCCTGTCGAAGACCCAAAGAAGCGAAAGGACTTCAAGAATTGAAAAAACAGCACGAAGAAAGATTATCGATTCAGGAGCTGGACGTTTCCTCCCAAGATTCGATGAATAATGCCTTTACACAAATCAAACATCAATTCTCTTCTTTAGATCTTCTAATAAACAATGCAGGAGTAATATCTGGAGATCAAAACAGGTATCATGCGTTTGGAAAATTGCATACAGAAGACCTAAGTAAAGTGTTTCAAATAAATACTATCGGCCCAGTTTTAATAATGGAAACGTTTTTTCCATTATTAAAAAGCGGAAAGAATCCGAAAGTAGCTAATATCTCTAGTAGAATGGGTAGCATTTCCTTGAAAACTGGTACAAGCACCTATAGTTATGATGCAAGCAAAGCAGCGTTAAACATGTTTTCTAAAGCTCTTGCCCATCACTTAAAGTCAGAGAAGATTGTTGTCTTAATTCTTCATCCAGGCTGGGCTAGGACAGATATGGGAACTCATCGTGCTCCACTTAAACCTAACACCTCTGTCATGGGGATGATTAAAGTAATTGACTCGTCATCCCTATCGGATACTGGAAAATTTTATGATTGGGAAGGTAATGAAGTTCCCTGGTAATTTCAGCGTAAAGAAACAAGAATTACTTAGAGATATTAAAGTAGAATAGTAATATTTATCAAATGATTGTTTAGATATCGAACTTAATCCAGAAATAGTTCAATTATTCCTCAAATTTCAAAGACTGAAGTGAGTTATATTATGAAGAAGCAATTATTGTCAAGAATCATCGTGATTTCACTGATTTGCTTATTTCTTTTCAAAGTATCTCTCATGGGTTCAGGAGCTTTAGTATACCCACAAAAAATCGTCACTAAGAGTCCTGATTTGAGAATAGTGCAAACTTACACTCCCCATGATCCCATTGAGATAAGCAGCGATACTGATTTAAACTAAACAGCTCTAAATGAGGGGTGGCTAGGAAACGGGACAGCAGATGACCCCTACATTATCGAAAATTATTTCATTACAGGTGCTACTGCTACTAATTTTGCCTCTATAGAATTGATAAATGTTCATCGTCATGTCATTATACGAAATAATTTGCTTAGCTCCTCCTCAGCTAACATGTACCCAGGAGTCTGGATTACTGGTTCAAGTAATATTTCCTTTACTCAAAATGAAATAAAAAATTATAACACAGGGTTGTTTATTTCCAATTCAAAAGATATGGCGGTAACCTCTAACTTACTAACGAACAATAGTCAAGGATGTACTTTGCAATCGATAGAAAACTTTCAATTTTCTAATAACACAATTTCCTATAGTTACTATCATTCATTTTATGTTTATAGTTCAACGAATCTAAAGTTTCAGTCAAACCATATTCGTTATTCAGATATGTCATACGATCCTTTTCTTGGTAGTTCACCAAATTCAATAACTCATTCAACTGCGCCAATCATTACTAACAATACCTTCGAAAATGGTTCTCATATGTCATTGTATTTGGAACAAACTACTCAAGCGGAAATATCTTGGAACCAATTTTATGACGAAAAGATAGGATTATTCCTAACTACTTCAGATTCGAATAACATCACCAGAAACCGATTTTCTAATGGTGATGCGGCCAATATCCAATTTTCCCAAAGCAACAACAATATCATTTCTATGAATAACTTCTACACTCAATCAACAACCATTAATCATATTACGGTTGATACTTCGGGAAACTTATTCTACAATAATAAGAAGGGGAATTACTGGAGCAAGTATGGCGGAAATGACACCAACAATGATGGGATAGGAGATACACCCTTTCAAATAGTTTCGACACCTGCAGTATCGGATCTTTACCCATTAGTTGATCCCGTTGATTTTGAAAAGCCTAATATTACTGATTATCAAACAGAATTAACGTTCACAAGTGATGAAAATGTTACCCTTAATTGGACCGCTTATGACGACAACCCAACAAAGTATGATGTTTTTCAGAATGGAACGTTTTCGATAACTGGTGACTTCAATAATGGCACGACTCAAATCGACCTAGGAAAGTTGGGTATTGGAACCTATCTGTTTACTATCACATTATCTGACAAAGATGATAACTCAGCCTCTTTTTCAACAAGAGTAATTGTGAATCCAGTGCCCACAACTGAAGTAGAATCTACTACTGCAACCCTTACGACAACAGAATCAATAACTCCGACTACTGGCGAAGAAGAAATCTTAGATTTTCTCTCAAATAACATCATTTTGCTTGGTGGAGGTGCTATTGTTATTCTCGGATCCCTGTTCGTTTTGTTGAAGCTTCTACGAAGAAAATAGTATTAGTATAAAACAGAACATCATTCAATAGTATTTTTGAATATTCAATAATTTCCGATTGTCAACAATATCAAGATAGATTCGCCATTCAGCGACCTGATCATTTTCAATTGTAGCTGTCCAAATGGCTGGACCATCAAGCATTGGTACAGAGCATTCTGAATGACCTAATAGAATAACAAGATTATCTCGTGAAATCACAGTGTGAAAAATATTAATGTAGTCAGGATATTCAGTAAAGAATTCGTCCCAGCTTGTTTTCATTTGTTCCTTATTCTCTACCCGATTTTTACTATCGATAAACTGATGATTCTCAGCCATTAACGCAATAACGCCTTCTAAATTTCGCGCATTAATGTGCTCATTGTACAGCAATGCAACTAACTTAGGATCTCTCGTGTTCATGGGAATCGTACAGAATGAGTCAAGACATCTAATAAATGTATCCACTGAGAAAAGATTAGCAAGAAGGTTATGACCGATTCAAAGGTATTATAAGGAAGATTTTAGACCTATCATTTTGAAGAATTTGTAATAGAAATAAGTAGCCAGATGTCAATGCCACGTTGGATGTATTTGATTAATCCAGTTGGAGGAACGAATAAACAAGAAATCGCACGAGAAATTGAAAAACCAAACCATGGTACGATAGGAAAATATTTGTTTTTCTCTGATGACAAAAATAAATTAATTGATCTCGGAAAAAATCTCCTTGTAAAGTATGATTTGCATATCGCGAAGGTTCCTCTTTCTAATAAACCCCAAGCAACACCTGGTAAAGGTTTTGTGCTTTGCATTTATGATTCTACCCCCAAATTGGAACAGGAATTTGTTCAATATGCTGCTGATGAAAAAATAATCTATGAACACTGGAAAAGCGATGCAGATACTTTATCTAATGTCCTTTGATCAACATAAATCCTATTTTGTCCTGATAAAATTAGTCAGTATATCAGTAAAATCTGGTGGATACCAATGACCTAAGCCAGGATAATCTATAAACTGGCAAGGAATCCCTCCATCATTCAACATCTTGACAAGTTTTTGAATACTCTCACGAGGAACAGCCTCATCTTCCTCACCCAAGATAATCATTCCCCGTAGATCACGATTTTTTGCTTCTTCGATTAAAGACGGCCACTTATCAAGTTCGTTCATCCACTGACCACCAGGCGCTACAACAATAAAACAACGTACAGGAATTATTCCAGACAATGCCAACCAAATTGAGAGTTCAGCACCTGATGAGAGTCCCCCAACAACAGTACGTTCTAGATCAAGTGAATTATCTAGATTTAACTTATTTACGTATGCTTTGATTTGTTTAGCAGCTGTTTCGTGATCTGGCCAATACGCGCTATCTTGACCCGACCAGAATACATTAGTTGAACGAGGCATCCCCAGGACATAACCTTGGTCTACAATCGTCTTCCAAGATTCAAACTCTTCTTCAACAAAGCCACTACCAGCGTGTAAGGCTAGCATTAAAGGATAACGAGGATTAACATTTTCTGGAATAACCGTGATATTATGTTCTTCCTTTGAGACTTGTTTAGAACGCTCCACACTGATATTCAATAGTTTCTGGAACTCGGGAATATCTTGAAGGGGTAGCAGCGACGGGCTTTGTCGTAAAACAGTCTCAGAATACCATCCTCCTTCATCTAATATGTCCTGTATGAATTTAATTGATAAATCAAATTGTTCTAATTTTGACGCAGCACAAATCCGTGAATAAGCAAGAGCAGCTTTACCAAAAGGATATTCAATATGTTTGTCTTCTAGAAAATCAATGACTTCCTGGTACTTCCCAGCCTGATATAATCTGTCCACTTTACGTAAAAGCTCCCAATATTTCTCCAAATTCATAATTCACCAATTCCGCAACAATTTAGTATCTTGCTAAATCATTAGTTTATTAATCCTTTCGATGATGCAATAAGATTTGAGAAATTAATATAGAAAACCATAATGATTAACAAATAAATCCAAATAGTATTGATAATTCTGTTCAGAAGCCGTATCAATTTCAATTTTAGACATCCAACATAAGTGCACTCTTGCTAGATCTTTTATAATATCTAAAGAAATAAAAATCTAGTCAGGGTTCGTGCGATGAAAAATCGGATGGAAACGTGCATCTTATTCGCCCCTATTTTCATTATTTCTGTTTTAATAACAAGTTTGATTTTATCGACATGTATTTGCTCCTCCACACAGAACTTGCAAGAAAAGATTGAGAATTTACCAATGAATCCTCAATATGTCCCCTCAGGTTCACTAGAAATCGTAGGAAATGATCAATTACGTAGTGTGGCATCATTACTGGGTTGGAGAGGTAAAGGAACGATAAGTGATCCAATAGTTATCATTAATTTTGCTTTTATTGAGAATAACTCGTGGTATTGTTTGTCTCTTTCAGAGTGTTCCTTGTACATCGTGTTCGAGAAATGCTTTTTCATAGGAACCAATAATATCCCACCCTTTTTACTGAGTGAGACACAAAAATGTAATCTTTCCTTGGTACAGATATATCGGTCCTTAAATGTTGTTTTCAATAACTGTACGTTCCAAAATAGTACTGGTAATGGTCTATGGTTTAAATATTCACATAATGATATTAAGAATATTACAATTACGTCTAGCACATTTTCTGATAATTTAGGTCATGGAATTCGAGTTTCAGACCTAATTGATAATTTGAATATAAGTAGATGTAAATTCAATAACAATTGGGGGTTAGGTCTTTACCTTGGCGCAAGTGGGGATAGTTTGATAGTAAAAGACAATCATTTTGAGGGGAGTGGTCTTCTTATCAGGGAATTTCACTCTGATAGTCTGATAGAAGGTAATATGGTTAATGGTATTCCCCTGTTAAAATATAAGGGGGTTAAAAACCTGAAACTTGATTCAAGTTATAACATTTCTCAAATAGTACTATTCAATTGCTCTAATATAACAATAACTGATCAGGTATTTGATTCTGTCGGATTGCCAATCTATGCTCGTAATTGTTCTAATATCCTAATCCTTAATTGTATTTTTTCTAATAATTTCAATGATGTAAGATTCACTGGTAACCCATCTGAAGATTATTCTTTCAATGTCCAAATTATTAACTGTACAATGACCAATTTTCGAGATGTTTCTGTTCGTTTTGGTACTGTTCGATATTCTTTCATTATTAATTCTATCTTCAATGGCTTCCATGGTGCTATTGGTATTGAATTATCATGGGCCTTCTACAACCTTATCAGCGGATGTCAAGTAATGAATACTTCCTCTTATGGAATTGTTTTAGGTGGTGAAAGTTCTAGAAATAACCTGACATATTGCACAATCGAAAACTGCATTAGTTATGCTGTATTTATGTTTAGAGCTAGTAAAAACCTTATTCAGTATAACAACTTTATTAATAATGGTGGTTCTTACAGTCAAGTTTATGATGAATGGATCAATAAAATCGTTAACAATTATTGGTCTGATGGGATTCATTCCGATCTAAATGGAGACAATTATTCTGATTATCCTTATTATATAAATACCGAATGGGGACATCACATTTTTAAGAATAACGATTCACTCCCCTTAATGTCCCCAAGTATCTATCACTATAGTACTCCTTTTAGTTTGATTGAAGTCCCCCCTTCAACAACTGCTAATGATTTAATGTTTCAGACCATATTCCTCCTTTTTATCGTTGTTGTGGGATTGGTTTCATTTCTGGTTGGTATTATTAGTAAATACAAAAAAGTCTAATCAGAAAAACTCTCTGTCAGAACTTATCTAGCTATAATAGTTTTAGAAATACTTTGACATTTTAAACTCGCTCCACGGGTTAAAAAGCAAGTAAAAACACACTTGAATTATGATGATAACTAGAATCATTAGAAGTAATGAAAGAACACCAAGATATTGAATATTTAACAAAAGTTGATCTATACCACTTAAAAAGATCGCCAGAAATCCGAAGAAAAACGAGACGGAGGGAGAAATTTCATTGATTCGGTTGAAATTTCTATATTTATAATATGCTAATAAAACATTAATTCCTATCGATAAGATAAACAAAATAAGGAAGATTATTGGCGGGACTAACCAATCAGCCGAAAAAAGAGCCCAAAAGTTGTTATTCCAACCTAGAAGTCCTAAAGAATAAGTAAGAACATTGACTACTAACCAAGCAATTTTGAACTTAAGTTCACTTCTTTTAAATTGACTTTCTGATCTCCCTTCAATTGTAACTTCCTCACTAACACGTAAATCCTCACCTAAATCAGCCTGTTGCTTCCCCGAATAATAAGGAATAATCCTTTCTTCAGTTCTGTATTTCTTCAATTGGTTTTTTCTTTTCAATTGTATGAACACAAAAATAAAAGTGCCCAGAAATAACCCTCCTAAGATAAAGAAAATTGAAAAGATTACCAAAATTTCAGTACTAAGTGTTTGCCTTTCTTTCGGAGGCAGAGAAAGACCAAATCGAATCTGATCTTTACTGCCATTTTTTGTGATTGAAAGGAATAGTCCCTGCAAACTTCCATACATATTCCCACCTTCCCAAGTAATTGAAAGATCAAAAATCTCTTCTGAGGTTTCTTTTCGAATAGTGTATTGCTCTTCTCCTACCCAAGTGTGTTGATAATTAGCCCACGTATTAGTGAACATTTGCGAATTATTTGCTAGAAGTTCGTTCCATGATTCATTCAATAGCTCCCAATTACCTACTGGAACTACAAAGGGAATAATTATCTTATTGACTGATTTCCATGTCCCATTAGACAACTTCTGCTCAACTAAAGCAGGTCCAGTAAATGAGTCGATCATTTCAATAATTCTAGTCCAGTTTTCAAGAGTAACGAGCTCGTTAATCCTTATCGAGATTTGTGTATTACCAAAAATATCTTTACTCGCCTCGTCTAAGAAATATTCTTGATAAATGTCGTCTACCAGTGTATGACCAGTGTTGTTCTCTATTTCTGCAACCTCAAACCTCATTTCATCCCCTATATCGACTTCCCATCTACTATCCTTTAAGGAGCTAGTTAATCCTCTTGCACTAATAGGATGAATTAAGATAAAGACGTGAAAATCTAGAAGACACAGACAAAGAAGTAGTAATGAAAGGAGATTTTGTTGTTTCACACATAAAAAAGCGATTATCGTCAATATATACTTTATGAAATCGGTTTCAACCAATTTATGTGTTAAAATTACATTCAAGTTAAATAGGAGAAGGAGGATTTATTGAGATTGAAAACACTGACATCAATAATCATGAGTAAGAGGTGCGAAACTGATGAAAAGAGTATTAATTTTGATTGTATTGGCACTAGCATTAATTATGAGCAGTGGGGTGGTTAATTCTCATCCTAACAAACTCCAATCAAATAATTTGCCAGATTTTTCGGATTTAGCAGACAGTCCTTCTTTCACAGAAATTGGTAATGGTGTAACTCAATTAAATGTAACATTCAAAAACACAGGTGGTCCTGCAACCTCGGGTGAGGTGCCCATTTTCTGGGAAACCGCCTATTACGAACTGGAACTTGATAATGGAGACGGAGCTCTAGAAGAAAACGAAGTGGATTTCGACTTAAATGGAGATGGAGATAAAACAGATTCTTTCCAAGTTACTTGGACTCACAATGTTTCTCGTCCATGGGATGCAATGGTCGATAGTACGTATGTGTACGCATTATGTGACCATATTGATACGTCAATTTTCAATCGAACGTATTATATTGATGGAAAACCAAAAACATTCACCTTGGGCAGTGTAAGCCATTTTCTTTATATTGCTGATAGTGACTCTGCACAATTTGGATTAGGAGCTCAAGCACCTAGAAAACATCCGAGTCCAAATTTTGAACTTGTCCTGTACTCCCATGAAGTTCAAGTGGATAACTTTGAAATCAATGGAGAGTCTGTTAAAGAAGATTTCACTAAAAAAGTAGTAGAAAAGGGATTGGATTATGAAAAAAATGCTACACTGCACGTAGTGCCTGACCAAGCATTTGAAATTGGTTCAAATGAGGAAGTATCTTTTTCCTGCACAATCTCGGTACAAGAAAACGTAACTTGTCTCGTAGCAATAGTGATCAATTGGTCCCCTGACGGCAACATACGCTATCGATGGGTACCTGTCTATAACGAGGATGTTTCATTTGAAATAATCAAAACGACTCCTATAGCCACTCCAGGTTTTTCAGTCCAGAGCTTATTGATTCTGCTGGTTCCAATATTAATTCATGTGTACAGAAGAAAAAATGATTAATGAAGCTCCCAAGCTAGTAGCGATCCTTCCGCTAGTTGAAAGGAGAACCGTACTTTTAACCCTGCGTCTTCTACTATCTGTAACTCATGTGCAGAAGTGTGAGGTCCAAAGGATAATACAACCCGGGTAAACATCCGTTCGTTCGAAAACCAACCTTGTAATTCCTCTATCAATCGCAAATCTAATTGTTGTTTAGCTGCAGTTGGAGTAACCCAAAAGGTTAACCAGGCTTCATAGTCCATTGTATTCAAGCTATCAATCTCATTCATACTAATGTACGTTTTAAGACTCTTGATTAATGGATAAATGTAGATACAACCCAAACATTCAGATTCAGGTACGTTCATAATTGTGAACGTGAATTCATTGCGTTTATTATGTTGACTTTCGTGGTACCTTAAATCACGGAGGTTTTCTTTCAAAGTGAAACCGTGCCTTGGCCAACGACCAGCTGTACGTTTCAATAACTTGGCACGACTAGCAATAACCGCCTGATAATCCAGTTCGACATCAGTTGCCTGGAGAGGTCGCAGGGTGAATGTGTCAGATTCAAGCCTCTCTGGAACTGTTTCGCTTTCAGGATAGAATTTCAAAACATGACCACCTCATTTTCATAAATTCAGTAATCCGATACGAACCGATTATCAAATCGATCTTTTTTATAAATTACTCGACCATTCTTCAGGAGTATGAGTGGAGATTTGGAGAAATTATCCCAATTTCTGGTTTCCCTCTTCAACTGTTTTATAAGGAGGCCTAGAGAATTCATCCGGATATGATAATCTTGATGAATTTTCAATTTATTAAGTGATAGTAGAATTGATTGATGTGTCTGTATGACTCATGTGTGAACTTATATTATCTAACATAGAAAAAACTTTATTCAGAGTTCAATCGAATCGTACATAAACCCTCTTTTGGTAGATCGATTAATGGAATCTTTTAGAAATGAGTTAAGAAAATTAATTGATTCTAAAGGAAAATCCCAAAAAATAATACTTGATCTTGATACACCAAGTGGTTTGTGGCGAAAAGGAGAACTGGAGGAAGCATTGAAAGAACTAGATCAAATTAAACTCTCCGAGGAATTCATTGAGTTTAATACTCTCCAGGGAAAATTACTGAGAATCAAAATATTAACTCTTTTGAAGGAGTTTGGTCAGGCTCAGGCATTAGTAACAGAGGTGATTGAAGCAGGACAAAGACTAGATTTAGAGATCATTTACTTAGATGCTCTTATCTTTAACATCGAGATTAAAATTCTCTTAAAACAGTTTGAACAGGCGTCAGAACTTACAAAACAGTTTGAAGCTACAATAGAATTTTCCAAAAGTCTTCACAGCCACGATCGAATAAAAAGACTCGGTAAGATGGCAATTCTCAAAAGTAGATTCTACAGAGAGATGGTCGATTTTACTAGTGCAACAGAGTATAGCACGAAAGCCTTAGAGCACTTTAACAAAATTGATTATCAATGGGGAATGTTAGAAGCTATAATCTCCTCCTATCACCTTCAGTATCTACTCGGAAATCATGAGAAAAGTATTGAGGAGTGTGAAAGAGGGGTCGAGCTAAGTAGAAAATTTGGTAATGAATTAATTCTTGGTGGTTTTTATGTTGGAATGGCCAATGCTCTTTCAGGGACGGGTCAAATCAAACGATCCATCAATTTTTATTTAAAAGCAAAGAAAATAGCGGAGGATATTCAGAATGATACGCTTCTATGTCGCGCTCTAGGGAATTTGGGGGGAAGTTACACCAAAATCGGAGAACCCAAAACTGCAATCAAACTTTTAGAGCAATGCCGCCATTTAAGTCTACAAATTGATGATAAAGAATACCTAGCATTTAGTTTACGAGACCTAGGAGTATCATATCAGCTTTTAGGGGAATTCGATCAAGCAGAAAAGTTATTTTTAGAGAGCTTCTCTATTTATAGAAAATTAGGTGATTATCTATATGCAGAAACAGCTCGTTTCTGTCTTTTTCTTCTCGCACTCGAGTTGGACTCAATTGATAAAGCGAGAAAGTATTACGAACAACTTAAGCAATTTATTATCGCTAATCCTGTTCCTGGAGTGTTACTATATGATAAATTCATGCAAGCAATGTTGTTAAAAGCCAGTTCAAGGCCGAAAGACAAATTTAGAGCGCAAAACCTTTTTGGAAAGATTGTTGAAGAACAAAACCTGATGTTTGTTGATTATATCACAATTCCTGCAATGTTACACTTATTTGAACTCCTATTGTATGAATTACGAATCTCAGGCGATAACGAAATATTAGAAGACATAAAAAATTTAAATCAACGAATTAAAGATTTTGCAAAGACACAGAACATATCTATATTACATGCTGAAAGTTTACTTCTTGAATCGAAATTAGCTTTGGTAGAATTGGATCTAGAACAATCTCATCAACTTCTCCAAGATGCTCAAACAATTGCTGAAGAAAAGGGATTAAATAATCTTATATTGAAGATAGTCCATGAAAAGTTTGCGATCAAAGACCAAATAAATCGGTGGGAGAGATTGATTGAAAAAGAGGCGTCCTTAACCGAAAGACTTGAATTAACTAAGCTAGAAGATCTTATTATGCGGATGGCTCATAAAAAACTCCTAATTACTGAAGATGAGACCCTTCAATACGCGCAAGAAGCGAAACAATTGGTCGAAACGTTTGAAACGAAGAATTCATTGTCCTAAAATGGACTATATTCGATCAAACCTAGATTATTATTTATCAGTCTGTAACCAGCCAATTTTCAGATTAATAGGAGATGTAAAGGTTTATAATGGATAGAATGTAAGGAGAAAGGGAATCGAAAGAATAAATCGATTTTTTTTTCATTAAGAGAGAGAGTTGAAAATAATGAAGAGATCACGATTAACAATCATATTCATCATGGCTAGCATTGTTATGATCATAATTTCATTCTTTGTGCCGTCTCAACTAACACCTGATATCAATTTTGTCTATGTCGTAGGGATGGGCTTTATTTTGATGTTACTAATAGCTTGTCTATTTGCATTTAAAGAGAAAAGCAGTAGAGCTATGAGATCATTGAGTGCACGCTCCTTATGTGGTTTTAGCGTTTTTCTCACATTTCTGTTTTTTCTAGGTTTATTTAATCCTGCAAGAATAAACACTTTTGGCTTGGTAGGCGGACCGTATTCTGTCACTCAAAATGAACTCTTTTTCCTGCTTTGGGTTATAAGTAGTATTCTTCTCATTATCGCAGCGTTGGTCTATGAGGATCCAATTCTAAAACGCATGATTTAGAAGACAGATTAGCTTGAAAAACGAGAACAAGTCAATTTACATGGCTTAATGTTTTCTACTTGTATTACTCTATTTCTTTTGCAAAATAAGATAAACTGAGTCGTTTCTTCTCAATTCTTTATATGATTTGATTTCAATAATTGTAAAGAATACTTCTGCGACTTTAATTAACTCTTCCTCAGAATAATAGACAAATCTTAGGCCATGATGTTCCTCCTCTTTGTTTCCTTTCCAAAAAGAGTGAAACAAGAGTCCATTATTGTTTAAAACCTCGTTTTGCCTTTCAAAAGATTGTTTCAATTCCTCCCAAGTAAGATGAATCAATACTTTATTCGAATAAATACAATCGAATTTCCTGCCAGTCTTAATCGTTCTTGCATCAAGGAGTAGAAGATCTGCGTCTTTATTTCGTTTTTTGTACAAATCAAGAAAGAGTTTTGAGTTATCTGATCCTGTGACTTTAAAATCATGACTAAGTATCTCAAAATCTTTACCAGGACCCATTCCAAGTTCTAGGACAGTAGATCCTGGTTTCAGATGCGTTTTTAAGATATCAATTAAGAATTGACCATCATACCCTTCGGCTATTTGAATATACTCTTTAACATTCTTTATATCATCAAAATAGCCCAAAGATATCCACCAAACTATAAATAGACTATCAAGTTAGGTCTTTTAAGATGAAAATTTTAACTCCATCCTAGGTTGGTTCAAAGCATTGCAAATCTCTCTCTCACGTAGTCTGAAGGAAAATTATCCCGATTCAATATTCGGTAGTCTAATCATAAAAAACGTTCCAAATAGAAAGAAGCATGAAACATTAGAAGAACGAAAGCGAAATTTGGAAAGAAATATTAGAGAAGAATATCTAGAAGTGGATAAAGACGACATGATACAGTACTATAATACCTACTTCAAGATGGGGAAGAAAACGTATCCCATTGAGTACCAGATTAACACAATTAAAAATGGTAGGAAGTTCCCACAAGTTTCAGTACTAGTTGATAGCATGTTTATTGCAGAACTCAAGAATAGGATTTTGACTTCAGGACATGATCTAGATGAGATCCAAGGGGATCTGATTTTCGATGTATCACAAGGAGGGGAGCAATATGTAAAGATAAATGGTCAAGAACAAACATTGAAAAAGAATGATGTGGTTCTCAAGGACAACGAGGGGATACTCGCAAGTATTCTGTATGGGCCAGCAAGACGAACCGCCATCACTCTAAAAACAAACAGTGCTCTGTATTTTGCTTGGTGCCCCCATCTTTTAGATGACGAACTCATCAGGAACCATTTGAACACCGTCCTCCAAAATTTGAATAGTATTTTCATGCTTAGAACTTATGAGATTCAATTAACTCGCTCACAATGCGACTAAGTAAGCATTAAGATCTTTTCCATGGAGGAACCCAGGTTCCCGTTGAGGACTCAGATTCAATCTCCTCAGTTATGGTTTCATCTTCTACAGCCTTAGAAACTGATTCAATAGATTCTTGGGGTTCAAATGTTCGTTCAACCTTAATTTGAT
>JAEOTU010000030.1 GCA_016839665.1 Candidatus Hodarchaeota archaeon
CAATTGTTGATCCGAGGTTAATGGTAACAGTTCCACCTTCTGTTACTGCAACCTGTGGAATGGATGCGTTAACTCAACTGATTGAAGCTTATACATCTAACAAATCTCAACCTCTGACTGACGCTTTAGCTTTATTGGGAGTCGAGAAAGCTTCAAATTCTCTTCTTATCTGTTATAAAAATGGCCAATCACTGAATGCAAGAGAAGATATGGCCCTAGCATCAATTTTAAGTGGTATTTGCTTAGCAAATGCTGGATTAGGAGCGGTACATGGTTTTGCTTCGCCTATGGGAGGACTACAAATTCCTCACGGAGTTATATGCTCAGCACTCCTTGCACCAACCACTGAAGCTAATATCAAAGAGCTTACTACAATGGATCCTTCTGATGTAACGCTAGCAAAATATGCCAGACTAGGAAGAATTGTTACTGGGACTCAATCTGCTCCTATTGCTGAAGCTCATTCAGCATTAATTGAATATCTGAAACAGTTAACACTAGGACTAAATATACCTACTTTATCAGAATATGGACTGACTGAATCAGATATACAGACTATTGTTGAAAAAGCAATGAAAGCCTCAAGTATGAGATATAATCCTATAAAACTAAGAAAAGATACATTGATCGATATCCTGCGACAAGGAATGTCAATTACCAACGGATGAATTGATTGGTATCTTATGCTTCATTTACGACATTAAGAACCATTTTTTTGAAAGAAAGAGAGATTATTCTTTGTTAAAGAATTTTTGTTCTTGACTATAAAGATAATAGTAGATCAATACAGTTATCACTGGAGTTCCTACCAAAGCAGCCATTGGCCATACAATCATCATTGGCATGAACTCACCAATGGGCAGAACGAATGTTGTCAAAGCAAAAATGACATTAATTCCTATAAAAAGACCAATTGGGATTATTGAATACATAAACGTCTTTTGGAGGCTATCTTCTTGTGGCTCAGTGATGAAATAGTAGACCATCATTGCTATCGGAGTTAAACATGTGCATAAACAGGCCCCAATAAATGGATTATATGCCTCTATTCTTGCAGGAGCATAAGCTTGTATTAGTCTTCCTGGCCCTTGTGAGGTTCCACAATTAGGACAAAATTTTGCTGTTCCCACTTCTTCTCCACACTTTGGACAATAAGGCATTATGATCATCTCACAAAGTCAAGCTACTCATTACCAAGAACACGATGTGCTTTTTTTAGTTGCTCAATTATTGGTATTTTTTGAGGGCATTTTTCCAAGCATTCTCCACATTCCTCACATGCTGCGGCGTTTTTACCAGGTGCCCAGCGAGCCCTTCCAATTTGGGCATACATTTGTCTAGGACCCTCTTTTTGTCCATACACTTGATAACGGATTAAAAACTCGAAAATTTGTTTGATATTCACTTCATTAGGGCATGGCATACAATAACCACAACTTGTACAGACTAAATCAGACATTTCCTTAAACGTGGTAGCAATTTTCTCAATTCGTTCTTTTTCATCACCTGTTAGTAGGTTATAATGTTCATTTGAAACCAAACTCAAGTTATCATCCAACATTTCTTCCGAACCCATCCCCGAAAGAGCAACGGAAACGTTTGGATCACTTAAAACGAATTTGAGAGCAAGATCCACAAAGCTATCTCGCCCTTCAGTAAGCCATTGACGCAAAGATTCTGGAGGAGGAGTGCCTGCAAGTCTACCCCCGCCCACAGGCCCCATAATTGCCACCCCTAATCCTTTTTCAGCTGCATATGCTATCATTTCTTTATTCACTTGATCCACAATATTGTACTGAACAAGCATTAAATCGAAGTATCCTGAATCAATGATTTCTTTTAGAACCTCAGGTTTATCATGGAATGAGAATCCAATATGTTTTATTTTACCTGCTTCTTTTGCTGCTTGTGCTCTTTCGATAAGGTTCATTCCTAAAACTTTCTCGTGAAATGTCTTTCCATTTAGTGCATGGAACAGGTAAAAGTCAAGATAATCCACATCTAGTTTCTCTAATTGTTCATTGAGGAATTTATCATAATCTTCTGGTTCTGTAAAGTCTGGAAATCCCACTGGACATTTCGTTGCGAGAGTTACTTTGTCCCGATAACCATCTTTTAGAGCCTGTCCAACAACAATTTCACTTTCTTTAGCGTGATATGGATATGCTGTATCAATATAATTGATACCAGAGTCAATTCCTTTTCTGATTATTCGGATAGCTTCCTCACGATTAATTGTTGGTTCTCCAGGTTTAAGTGTTGGAAGTCTCATGCATCCAAACCCTAAAGCAGAGACTTTAATTCCTGTTTTTCCTAATTTTCTGTACTGCATCATGATCAAGAATTCCATTGGCTTTGTAGAGTGTTTCCAATCAACTGATGGGCTTATGATAAAAAGAAGTGCCTACTGTACTTTCTTAATTGAATCTTAAGCAGTTTTTTCTATTTTTGTTTGATGGAGATCGTGGAGTTTTTCTTTTACTGTCTGTAATTTTTCTCCATAAAGACCAAAGAAATTGATTATAATGAGTGTTAGTAGAGATGCAATCGCTGGGAATATTGAAAAAAGCAAACGAAGTCCTAAACGAAAATCTGCGAGTTTTTGAGGATCGACAGCTTCACCAAAGTATTCAGCCCAACCAAAACCACTAAACACTACCGCAATAGACACGAATACCAATATGATAGAAAGACGCATTATAAAGGCATTCACACCATAATAGGCGCCTTCTCTTCTGACTCCTGTACGAATTTCATCATCATCAATAATATCACTCATTAAGAGATCTTTCAGGTACAAACTACCCGATATTCCTATTCCTAAAAATGCAAAACAGATTATTCCTAAGATCCAATTATCAATAATGAAGAAGGGTAATAATCCCAGTATCAGAACAGCTAATGAAATCATCCAAGTTTTCCTTAGATCACCTAAACGTTTTCCCACATATTTCCATAAATTGACAAAAATAGCCGCTGAAATAAAAGTAAATCCTAATAGGATTCCCACTAGGAATGTAGGAATATCTTGTAAAACTGAAGTTGCATATAGTGGAGCAATTGTGGTTAAAATGCCAAAAACATACCAGCTAAAGGTATTTGCAGCAACAAAGATTTGAAAATTTCTGTTTTTTAAGGTATGGAAAAAAGCATTTTTCCAATCGGGGACACCCAATGCATCTTTCTCAAATTCAGGTCGTTCTCGGAAACCACCACCTCGAATTGCTGATAGATAACATAAGAAAACAATTATTCCAATAACAACACCAGCTAGCTGATATTGACTTATGGTCGCAGTTTGATTAGTTTCTCCTTTTAAATCCGTGATTATAAGAGTGGGCACAACAAATGCGACCAGTAAACCCGCGATTAAAAACATTTGACGAAAATTGTTTGCTTTTGCTCTCTCATCTTCGGTTTGATACATTTCAGGAAATAAACTTGTCAGATTAAGCGAATTTGTAGTGTAAATTGTATCCCACAACACGATTATACCAAGGAAATAAAGATAGCTCAAATTAATATCCCAAAAGGGTGGAGTCCAAATTAGGATCATGATTGCTGACAGTGGAATGAATGATCCGACTATAAATGGTATTCGACGACCCCAACGAGTTTTTGTTTTATCAGAGATCAATCCAATTAGTGGGTCATTTATAGAATTCCAAAGCGACCAGGCAATAAATCCTAGTGCCATATTTACAACATCAAGCCCAATAACAGCGTAATAAAAGGTAAATATTAAAAAATTGAAATTCTGGTAAGATATTGCGTCTCCCATTGTGGCTAAAGCGAAGAATAAAGGTTTCCCAGGTTTGTACTCGGTTTTTGATTGTTTATCCATAAAACTCACCTAATTCATTCTAGATATTCTGGTTTTGGAACATCCCACGACCCATATACAGGACTTTCACTGAGGGGATGATTTCTTTCAACGTTAACCCAGAGGATAGCTGGTCCTTTTTCCCATTTAAGAGCCTCTTTAAAATATTTTTGAAACTCTTCTGGACTATTGATTTTCATTGCCCAACAACCGAAAGATTTAGCTAATTGAACAAAATCTGGACTATAAGGTTCTTTATCGTCTTTTCTAAGAAATTCCGTTCCATAAACTCGATCCTTTCCGTAAGCATTTATTTGCAAATCCCTTATTGAAATCCAACCAGAATTATTTGCGATTACAATTATTATCGGAATTTCAAGTTGCTGTGCTGTTGATAATTCTTGACAGGTCATCAGAAAACTTCCATCTCCTTCAACTGAGACAACAGTCCGACTAGGATGGGCTAGCTTTACACCTATTGCTGCAGGAACACCAAATCCCATAGTACTAAATCCCCCTGATGAAATATGAGTTCCTTCAGATAAAATAGGAAATTCTTGAAATAAAGCAGCTTGTGTATGACCTGCACTTGTTACCATAAAAGCGTCTTTAGGAGTAGCTTTTCTTAATTCGATCAGGAGTCTGGAAATGGTCATTGGAGATGTATGCTGCCTTAATGACTCAAGGGTCCGAAACCATTCATTTCGCTTTTCTTCAATCCATTTGACGGTTTGATTAGTAGATAGATCCACTTGTTCAATGTTTCTCTGATGTAACTCAAGAATCATTTGCTTTAAAGCAAATTTGACATCAGAAAGAATGGGAAGATACGCAGGATAGTTTTTTCCTATTTCTCCTGGATCGATATCAACTTGGATAACCTTAGTTGGGGGAATTGAGAATGTAACACCTTTTTCATAACTAGATGTTGTTTCGTCTGCGAATCTACATCCTAATGCAAGAATCACGTCAGCATTACTAGTCAACTCGTTACCAATAGGTGAACCTTTTGTACCAGGATAAAATGCAAATAAAGGATGATCTTCCACAAATGCTCCCTTTCCAGCTAAAGTTGTACATACAGGAATACCTAAACATTCCGAAAATTGTTTGAGTTCAGGAAATGCTTTTGATGAGAGCACTCCTCCTCCAGCTAATATCACAGGTTTTTTTGATTCTAATAGCAGGTCGACTGCCTGCTTTATTAGTACTGGATCTGGAAATATTCGTTGTTGATTTATTACGAATGGCGGATCATTGAAAAGTTCGATTTTCTTTACATCAGATTGAATATCCATTGGAAGATCAATGTGAACAGGGCCAGGACGACCTGATACAGCTATTTTGAACGCATTATGCAGTACCCAAGGCAGTTGATCCAAACTTGTTACTGCATAACTGCGTTTGACTACTGGTTTCATTATTGAAGGGAAATCTGCCCAATGTTTTCGTTCAATTTCCTGTAGAACACCAACCCCTTGCCAACGTACATGAACTCCTCCAGTAATAACTATCATAGCCGTTGAATCAACAAACGCAGTTGCCACACCTATGACTGTGTTACATCCCCCTGGTCCAATGCTTGTGAAAACTACTAGTGGTTTCCCAGTTGCACGAAAGTATCCATCAGCTAGATGACATGCTGATTGTTCATGTCTTACTTGAATAATAGGGATTTCATGTTTTAAAAAGGCATCGACAAGTCCCAGACATCCGTGACCAGGAATTCCAACTGCATAAGGGACATCTTGGGCTTTCATATACTTCGCTACTGCCTCTCCACCAGTGAGTCTTGTTGTATTCATTCTTGACACCAAATTTGGACTAAGATAAAGGTAGAAAATTTTCTGTTTTTGAGGATTTAAGAACACTTTGTGTTTTTAATTTTGAAACTCTTCGATATCGACCCCACAATTAGGACAATAAATCGAGTCTGGAGGTAATCTGGAACCACATCTTCTACAAAAAACACGTGGATAGACTTCTTTGCTTCTAGTGGAGC
This sequence comes from Candidatus Hodarchaeota archaeon, assembly GCA_016839665.1. The sequence goes on from JAEOTU010000030.1 coordinate 5,826, forward strand.
TTCCAATTCCAAGAACAAGAGGAAGAAATAGAAAAAGAAATAAAAACGGAAAGTCAAAGAAAAGAAATAAAATTAGGCTTACTAAGGAGATTATAACAGATATAATGAAGATTATTAACCATCTGGTTTCCATTATGATCACGATATCGAGTACCTATTCTTGAAAATATGGCTCCTTTAAAATAACCAATTAGTACTATTCTTTCATTTCATCAGGATGTTCTTCTTTATGTGTCCTACAAGATAAGTGAGCTGCCTGGGCAAATTGCTGAACTTTCTTTCCTTCCTCTGGAGCCAACTCAGGTTTGGTGTCATTAACAATTGCTTCAACAAAGTGGTTAACAGCATTTGCAAAACTAACTTGCCAATCAGTTTCAATGTCAGAATATTCTCTTAATTCTCCTTCTATAAAACTAATTACAGGTGCTTCTCTACGTAATGTGTTTGCTGTGCATTGGTTAATCCAAATATAACCATTGTCACCCGTGATTTCAACACGTTCATCTGCAGCATAGTATTTCGATGGAAAATTGCAATTTCGTGAGAAAGTAACATCCATACTTCCATAGGTCCTTGGTGTTTTATATTTCCAGATAAATTTTGCTGGAGAATCTATTTTTGGATCACCATCATCTTCAACAACACCTGTAAAATCAATCCAACCGTAAACAGACGCGATTTCTGACTCTATAAGCCATCGAGCAATACTCCATTTATGATATCCGTCATCCCAGCATATTGGTCCTCCTCCGCATTGGTCTTGGTCAAGTCTCCAAAACCAAGCCTCAATTGGTACTTCCCACCCACCAGAACCGACTCCCAATTTAATATGAATCGAAGAAACTCGTCCAAGCTTTCCTTCATCCACCATTTTTTTTGCTAAAAGATAAGGAGGATAGAACCGAAAATTCTCAAATATTCTAAGTTTCACACCTGCTTTCTTGGTAGCGGTTATCATCTCACTACATTCTTTGATGGAATTAGCCATAGGCTTTTGGACTGAGACATGTTTCCCTGCTTCAGCTGCTTCAATAGTAAAAGTAGCATGTAAGTTATGAGGCAGCAGTAACTCTATAACATCGATTTTTTCATCTTTCAACATTTGTGAATAATCAAAATAGATATTTTTCTCCTTAATTCCCCATTCCTTTGCCTTTGTTCGAGCTCTGTCTTTATCAGTGTCACAAACTGCGTAAATTTTGGCATTAGGATTGTTTAGATATCCTGGGGCATGTAAATCACTAATTCGTCCACAACCAACAATAGCAAAGTTTAGTTGTTCCATTTAGATCTTTTCCTTTAACCCCTAGTTTTTAACAAGAAACTGTTATAATATCAATTCAGATTCGATATGATTATCTAGATCGTAATAAAGGTTGTTCATATGAATCGTAAAGATGTTCTTTCTCTTGGAGAACATTACGTGACCATTCGGGGAGTCAAACTATGGTATTTTGTTCAGGGTAGTGGACCAATCTTGTTAGTGCAACCAGGGGGTGCTGGTTGGGGAGGGGATGCTTCTCCTTATATCGAAACTCTTAAACCACTTGAAAAGATAAGAACAGTAGTCTATCTTGAACCCCGAGGGATTGGTCGTTCACAGCGTTTGAGAAATATTGCTGCTTATAAGATGGACGAATATGTTCAGGATTTAGAATCCCTTAGAAAATACTTTGAGACCCCGCAGATTGCCATCGTTGGCCATAGTCATGGGGGATTTGTTGCGTTGAAATACGCGTTGGAGTATCCAAAGAAGGTTGAGTGTCTTCTTCTAATAGACACAACACCGTATATTCATCTTGGGGATTATGAACAGTGGTTAAAGAAAAGAAAGGGACATAAGGAGGCATTAGTAGCTTTCAATAAACTTCAAGATAAATCACTTCTTACGGATGACGAAAGAGAGAGAGCTACTCTTCAAATTCTTCTCCCTATTATCCATTTTCATAATTTTGACAAAGTTTCTTCACAGGTCAATGAGTTTCTGACAAATATGATTGTTTCAGCTAAACCCCATCAATTTTATGCGAATAATGAAGGAAATAGCTATGATATCCGAAAGTTAATCCAGAAAATAAATGCTCGAACACTTATTATCACTGGAGACGATGACATGCCACACATTGTCTTAGGATCAAGACTTCTTCATGAGCGAATGCCAAACGCTACTCTTGCTATTATCGAAAAGTGTGGTCATTGGCCAATGATTGAAGCTCCTGAGGCGTTTTTTAAAGCAGTCGTTCCCTTTTTATCCAATTGATGCGGAACCATCTCATTCCAATGAAAACCTTATTATTATTAACTCTCCTCAAAGGGAGCAACGGTCAATTCACTGGTGAATTTCCTTGACGAATGCTAATCGTAGAACTGAACCATCAGGTCAAAATATGATTGATTTTATTCAGAGAATTTGTGATGAGGCTGGTCCTCGATTGGCTGGTTCGGAGGGAGAAAGAAGAGCAGGTAATATCATTTATGACGAATTCAATCGTTTTTGTGATGAAGTCACACAGGAAGAATTTACATGCCATCCCCAAGGGTTCCTAGATTTCATTTGGATAACTGCTTTGTTCTATTTGGCTGGAGTTGTATCCTATTTTCTTATTAATCCATTGTTATCAAGTATCCTCATTATTATAGCGCTGTCAATATATATTATCCAACAAAACCTACTTTATGAAGTGGTTGACTTCTTATTCCCTAAAAGAACACAATACCATATTCTCGGGAAAATTTTACCTCAACAAGACCCCAGTAAATTGGTACTTTTGTCAGGTCACCATGATTCTGCTTATGAATTTCCGTTGTTAAGTAAATTTGGGGGAAAATCAGCTATTCTCATTATGGTGGCATTACTTGGTTCAATATTCAATATTCTTCTTGGTCTTGCCAAAACCCTTCTTTTACTTTTTGGTGGGTCCTCCCAAAGTTCCAATCCTTTCAATTTTATGCGTGATATTCAACAACTTTCTCTTATAGATGTCATTGATTTACTACAGATTATTATGTTTCCTATTGGAATAATTTTAATCATGATTTTAGCCCTCTTTCTTCGTTCTAATAATGTGGTCATGGGAGCGAACGACAATCTAACTGCAGTCGCTGCTATATTGGAATGTGGGAAATATCTTTCTCAGCACAAACTTGAACAAACAGAGATTTGGTTGGTTAGTTTTGCTGGAGAAGAACACATGAGAGGATCCAAACGTTTTGTTTCCAGTCATCTTAAGGAGCTTCAAGAACGCCAAGCATTATTACTCAATCTTGAGAGTTTAAATGCAGATACATTCTTGATTGCAACAGCAGAAAATATGTTTTTAGCTAAACATTCCCCAAAAGTTGTTGAAAAGGTAAAACAAGCTGCAAAGAGAGTTAATGTACCTGTTGAGGTTAATCCATTGCGACTTGCTGGCTCTGATGCGGCAAACTTTTCTCGTAAGGGTATTCTCGCCACTACAATGTTTGGTTTAACTAAAACAGGAGTTCCTCACTATTGGCATACATTAGAAGATACACCTGATAAATTATCTGGTTCTAGTATCGCTAGCGCTGTTGAAGTTGCTCTACAGTTCGTGTATGATGTTGATAGGTCTGATTAAACATTTTCTGAATAATATTGAATAGACAATCTCAACTTAGAAAAAACTTCGGACTTTAAATTCATTTAAAGACAAAGCAATTGAAGTGTATGAAGAACTCATCAAAACGGTTGACTCGGCTTAAAAGCCGATTTTGGAGGAACAATCAAGTAGTTACTCCAAAAAACTGGCAAAATCATCTAATTTCACTTTACATTGTCCGCAAAGATGATGGAATCTGTTTATTCTCTCACCATTTTCAACTAGGTTTGATATCACAGATTGAAACACAACTGGTTGGAATGGGGTTCACAGCTCTAGCAAAAATGATGCGAGAAATCGTTGATAGTACAGCCCGTTTATGTCTGATAGATTTGGGGAAAAAGAAGGTATTAATTAATGAACGAAGTACATCATTAACTGTTCTTGTAACAACAAAGAATTCTCTTTTCTTACGAGGAAAGTTAGAAGAATTAACTGATTATTTTGAAAGAATATTTGAGCTACAACAGCGAATAAATCTGACAACACGAGTTTGTTTGGAAGATTATGCCTTGACTGAAGAATTAATCTCCCTAGTTTTTAAAGAAAAACCGACCCGTGTATTGGAGATAGTTCCCTTGATATTTAAGTCCATTAGAAAGACTAATTCCATCTTCTCTAAACCAAATGCAAAGAAGAATGAAGAAAGATTCATTATTAAGAAGCGTGGATAGGAGAATTAGTTTCACTGAGGCGTGGGCAAATCATTAGGATCGAGTGACACGCGAATATGATTGTCTCGACCTACCATTGTTTCCGCAGCCAACATTGCATTGTAAATTGCTTCTTGGACAGAATCAATAGTCATCCTGTAAATATCAGAAAGTAAAGGACTATTCTCGTTTAGTAGTGTTTTACTCTTGAAAAGTCCTTTATTTCCATGGATAATTCTGTTTTTTGATGAAAACGAAATTACAAAGTCTCCACTATGATGACTTAATATTGATCCTGTTCGAGCGATACCTAGTGCTCCTCTATGAGCCAATCTATTTAGCTGATGATTGTTAAATGGTAAATTTGTGGCAATAATTACAATAATTGATCCTCCACCAAGCCGAGTAACCCATTCATCACCTTTTGGTATATATTTTTGTTTTTCAAGGATTGATGCCATTTCAGTTCCGTAGAAGCTAAAGTCATTAAAACGGCCAAAATTTGGAAGTACAAGCGTTCCAATAATGTATTCCTCATTGTTATCACATTTCTCGCTAGGTACTTGCCTTGAAGCAGTTCCCACACCGCTTTTAAGTTCAAAAACTTGCATTCCTGTTCCTGCGCCTATGTTTCCCTGATCAACTTTTGTAGATGATTTTGCGTTTGAAATTGCTTCAATTACATGTGGTTCCCTCACGTGACGGCCTTGGACATCGTTCAAATAGCCATCAAAACACTCAGTAACGATAGGTGCAACGGATCCTGTCTTTACCCCTATCTCAGGATTCTCACTTATTGCATGGCTTACTAAAGCGTCGAAAACTAAGCCTACATTCAATGTATTAGTGATAGCGATTGGAGTTTCGATACAACCCGTTTCCAGAATTTGAGGAATCCCAGTGGCTTTACCAAAGCCATTAGCTACAAATACACCTGCAGGTACTTTTTCTCTAAAGATATTACCGTCATGTGGGTGAACGACTGTTACTCCAGTACGAATTGGTCCTTTTCCAGGCTCAAGCTGCCCTTCTCCTTCAATGAGAGTTGAATGGCCAACTGAAACCCCAGGAACATCAGTTATAGAATTCTGCTGACCAGATTCATAAGAACCACAATTCCAACCTAAATCTCGTA
>JAEOTU010000274.1 GCA_016839665.1 Candidatus Hodarchaeota archaeon
AAGAAAAAGTCTAATCCGAAATAAATCGATATTATATTGCTAGATGTTACATTCGAATGAATTCATGAGCTCTTGTCTAAGCTCCTTCGAGAATAGATGAGAACTGTTTTTTTTAACTGGTTAGTTATTGCCTCCTCATACTTAGTAAGGGATATTTATGGTTGAAACCGAAGTTTTAGTTGTTGGTGGGGGCCCTGCAGGTGTAATCTCTGCTTTAACAGCTGCCAAATTGGGTAGTAAAGTGATTTTGATAGATGCAAAACCATATGAGGCGATTGGAAAAAAGACCTGTGGTGATGCATTAAACTTAGCACCAGCAACGTTTTTGGAGGAAAAGCTGGGTATAGAAAAGCCTTCTGGTGATGAGGTTGCTGATTACGTTGAGCATTTGATATTTAAAACCACTAAGGCTGAATTTCCAATTCGAGGGGATGGATATGTCTTGAACCGGCATCCTTATGGCCAACGTCTCCTAAAGACTGCAGAAGAATATGGTGTTGAAGTACGACCCGAAACTAAGGCAAAAAAAGCAATAGTCGATGGGGATGTTGTGAAAGGAGCGATAGTTGAAGACAAAAAAAGCAAGGATACATATGAAATTCATGCTAAGATAACAATTGATTGCTCAGGAAGAAACTTTCGAATTCGACGCACTCTTCCCCCTGACGACTTTTCACTTCTTGAGCATACGATGGAGAAACGGGATGTCGCTGTCTCTTATCGTGAGATTATCCGATTAAAAGGAGAAGATCATCCGTATCAGAACAAGATATTCTTGATCTATCGCGAGGAAATCCCAGAACCTGGCTATTTTTGGGTCTTTACAAAAGGTCCTAAGAGACTCAATGTTGGTATTGGTTGGTTTCTTGAACCTAGATTGAGAGGAATGAAAGAGCATTTTCAAGAGGTTTTACACAAATATTATTATCCCCCAGGTTCGTACGAGGTGGAAGATAAGGGAGGATACACTATCCCTACTCGTTATCCCCTAACAAACGCGGTTGCTTCAGGGTTCCTAACTGCTGGTGATGCTGCGTTTCATGTGAATCCTTTATCAGCAGAGGGACATGGACCAGCTTTGACTGCTGGTTATTATGCGGGGAAAGCAGCAGCAGAAGCAATAGAGGCAAACGATATCTCTGAGGAAAAGCTGTGGCAATATAATGTAGATGTAATGAAACACTTTGGTCTTAGTCATACTAAAGTCCAATTATTCACGGCTGCATTACGTCACATCAAAGTAAAAGGTGTTGAGTTCCTTCTAAGGCGGAAAATTCTGAACCAAGACCAGTTCGTTGATCTACACGCAGGTAAAGAGTTGGGGTTCTTTGCTACTTTGAAAATTGCGATCAAAGCTTTTCCTCGTTATGGTATACTCTTCCAGCTCTCGAAAATTGTTAAAGGAGCACAATTCTTTGAAGAATTATTTGCCAATTATCCTGATAATCCAGATGATTACCCTGCTTGGCTGGCTCAGTTTGAAAAAAGAATGGAACAAGTTCGTACAATCAAATGATTGTTTAAGTCAACCTTTAATACTTATTTTTTCATGAAATTAGATTATATTGGAAAAGATTGAAATGACAGATAACGAACTGAAATTAAATCCCCCTCCTTTCAAGATTAAAGTAGTCGAACCAATCAAAAAGACCACGCGGGAGGAACGTAAGAAATTATTAGAAGAAGCAGGATATAATTTCTTTAATATCGCAGCTGAAAACATCTACATTGATTTATTAACTGATTCAGGAACTTCAGCTATGTCCGATTATCAATGGGCTGGACTAATGTTGGGTGATGAGTCTTATGCACAATGTAAGAATTTCTTCAATCTTCAAAACGTTGTTCAGGATATAACTGGTTATAAATACTTTATTCCAACACACCAAGGACGTAGTGCTGAAAATCTGATTTGTTATGCACTTAATCTCGATCATACAAAAGTAACTGTCTCTAATCAATTCTTTGATACTACACGTGCCAATATCGAAACATCAGGAGCAAAAGCATACGATTTTGTCATACAAGAAGCCTATAAACCATCATTAATACATGATTTTAAGGGAAATCTTAATACAAGTGATTTAGAAGATTATATTCAAAACAAAGGTGATGTGTCACTAATAGTTGTCACCGTGACAAACAATGCAGGAGGAGGACAGCCTGTTTCGCTTACAAATATTATTGAAGTTTCAAGAATTGCTAAAATGAACAAAATCCCTTTCTTTCTAGATGCAGCCCGTTTTGCTGAAAATGCTTATTTCATTAAACTACGTGAGAAAAAATATCAGACTCTGTCTCCAAAAGAAATTGCACGAAAAATGTTTTCCTATGCTGATGGTTGTATGGTCAGTGCGAAAAAAGATGGTCTTGTCAATATTGGAGGATTTATCGCTCTTAATGACGAACAAATCTATCGTAGGATCAAAGAACGTATGACTGTAATAGAAGGATTTCCTACATACGGTGGACTCGCTGGACGTGATTTGGAGGCTATTGCTAGAGGTTTGACAGAAGTTTTAAAAGAAGATTATCTCGAATATAGACACCAGCAACTTCAATATTTAGGAAAAGGTTTAGAGAAAGGTGGAGTTCCATTTATAAAACCAGTTGGAGGTCATTCCATAAATTTGGATGTGAAAAGTTTTCTGCCACATATCCCGCAATCACAATTTCCAGCCTGGGCGCTTACGATTGCCTTATATGAATATCATGGTATTCGAGCGGCTGAGTTGGGGGCCGTGGCATTTGGTCATCAACAAGATGATGGAAAATGGATTTTTCCTGAGCTAGAACAGGTTCGACTGGCAATCCCTCGGCGAGTTTATTCACAGGAACATCTCAATTATGTTATTGATTCTGTTGTAGCTCTCTACGAACAGAGAACAAAGATAACCGGGATGAAAATTATATATGATCCTGGTGTACTTCGACACTTCACTGCAGAATTTCGTCCTATAGATTAAAACTGAATTCAATACACACACAAGTGAACGAATAAATTAGATCCATTCAAATCATCGAAATCTTAGTAATAATCTAGTATGGTTTTGGCAAGCTCAATTTGATACCAAAATGAAACAGGTTCGTCGAATATAAAAACAGCTGAATGAATCTTTGTTCAACGACTTAGGCAATTTTTCTTAAAAGGGACTAAAAAAAGTTAATTTTCGAGAACCTAATAGGCTCTCTGTAAATTTATTGGTACCACTTTCTCGTTCTTTGGACGCATTGATTTTCTCATTGGTGAGAAAAGTGATCCGAAAATTGAACCGAAGAAAGCTGTTCCATTATAATTTGGTTTTATATTGTGTCTAATCATTTTATTTTCCTTCTATGTATTTTTTATTAAAATAAAGCTTGTATGAATGAAAATTGTGTCTATAAAAAGATAATCGTAATGAAAATCTTCCGCACCCGTCTATTACTTTAGACTACGATCACTTGCTTGCTACTATAAATTGCAAGTAATCAAGACACTTGTTTTATTCTTGCTTTGCATGTAATCATCCTTGTAATATGTTTAAATAATTTTGGTTTGTGGTGAAATTCTACATTCTGGTCGAGGGAATTGAATATTAATGTAGATAATCTTATTGACGATTAATTGGTCGTTCTAACTGACGATTTTGCTGAAGTAGTTGATTCTGCGACTTGAAAGATTTCTCGCAAATACATTCCTGTGGGACATTCATTCTTCGCAATTTCTTCGGGTGTTCCCGTAGCAAGTACTTGCCCTCCTTTATCTCCACCTTCGGGTCCTAACTCGATGATCCAATCAGCTGTTTTGATAACATCTAAATTATGTTCAATTACTACTACTGTATTGCCTTCTTTGACTAGCCTCTGAAGAACAGATAGAAGGTAAGAGATATCATGCGTTGAAAGACCTGTGGTTGGCTCGTCGAGAATGTAAAATGTTTTTCCGGTGGATCGTTTTGAAAGTTCCTTCGACAATTTGACTCGTTGTGCCTCTCCTCCTGATAAAGTTGTTGCTGGTTGACCTAATTGGATATAACTCAACCCAACGTCAACGATTGTTTGTAATTTGTGTTTTATTTTTGGGATATTTGTAAAGAACTCCAAAGCTTCCTCAACTGTCATATCTAAGATATCAGCGATGGTTTTACCTTTATAACGAATCTCCAGTGTTTCAGAATTATAGCGTTTACCTTTGCATTCATCACAGGTGATCCATACGTCTGGTAAAAAGGATAACTCAATTTTAATCTGTCCTCCGCCACTACATGCCTCACATCGTCCACCCTTCACATTGAAACTAAAGCGTCCCTGCTTATATCCTCTTACTTTTGCTTCCTTGGTTAAGGTAAATAATGCTCGAATATGATCCCAAACACCAGTGTAAGTTGCTGGGTTACTACGAGGGGTCCTTCCAATCGGACTTTGGTCAATATTGATTACTTTATCAACATATTCCAATCCTTCAAACTTTTTATGTGCTCCAACCTTTTCCCGTGACCTGTGAAGATATTTCATGAGTCCTGGATAAAGTGTATCATTCATCAATGTGGATTTGCCTGATCCTGAGACACCAGTAATACAGATAAAGCGGCCAAGTGGAAAATCAACATCAATACTTTTCAAGTTGTTTGCTGTAGCACCAATTATTTTGATACTTTCTCCATTTCCAATTTTACGGCTTTCTGGGATCATAATCTGTTTCTTCCCCGAAATGTAGGCGCCAGTTGTGGAAGCAGTACAGCTCATTATATCTTCAGGTGTTCCTTGAACTACCAATGTCCCACCATGGATACCAGGCCCAGGTCCTAAGTCTATCACGTGGTCTGCTGCCAAAATTGTCTGATGATCGTGCTCGACAGCCAAAACTGTATTTCCTATCGACCGAAGATTCTTTAAAGATTCGAGTAGCTTTCCTTGATCACGAGCGTGGAGTCCAATAGATGGTTCATCTAAAACATAAGTAACACCGACTAAAGCTGATCCAATCTGTGTTGCTAACCGAATTCTTTGTGATTCCCCACCTGATAGAGTCATAGATGCTCTGATTAAGGTTAAATAAGGCAATCCGACGGAAATAAGAAAATCTAGTCGTGATTCAATCTCTCGTAAGATGTTTGTAGCAATTTTTGCATGGTTTTCTGACAGTTGTGGACGTAAATCTTTAACCCATGTTAGACATTTGTCAACTGTCCTTTCTGAAACGTCGACAATGCTCTGACCTAAGATAGTAACTGCAAGTGATTCAGGTTTTAAGCGTTTTCCTTTACATGATTCACAAAATCTTTTTCTCATGAATTGTTCATAATAGGCACGAGCGCTTTCACTCTTAGTTTCTCGGTATCTCCGCTTTATACTATTTATAATACCTTCATGACGATGTCTTTTGGATTCCCATCGGCTTCTATCTGACTCAAACACAACACTCATTGCTTGTTCTGACCCATAGAGTAATCTGTCAATGACTCCTGATGGTAGATCCTTAAGTGGAGTATCTACTGAAAAATCACTCCACACTTTCGCCAATGACGTATAATAAGAGTATCGCCATGTTCCAGGTGTTAAGGGCTTATTCATGACACCTCCTCCTCGATAAGATAGATTAGGGTCAGTAATTATTAACTCTGGATCAACACGAAGTGTTGTGCCTAGTCCTTGACACTCTGGACATGACCCCCATGGTGAATTAAAGCTGAAGTTCCGCGGTTTCAATTCTTCATAGGAGAGTTCGCAATCAGGACACGCATAATTTTCACTAAAGAAGAAATCTTTATCTGTGTCTGATTTTTCGGAGTCAATACGAGAAATCACGACTAATCCGTCTCCTAAGTTCAGAGCTTGTTCTATTGCTTCAATTAATCGTTTTTTGATCGAAGCTTTCAAAACAAGACGATCTACAATGGCTTCGATAGTATGAAGTTTGTAGCGATCAAGTTTGGGTGGATCCGCAAGCTCATATTCGGTTTCATCAACCCTTACACGTACAAATCCCATTTCACTCAAGCGATCCCATTGAGTATGATGAGTACCCTTTTTTCCTCGTATGATAGGAGCTAAAACTTTGATTCGTGTCCCTTCCTCCCATGTTAGTATAGTTCTGACAATGGATTGAGGAGTTTGGATCCGTAACTCTTTATCGCATGATGTGCAATGAGGAATACCAATATTCGCAAATAATAATCGTAAATAATCAAAAATTTCAGTCTGTGTACCAACAGTGGATCGTGGATTCTTACTAGTTGTCTTTTGTTCAATACTAACTGCAGGACTAAGTCCCTCAATTAATTCTACATCTGGCTTCTGCATTCGTTCCAAAAATTGACGAGCGTAGGCACTCAAAGATTCCACATAGCGACGCTGCCCCTCCGCAAAAATCACGTCAAAAGCTAGACTGGATTTACCTGATCCACTAACTCCTGTGATCACAACCAACTGATTACGGGGAATGCTTACTGTTAAATTCCGAAGATTGTGGACCTTAGCATTCTGTACATAAATTACTTCTTTTTTCTCTTCTACCATGACAGGATATTCCTACTTAGTGCAACTTTTTAAAGATACAGAAGCTGGTAAAGTAATAGAGAAGGTTATTGGCCCATTTTCCACTATACTTGATAATTCATTCCCCGTTTTATACACAAAAAACGAGGAATCGTTTTCTGTCCCTGTAATCAATTCTGTGATAATATAGATCACGTTTGAATCTAGAAATATAAAACATAGTCATACGTCAATCAAAGATAGCTTTCTCTAAAAAGATAATTTCTGGTCTTTTTACAGATGTTTCCTTTAAAAGTCTAACATTCCAGAATGTGATAGTTTTTCTTATGATTCGTGTTTGTTAGATTAAAAATACAATGTTTATGTCCTTCGGAAGGAAAAGTTATGATAAATGAGAGTTAAATTTTCCCTTTCTATGACTTTCTTGCCAACAACAACTTACTTTTAAGTGGAAAAAGCATAATTCTATTCATGTCACAAAGTGCTGCTTCATCCCGAAAATCGCAACCTTCCTTTCCACGTTGGTTTTTAGGTCACTTAACTGCTAATCCGATTATTATTATTCTCGTAGTTTTAGGAACAGCAGTTGTAATATTTACTCGCCTCCTCATTCCTGTCATTCTAGGGCAGGCGATCGATATTGCGATTATCGATAAAGATAATCTGTTTAGCTCTGATGAACAATTTTCTCTCCTAGGGGAATTTGTACTCATGCTCTTTGTTTTGGGGGTATTCCGTCTTTTAATTGGTTTTATTACCACCATTGCCAATGATTGGTTATCATGGACTGCTCAACGACGGATTAGAGAAGAATTCTTCGATTCCATGCAGAACAAACCACTAAAATTCCATGACTCCGTTCGAACAGGCGAATTGATGGCTCTAGCTACCAATGATTTGGGTCAGGTGGGTGGGATGATCAGTCCAGGTCTTAGTATGATGTCTAATGTGTTTATCTCCATTGTTTTCTCTGCGTTTTTGATAATTGAAGTACTCGATTCGATTGAGCTGCTCATTATTTCAATTCCCTTTTTCATTGCTTATATTTGGACGATAAGGAGTTACAATCGCAAAATGGCTCCTATTAGTCACACTTTCATGAGGAAGTGGGGTGCGATTGCTACTGCTGTGCAGGACAATATCACTGGAGCTGAAGTTGTTCGTGCATTTGCAGAAGAATCCTATGAGCGAGAAAAATTCATGAAATATGTACTTGATTTTCGAGATACTTGGTACAAACAACAGATACTTCAAGCACGCTATTTTCCTACGCTTGTTTTGTTTGCAGCTATTGGCTTTTCTCTATTAGCGGGATCATACCTGATTGTTGTACTTGATCGGTTAACAATCGGGAATCTTATAGCATACAACGGTTTATTAATTAGTTTATTGGTTCCTACTTATGTGATTAGTTTTGCTGTCACAATTTTTAATGCTGGATTAGCAGGTGCACGGAGAATTCATGCGATGGAAGTCCGTGAAGAAAGAGAAGAGAGTGAGCTTGAAAAGAAAGAATTTCCTTCTCACATTCCAGGAGCAATTCGGTTTGAGAATGTATCATTCAAATATCCAACATCGAAGAAACCAGTATTAGATGATATTAGTTTTACTGTCGCTCCCGGTCAAACTATTGCAATAGTAGGGCCTACTGGATCAGGAAAATCCTCCCTTACAAACTTATTACTTAGACTCTATGATTATGAAGGGCGAATTACGATTGAGGGAACAGATATCAAGGAATATTCTCTTGAGTCTTTAAGGAAAAGTTTTGGTCGGATCGAACAAGATATTTACCTCTTTCCTCGCTCCGTACGGGAGAATATTGCTTTTGGTGCAAGAGATGCAAGTCAAGAAGACATTGAACATGCTGCCCGATTAGCCCAGGCTCATGATTTCATTTTAAAGTTTCCCAAGGGTTATGATACATATGTGGGTGAAGGGGGTAGCCAGCTATCAGGAGGCCAAAGACAGAGAATCGCTTTAGCGAGAACTTTTTTGACTGATCCCAAAATATTAATCTTAGACGACTCAACTAGCTCTGTAGATTCAGAGACTGAAGAGAAAATCGTAAAAGCTATTGATGCGTTGAGTCAGGGAAGAACAATGTTTATTACAACCCATAGACTATCAAGTATACGTCAAGCTGATTGTGTTTTAGTTATCAAAGGGGGAAAAATAGTCTCCAAAGGCCACCATTCCAGACTAATCTATACATCACCAGACTATCGCAGGATTTTTGGTAAAAACGTTGACCTTCCCCCTTTGCAAATTGATAAAGTTGGGATATCACCAATAGGAGGTTCTTAAATGGGGTGGATATTTCACGGCATTGAAGCAAAAGATCAAGAAAGAAAGTACTCGGATTGGGAATTAATAAAGCGTAGCGCTAAACGTATGACTCCTTACAAACGACCAATCATTGTTTCCACAATAACAATGGTAGTCGCAACTATCATATCATTGTTTACTCCCATGATATTTGCCAATTTGATTGATACACTGCAAAACCCTCAAGCAGATGTTTTCATTCTAATTTTATTTGGCGGAGGTGTCAGCTACCTTCTCTTATATGTGTTTTCATGGGTAACTGACTATATCATCAACCTCCAATTTGCGAAACAGGTACCTGACTTCATGGTGACTTTACGAGGAGACATCTTTGCTGCTCTTCAAAAACAAGACATGAAGTTTTTCGATCAACACCGAAGTGGAAGACTTAATTCACGAGTATCAAGCGATGCCTCTGATTACGGTAATGCGGTTTCTATTGTGATGACTGTAGTAGGGCAGGTTCTTATTTTAATTCTTATTTTTGTCATTCTTGCATTCATCAATCTACCTTTAGCCTTGCTGACTGCAATGGTTATCCCAGTATTATTAATCGCAAGTTTTGCTTTTCGTAAGATTGCCCGGATAACCAACATGTCATTTCGAAGGGCGCATGCTGAGGTAAATGCGTCAATGGCTGAATCAGTTAGCGGCATTCAGGTAAGTAAGGGCTTTGGGGTCGAGACTGAAAGTCTGGAAGATTTCAAAAAAGTAAATCAGCGACATTATGTGTCAGGTATTCGACGCAGTGTATCAATGAATTTATTCTTCCCTGTTGTGGACTTTGTTTCAGCTATGGGTACAGTTCTGATCCTATTCTTTGGGGGACAAGGGGTTATACTGGAATTGGGTTTTGCCACACCTGGGATATTATTTCTGTTCCTAACTTATCTTACTCGTTTCTTTTTCCCTGTCCAGCAATTGGTAAACTTTTATGCACAAATTCAGGCAGGTTTTGCTGGATATGAACGTATTCTTCAAGTTATTGACGCAGAACCCGAAGTACAAGATCTAGGTGACGTTGAGGTAGATCAAATTGAAGGACAAATTAAGTTCCAAAATGTGGATTTTGAGTATGTTTCTGACGCACCAGTCTTAAGAGATTTCTCTTTAACTATAAATCCAGGGGAGAAACTAGCAATTGTTGGCCACACAGGCGCAGGAAAAACTTCAATCATCTCGATTTTAACTCGTTTTTATGAATTTCAAGGAGGAAAGATCTTAGTAGATGGAACCAACATCCGAGATATTCCCCTAAAATCTTATCGAAAGCATCTCGGGATTGTATTGCAAACGCCATTCCTTTTCAATGGTACGATTGAAGAAAACATCACGTACGGTAGAAAAGATGCCACTGAAGAAGATCTTCGGCGTGCAATGAGAATTTCCAGAGTAGACGAGATATTAGAGTATTTAAAAGATGGAACGCAGACACAAGTTGGAGAAGGGGGATCTCTTCTCAGTACAGGCCAAAGGCAGTTAGTAAGTTTTGCTCGTGCGCTGCTTGCAGATCCACGGATTTTGATTTTGGACGAAGCTACCTCCTCCGTTGACGCCTATACAGAAAGCATGATTCAAGAATCCTTGGAAGAATTAATGAAAGGACGGACTTCGATTGTCATTGCTCACCGTCTGAGTACTGTTAAGAATGCAGATCGCATCATTGTTCTCGATCAAGGCAAAATCACCGAAGATGGCACTCATAACGATCTCTTAGGACAAGAGGGCGAGTATGCTAACTTATACAACACATATTTCAAACACCAAGAAGTCACTTGGGCTCCGAGCGTTGTTCCAGAGCTTGCTGCAGCTGATTCGACAAGTCCTCCTTAAACTCGAGATTTACTAGGAGCTAGAAGATTTTTCTCCTGGATAAGGTCACTCACCTAGCAACTGTTCCAACGATGGTGTTTCCTGTTTCTTGGGTGTAGGTGTTGTATCCATATATCTCTTAAGTAATTGTACTACTGATCGAACCTCTTCAACCTGACTAGCAGATAATTTGCCTCGCATAAAATCATTTAATGCTTTTTCTTGGAGACTTTCAAATTTCGTGGTATCTTTCTCCTCGACTGCTCCATGAAGTGATTTTTTAAAATTATTGAAGGACCTACGCCTGAAAAAATAAGGAATTCCTTTTACAACTGTGATCAATCCAATAAGTCCCGAAAGACCTATTGAAAAGTAGTCTGATAAAGAAAATTGTGCAAGAAATTCAGTATATGAACTTAGTTTAATATAATGGGGTAGATAGCTATCAGAAGCGAACATAAATGTCGCAATATTACCTTCCTTTGAATTGTCTCTCTCTCCATCACTAACCTTAGTTTTATAGACCGAATCAAAGTCAAAGGAAATCGTTTGTCGTACCGGAAGTTTGATTGAAAGAGTGATATCTTGAGAGCTATCAGTGAAATACCGTTGGTATCTCGGAACTGGTTCAGGAGTGTCAAATTGAGAAGGTGTTAAATAAACGAATCCTGAATAACCTTGGGTACTGGGAATATAATCAAGCGCGGTACCAGGGGCTTTTATCCGAACTTCCTCATGGACGTGACGATCACTACTTTCTTCATCGTTAACATATTCACTTTCATAGTGAAAATCCGAAAGCTGACCAAGCTCCAGTCTATTTAGGTCAAACATGAATGGTTCTGGTAATGCGATAAGAAATGTGGTTGTTTGACGAAGAACCATCATTTGTTCAATGACAAAGAATTCTTCTGTTTCACTGAAATTTTCATGGTGTAATTCAAGTGAACTTACTTCTATATCCAATGTTGAGATATTGAAAGGTATTAACTGTTTTAAAGCCTGATAATTCTTAAAATCATCCACTAATGACGAATTCTTGAAAAGATCAAAGTTGCCATTCCAATCAGTAGTGGAAAATTCAACATTAAATCTTAAAAAAATATCCGAATGCGTCGTTAACTTAGCAATAGCAAAATATCTTCTAATACCTGGTTCTTCTTCTGGATTTGGAAAATCAGTTATACGTTTATAGGTGGTAGTCGTATCTGTTAAAGTTATGTTTACCGTAGTATGAGCACTTTCTTCTGATTGATCTTGCCGGAGCTGAACTTGGTTATCACAAGGAGAAAAACTTAGAACTGGTATTATGATAAATAAAAGAGTAAGTCCAATAATCGTACAATAAATCATTCTCATTAATAAGCAATAATTTAACGAGTAAGCCATGGATATCACGTAGAAAGTAATATAATCCTTAATATTAAGAAGCTATCCTTTTGCATTCATATGGAATTTACTACAAAGGTTGATTAAAGTCCTGAAAGAACATTTTTTCGTTCTAGGTGAATAATTTTATGGACATAGATAAAATTGAATTAGTAAAGAACGGTTATGAGAAAGTAGCGAAATGTTACAGGGAGGAAAAAAATTTAACCTTTCTAAACCTAGCGATCTTTGAGTTATGGTTTTCAATGCTCTCTGATGGGACTGTATTAGACCTAGGATGTGGTTCGGGTTATCCCATAGCACAAAAATTCATACAAACAAGTAAACCCTATCTAGGGATTGATTTGGCTAAATCTCAAATTTCACTCGCGACAAAACAATTTCCAAGTAAAAATGTTCAGTTCAGAGTTGCGGAAATGTTGAAATTTTGTCAACAGAGCAATGAAGGTCAGTATGGTGGAATTATTGCTCTGCATTCCATCTTTCATCTCCCACGACAACTTCATCTTGATTTTTTTCTAGAAATAAAAAGAATTCTGAGACCAAATGCCCCTTTTCTCTTTTCTGTTCCCGAGACAGCTGATGAGGGGTCAACCTATTACTGGTTTGGCACAAAAATGTGGTGGAGCAGTTTTTCACATACTTGGTACAAAAAAACGTTGAACGAATTGGGATTTAAACCAATAATGTCTTATCGGGAAAAAACATTGTTTTTAAAGAAAGAGGAAATTAATTGGTATCTACTTTTTCAAGTTTGATTGCTTAATTCACTTTAAGGTGACTTCAATGACAAGTCAGATTAATGAAATGTTGATAAAATGTCTAGAAATTCCGGGTCAGAGTGGATTTGAATCTCGAATCCGCGCATTTTTATTGGAAAAATTGAGAAACTACGGGGAAATCTCCCAAGATAACTTAGGTTCAGTCATCTGCAAAATTAGAGGAACAGAGCCCCAAGGGAGGAAATTGTTAATTGCAGCTCACATGGACACATGTGGGTTCATAGTCCATAGTATAGCAGCTGGACAGATTAAGTGTCTTAACTTCGGTTATCGAAGCACTGATGCATGTCACCTTCAACCTGTAATTATTACAACAAATAAGGGGGATGTTCATGGATTAATGTATGCAAAAAGTGATGACACGAAAAAGTCCTCATTTACGATTGACATTGGGGTTCACTCTCCAAGAGAAATAACCGAGTTGGGTATTCTCGCTGGTGATCCAGTTCATTTTCACATAGATCCATTTTTAATAGGCGATCCCTCAATGAACATAATTTGTTCTCCACGTTTGGATAATAGACT
>JAEOTU010000031.1 GCA_016839665.1 Candidatus Hodarchaeota archaeon
AAAATGCTTAGGGGGGTCGATAATTTCATCTTTCAAGGTCATTATTATGAATTCTATCCAAGCGAAATCTGTTGTTTTAAAGGGGAAGAGTTTTCCTGTAAGATGATAACAATCAATTATCCTATTTTTGGTGCCACTCTTTTTCACAGAAGAGGGTTGATTACTGCGGGTATTTATGTTTTCGATAGATTGAAGAGATAATTATTATTGTTGTTGAAGAAACAAAATGTCTTCAACAGTGAAAGGTAAATCAATGTGGGGTATTTCTAAATTTTCATTAATTGCTTGATAATCGATCAATGATTTGAGAACCTTTAACTCTTTTTCTCTCGTTTGTTTTTCCATTCGTGGACTCCAGATTTTTAGAAAAGCTAAGGAAGCCCAAAAAGCATAAGGAATGGATGCTTGAACTAAAATCTTTACAAATGTTGGAGATTTATAATACAATTCATCATAAACAGGTGCATGATCTTTTTTTCTGGTTCCGGGGTTCAAATGTCGATAAATATCATAACGAATTTTGAGTTCCAGATTATGAAACAGATAGAAAAACCATTCAGCCCAAATTTGTTGGTTTGAACCTGTGCCATGTGTACGAATACGGTACGCCGAGGGAGATCTTTTAACTTTCCGCAAGTATTCCAGAATTTCTTCTTCTGTCGTACCTTCCACATATGAAAAGCATCGCCCTATCATATTAGGATAATGACTATCACCCCCAGCAATCCCTGGTATCCCCAACTCACGAGCAATAATCTGTGTAAGATAATTATGACGCTTAGATTGTAACCCGTTTACAATCTCTACCATCCGAAACCTTTTCAATACTGAAAAGTTGATCTCGAAAGTTTTTTGGTTGAAACCTCCTCCTGGTGCGCTTTGGGAGAGATCAAAAGGATGAGCAAGTACATAAAGTCCATTATTCTCTTCAAGATATTCTAAAAACTCTGGAAGGGGTTGAAAGCGTATTTTCCAAGGAATTTCCTTTAATCCATAGACTAAAACATGTGCCCAACCCTTTCGTTTTTGGTTATATTTTGTGATCTCCTGTCCTACAATTGGTATAATATCATTATATTTGGACGCATAATGCAAAAAGGGTTTGATACCTCTCATAGTATCATGGTCTGTGAGGGCTATTGCTCCTATTTTCCGTTTTCGGGCTGCTTTGATTAATAACTTGGGCGAATTCACAGAATCTGGGTAATAGTGTTCTCCTCTTAATTTAGGTACTCGCAGGAGAGAATACCAGCTGTGGTTGTGCATGTCAGCTTTTGTCAGATCAGTCATTCAACCATCTCTCGATACGACACCTTGTTTTCCCCCTCTGAATGTTATTTCTAGGCCCAGAGATTTTAACCTTTTCATTAAAATATATGTTAGCATGATTTTGGTAATAGATATCTAATAATCAAGAGAAAAATTCCACGACGTTATAATTAGCTCAAAATTTTTGATTATTTGGTATATTAAAACCTTTAGATCGTCTCATCTACCAAATCCTGGGAGGCAACTTGAGTTTTTCCCACAACATACACGAGTATCCCTACTATAATTAGAAAATAAAACTTCACGAGCTGAACTAAAATTGCTCCAGAAGCAGCTACAGTAGACCCCAATCCTAAACCTATGTCTAGGAAAACTGAAAGTGTAATTTCTTTCAATCCTGCCATTCCTGGAATTCCAACTGGGATAAGGTCTGCTGTTCCACCTAAGAAATTAACAGCTGCGACTTGATCAATAAATATGGGTATATTAATAGAATGAAGGATAAAATAGATGGAAACCCAGTGAGCTACTTGAGATAAAAAAGCTAAAAGCAGAGCAATAATTGAAATGAGCTTATTTTTTGCTAGATAGTTGAATTGGACGCTAAAATCATCAATCATCTTTTCAGATGGTTCTATAGTACTTTTTGCATACGTTCCAATGAGAGGTGAATAGCTAAGACCCGTCAAAACCGTTGATAGAATTTTTTTTGCTGTAACAGGTGATTTTGCAATAAGAACGAACAAACTTACCGCTAAGATGGAAATAAATGAGATTAATATGATAAAAAAGACCCCCAATCCCTCGGGTAAGGGATAACCAGTTAAATTTTCTGTAATATTGCTAAAATATGCTAGGATTGCGAAAGCTAAGAAAACCGAAATAGGGATAAAAGCTAACAGACCACAAAGTTTGTGAGCAACAACACTTGAAAGGATTTCACCACTAGTCGCATATCGATTTTCCTTTTCATTTATAAACTCTTTTTTTCCTAAAACAACTCTCATGATAACTTCAACAGCTCCAGCACTTGGGATAAGTAGCCCATATGAAAAAGAAGAGAGCTGGATTCGATAGACAGTTGTAGTTGAAGGATGTATGGAGGAGATCCCTAAAAGAACCTTCCAGGCAACAGTGTCGAGTAAAACAGCAAAAAAGGTAAAAAATGCCCCTAAGATCAGTATCAGTAATTCTGCACTTAATATGACTTCAATCATGGAAAATAAACTTACATTTCCTAGATAGAGATAGATCAAAAGAGCTATTGCAGCAATACCGAGCAAGAAAAGGGTTTTTTTATCAAATGCTTTCCGAAGAGATATTTCAGTCTCATCTGCAAAAAATTTGGAGGATTTTTCCACAAAATTGACCTCAACCCTTATCTTGAGGCGAGGTCTTATTAGGTTATCTTTTTTGTTCAAATTATAGAGTAATATTAACCGTTTTTGAACAAAATTGTTTGTACGAAGTTTGGAACATGTTCCTTATTCGTACAGGCTGAAACCAATGACAGCCACTATTGACTAGACTTTTGACAAAATCATCGCCAATTACTTTTCTCAAGATATTCAATGCTCCATTTACATCAGCATTAATTAGGTGGTTTAGACTTTGAAATAAACCACGCTTAACACGCTTACCTAGATAGTACTTATGGTATTGAATTGGTTCTAAGTCTAAAGCACTGCATTTAGACGAATAGCTCTCATTCATCTCATGAATTTTTATACTTACTAATTCTGCTTTGTATTTCAACATCTGTTTTAGTCTTTCTAGAGGAATATTCACAAAGATTTGGTTGTTTGGTTTACCTAATTGGATACCGTCCTTGATACCCTTCAATTTACCGATACAAATATTCCCTATCTTATTTTGCAAACAATAGTCAATAATAAACCGACTTGTCTTATGCAAATAATCATAAATAGCTGCATTTCGATTAGTGGTAAGTTTGTCCAAAATTGCTGTAGAACCTTTAATATTTTGTTGATCTTTGCTTGAAGACAACTTTGCTTTATTTTTGTTCCATTCTTGATTGATCGATTTCAGTATTTTTCCTGAAATAATTAAAGGTCTTTTGTTTTCATTCTCTATCATTGTTACCAGATTATTTAATCCGAGATCTATTCCAAGATAAGAGTTGTAATCTAAATCTGGATTTAAAATAGATGTATTATAAATCACTTCGATTTCATAATAATTTTTTCGAGGTAAAATCCTAATTTGTTGATATTCCCCAAAATTAATATTTCTAGTGTGGTGTTTTGGAATATTAAGTTTAATTGGATTCTTAAAGTTCGGATGTTTAGATTTGAACGCTTTTGACATAGTTAAAATAATGAGCTTACCTTGAATTTTGCTGTTCTGATTCGTAAATATGAGAAGAAAATGACCATCTTTTGGTTTATACCGTGGGGGATTGGGTTTCCCACTATATTTGTCAGAATTTCTCCTCCAATCTTTTATTGTCTTAAAAAAAGAAGTCCAATTTTTATCAACAACTTTCAATATCTGTTGAGAAGTCTGAGCTTTTAATAGCCGATAGTTGTTTGAATTCTTTAGCTGATGATTAAGCTCAGTGTACCGCAGCCACTTCTTATTGTGTAGAAGTTCTTGATAGATCAAATAATTAGCCTGATTAAAGAGATTTTTGGAAATATGACAGAGCTGACCTAATTGCTCAAACCCAGAGTAATAACGAAATTTATATGTTAATCTCATCGTGAAACGCCTGAATTCTTGGAAACTGTGAAAATTATTGAGTACCTTGAAATCTCAAAAATCGAATCCAATTCTGCGATGTGTCATTTAGTGATACCGTGTTAGAGGGAGAGTCTATAATTAAAAAGTTTTCAGTCCTCTTTCAAATTATCCTTTGGCATACCTTAAACTACATGTTATTCAGGTCTCCCACAATGCGTACTCAAATGGATAATTATGTGAGATAGTCTTTCTAGACTTTTATTAGTATTTCTTCTCGCTTTTGAGCGGATGGGATTCTATATGATTCCTATATGATTACAGAGGATATTAAATCAGAATATCAAAATGCAATATAGATTAATTGAGAAAGAGAATTACAATTGATAACCTAAATAAGTCACTTATAACTATTGTAAAACTTCATAAACAGAAAAAGATGGACTGTAATGGATATTTCAGAGTTAGTCTTTACCTCCTTAGGCCCTCTTCTTTATAATCTCATTTTTATCTCCCTATGGATATTATGGTT
>JAEOTU010000032.1 GCA_016839665.1 Candidatus Hodarchaeota archaeon
AGATGAAAGGATTTGAAAACCTTCCTAGTTTGCAAAAGTTAGATCTTAAGAATAATCAGATTACGGAGATAAAAGGATTAGACAACCTTCCAAGTTTACAGGAGTTAGATCTTAAGAATAACCAGATTACCGAGATTCAAGAGTTAGAGAATCTTGTTAACCTAGAACTGTTGAATCTCAATGGGAATCAACTATCAGAAGTAAAAGGATTACAAAACCTTTCCAGCTTACGAAAGTTAGATCTCGAGAGAAATCCAATTATATGGATGGAGGGATATGCTCCAGAAGCCTCTGTCCAAAAAAAGGGAGATTCATGGAGGAAGTCCGGGGTCTGTCGCACATACAATATTCCAAAACTTGTTGAGTATTGTCGCCAGCCAAAAAAGAAAAGAGAATTTAAACCAGATGAAATTGGGGAATGTCCGTGGTGCAAAAGAAGATTTCCGAAAAACAAAATCAAAGAAATCACATGCAGTAGATTTCGTTTTTGTGAATCATCGAAGGAGGCCTGTCCAGATTGTTATGGTGAAGGCTCCTATTTGTGTTATTCATGTGAAGACTACTATGATAGTCTATATCAAACTTATTCTAAACTTTAAGAATAGCTACACTGGAGACTCTGCAAGTGGATAGATATCAGAAACACTCGCAGTTCCCGCAATAGGATAAACACCTGTCTGATTCCAATCTGACCAGTAATTCCCCTGAGCTAGTGTCAAATTATACCAGATGTTGGAAGTTCCATTATCTGAAGCTTGTGAAAGTCCAGTTGGGTTATTGTCGATGAATGAGTTGTGATAAATTACATTAAATTCAGCCATTTCATACGCCGAAACAATAGAGACTCCATATTCATGATTATCTTTAATGGAATTGTTGAATATCTGACAATATGATGAGCCAGGCGCATAAATACCTTGATAACAGTTTGTGACGGTACAATTAGTGATGGTACAATTATTGCATGTATCTAAGATGATACCTGAAGTGTCCCAACTTGGCCAAGTAGTAGTATTGTTGGTGCAGATATTGTTTTTGAGTTGAGCAAAATTTGATCCCACAATATTTATACATACATCTTCGTTGTTAATACAAGTATTATTGGCAATAGTTAGGAAGTGGGAGTCATAACATTGGATTGCTTCATAATTTTGAAAGAGAAAATTATTTTTGATAGTGGACGAGTCACAAGATTCTAATGTGATACCTCGGCCAAGTCCTGAAACTGTGTTATTTGATAAATAGCATTTCTCTGAGTTTTCAATTACTATACCCTCATATCCCGATTGTGAAATGATATTATTAGAGATATTGACTTCTGGAGCGGAGACGATTGTGATTCCCGCATGGGGACCTGTTTCCCAAACCCAACAATCGTTATAAGTAATATTGTTATCAAAAATGGTTGCTGTTCCAGCTGCAACATGTTCAATGTTGATTCCTTCGTAACAAATCTCTATGGTACATTGAGTAATAATAAAGTGTTTAGTGGTGTTATGAATTGAAAACCCGTAAAATTCTTCCTTGAGAGTGAAATTAGAGAGTATGTATGGGTCATCTGGAGTTCCAATCCCTGAAGAGCTGTACTCGCTAAAATCATCATCAGAGTGAATTTCAATGCCTGATCCAAGGGATGATCCGAATAAAGAACTCAAGAAGAACGAAGCAACAAAAACAAAAGCGATTATAATTATACCAATCGTTGCAAATCCCAATACGACGATTAAACATGGCCGATAAGAAGGTTTTGGTTTGGTAAAGCTCATTTTTTGGGTTGGTAGTGTAGTTGGTGCTTGTTTCTGGTCAATACCTGTTATTTTAGATCCACAAAAGTAAGGTTATTACAAAAATCACTACTACTATCCTAGTTGCGATTTCCACAGGTAGGTTTCTCTTTTTATTTTTCATTCTTTTTTCCCTCATAAGTGATTATTTTATTGTCATTTGGTTTTGAAACCTGTTACAAACGTTATACATTCTTAAATAGCTTTCTCAAAAAAGAATAAATTTCCCTGATCATATTACATATTTGATTCCTGATCTCACACGTGTGTGTTATGGTGATGTTACGTACTCATTAACCACCATGAACGTATAGGGATAAAGAGAGAGAAAAAGCTGTAATCGAGGGGATTATCATATGGAATTACTGAAAATAATCCTGATTGGAGATGGATCAGTGGGGAAGACCTCAATCCGCGAACGGTATCTAGGACATGGGTTTCCAACACATTATTTACCCACATTGGGAG
>JAEOTU010000007.1 GCA_016839665.1 Candidatus Hodarchaeota archaeon
GGTATATTTTCTTTTGGATTGGTCAACTAATTTCTTTGTTGGGTTCAAGTGTTGTACAATTCACAATTATCTGGTGGATAACACTTGAGACTGGAAGTGAATTCTTCTTAGCATTATCAACGTTTTTAGGATTTGGACCTGCAATTGTTCTAACTCCTGTAGCGGGGGTTTTTGTTGACAAATGGTCACGAAAGAAATTAATAGCAACAGTAGATTTTCTACAAGCTCTAGTTACGATTGTTTTGATTTATTCATTCATGATTGGTTATGCGAATGTTTGGTATGTTCTTGCTGTAATTACATTAAGAGGTCTGTTTCAAGCGTTCCATAGACCAGCCGTCCAAGCAATCATTCCCTTACTAGTGCCCAAAGAAAAACTTAGTCGGATGAATGGACTTGATTACCTCTTTAATGGAGTAATCTTAATGATCGGCCCATTAGTTGGTGCTCTTTTGTTAAATTTTTTTGTTATTTATGAAGTCTTATGGTTGGATGCAATTACGTTTGTGATTGCGGTTGTTCCAACAATCATTATCTCAATACCGTCAGTCAAATTATCCAAAATGGTTCAAGAGAAGGTTCCTTTCAGAACTGAACTTTCGGAGGGTTTGATTTTTATTAAAAACCAACAAGGATTGTTAGCACTATTAGCTGTTTTCACTGCAGCAAACTTCTTTATACGTCCTCTTTATGTATTATTACCATTATTTGTCAAGGACATTCACTCAGGAGGTGTAGAGGAATTAGCGTTACTATTTGCAGCTGCTCAAGCTGGAATTATTGGTAGTTCACTGATTATGTCATCTTGGAGAGGCTTTACAAACAATAGTTATGGAGTGGCATTAGGCCTCTTTATCATGTATGTGGGATTTATCATCTGTAGTTTTTCCCCCTCAGGATTATTTGCTTTACTTGTTTTTGGAATGTTTTTGAATGGATTCGGTTTACCAGTAGCAAATGTTGCCTCTCAAACGATCTGGCAAAAAATTGTTCCTCCTGAAAAGCTGGGGCGTGTCTATTCGGTCCGCTTAACGATTGCTCAAGGTTCAGCACCAATTGCCATTATTCTATCTGGGATCTTCGGTGAATTGTTTGGCATTACACCAGTTTTAGTCGTCTCGAGTCTATTTGGGCTATTATTCTTGGGATACTCGTGGTTTTTCACAAGATTTAGAAGTGTGGAACAGACAGTTCAAACTCTGGAACTGACTCCTATAGAACCAATAGTTTCTGAACCCCAACCGATTTTAGAATAATAAACGATAAAAATCTTTGAAAAAATTATAATGAAAAGAAAAAAGAAGAATAAATAGGATTATTCTGTTAGAAATATCCTATCTACGCTATCTCAACTCGGAATTCTTTTAGCAATGCCAATTTTTGTGTTTATGGTGGTGTTTATGATGGTGTAAACAGAAGCACTTGTACTCTTTATTTGCGAATTTTATTGCGTTCTGTGCATGATCCCATGATTTACAAAAGTAACGAATTGCTTTCGAATAATCCTCATCTTCTACTTTTTCCATCGCTTTCATGAAATATTTGTTGGCTTTTGCTAACTCCTTGTCAAACTTTCCTTGAAATTTCGGTAATTTCACTGGAGTATTTTCTGCTTCTGATAGTGCCACTCTGACGATCAGCTCATCTGCTTTAACCAGCTGATATACGACTGATTCAAATACTGATTGAGCATTGAGGACGGTCGCTAGTTTTAATTTTAACCAAGTGGTGTCGTAACCTTTAGCTTCCCAGCGTGCAATTGCTTTTTCAAGATGTCGGATGTAATGGTCATACTTCTCGATTCTCAATGTTGCTACAAATTCGTAACAGAACACAGAGGTCCCGTGCTTTGGATCAAGATGCGTAGCGTCCTTCCAATATTTTTCTCTAAGACTACGTTTGATAAATTTGATAATATGGTCGATTGATCTATCTATATGTTTTGATCCTACCTTAGATAAGTCTAAGTCTAAGATTGCGTCCGCTTTCAAATCTTGTGGACCCCAAACCGTTAGAATGAGTGTATCCACCCCAATACCACCATCGTCATCTTCCACAGTGAGAGTGACTGTATATTCACCTAGGTTGCTATATACATGTTCCAAACTATCCAAGATGTCTACAGGAAAACTTGGTGGATCATTAAGGTAGCTGGTAGTTACCACTGCGGTGCCATCACCGAAATCCCACGTGAACGTAAGGTCATCGCTTCCAGGATCGTGAGCTGTGCCTTCAAAGTAAACAGGATCAAGCATAATCACTGTCAAATCCTCAAGATCAAAAAGCAGCATTTGTTCGACTGATTCAATATCAGCGATAGGTGCAACATTATTGACCGTCACTGTCAGTGTATCAGTATCAACCCCACCATCGTCATCAGTAACAGTAAGAGTGACTGTATAGACGCTATTGTCAGCGTAGGCATGACTACCTGATACTGTGCCACTACCACCTGATTCCAAGACAGTTCCAGCTTCAACAGTACTATCACCCCAGTCAATGGTAGCAGTATAAGTGTCCAAGAACCCTGGGTCAGTAAAACTAGCTGGATCAAGAGAAATTGTAGTTCCTTCATCGGATGTTTGATCAGCCCCAGCATTTACTGTGGGAGCAATATTGTCGACTGTTATTGTTACGCTAGTAGTCCCAACACCACCGTCGTCATCAGTCACCGTTATGGTTACTGTATAGAAACCATTATCGCCAAAAGCATGTGAGGGAGTCAATGTACCAGTAGCAGTGTTACCATCACCAAAACTCCAACTAATAGTGTGAGTGTCTGCTCCAGGGTCTACAATGCTGGCAACAAAATCAACTACGTCTCCTTCGTTTGGATTCACGGAGTAGGTTAGATCATCCATGACCCATCTGTTACCTCCATTATAGAATATTACGTATTTTATTCCACTAGCTTGTACTTCTGCATATTTGATATTGGCAAGGCCAGAATAGACACTTGTATTATCTAAAAGATTGTTTTGTGCGTCATAGGCTGTTAAATTTACTGTAACAATACCGGTAACAAACCATGCCCCAACCTTTGAAACGGTGTAATCAAAATCGATTCTAATAGAACCTGAGGTATGGTCATATATTACACAGTCCCCTGAGTGTGGAGGAAAATTACCATAATTATAGCTTGGTTTCTTGAGGCATTGTGCTCCAGCTGAATAAGTCAAGCCTGCGTAATGTGTTCCAACGTACTGATGGTGATTAAGATCCTCAAATGTATTGGTACCAGTAGAAGAGCTAGGTGAATACATAGGTACTATCGGAGCAACATTAAGGACTGTTACTGTAAGTGAATCAGAACCAACGCCGCCATCGTCGTCTGTTACCGTAAGAGTAACAGTATAGACACCATTATCAGCATAGACATGCGTTACAGAAGTCCCACCAACATTTGGAGAACCATCACCGAAATTCCAACTGTAGGTGTGAGTGTCACTAGCTCCAGGATCGTCATGACTACCTAAAAAGGTAACAACATCACCCTCGTCAGTTGTTTGGTCTGGACCAGCATTCACACTCGGGGCAACGTTATTCACAGTGACATACAGAGTATCATAGCCTGAGGCACCATCATCATCTTTGACTTCTAAGGTAACTGTGTAAACCCCATTATCCTTGTATACTTTATTGGGTGTTAAAGTATTATACGCATAAGAACCATCACCAAAAGACCACTTTATGGTATGAGAAACGGATCCAGGATCAGAAAAAGTACCAGAAAAGGTTATTGATTGTCCCTCAAGACATGTCCTGTCGGGTCCTGCATTCACGATCGGTGCAACGTTTTTCACAGTCACTTTGAGAGTGTCTGAGCCAACATCGCCTTGTTCGTCAGTTACTTCTAATTTTACTGTATATACTCCATTGGCACTATACACATGGGTGGGATTCAAAGTTCCTGTTCTTGTTGTACCATCACCAAAATCCCACTTGTATGTATGCGAAGGTCCTGGGTTAACAAAACTACCACCGAATGTTACGGTATGTCCTGGATAAGTAGTTATATCAGATCCAGCGTCCACCCGTGGTGCAATGCCAGGGCCAACACCTAGTCCCATAATAGCGCCAATGTACCAGGCATTGGAGCCACCATAGTTCTGGAGATACCATTTGCCATCAGTAGCACTCTTTTTCACACGATAATATCGCAGCCTATCCCGATGAATAAGAGAACCCAGAACATCATTCTTGGTGTCATCCGAGTCAGATACAAAGATTCCTGTATAGTAATCAGGATCTCCAGCATAGTAAGTGAAACCCCAACAGGTGAGCGCATGACCACCAGGCCCGTATATTCCTATTCCTAAGCCATATCCATCATGGAGCCAGGTGTTGATTCTAGCCATTACATGGGATAACGAATCGGATGCCCAGTACGGGTATTTACGATAATAATTGTTGAAATTGTATTGTGTCCAGAATGCTCCTCCAGCCACATTGACCTGTGACCAACCAGCCACGCCTTGTTTTGGATTGGTTCCATCAAACCACCAGTTCCAACCATACCCAGCTAAACCGCCTTCATCTGTCCAATGATCTTGGAAGTAATCGAAAATACTGTCTGCGGTGCCATAACCAGTGCCAGAATGCCAACGTGTGAACTTTATGACGTTCGAAGCCGACCCTGCCCAACACATTAGGTCATCATCCCCATCCCACATGCTTTTTTCAGCATCTTCAAAATAATCGGGAGGATTTACTGGCCAGTCAAACCAAATTGCATATGGATAACCATACGGATCAGCATCTCCAGTTGGTTCATTTTCCGTTAGATTTTCGTCAAAATCGTGGAGATCAATATCTACATCGCTAAGAGTACCACTGACAGGGGTACTATCAATAAGATCGCTATCAAGATCGCTAACAGTGCCATTACCGATACCTGCTATACTAGACATACCTATCGTGGTAGTCAAAAGCAAAGTAATAACGATCAGGTTAATTACTATTCTAAAACGCTTGTGAAACATCTTTTACCTCTCTTTGCTAGAAAAAATCTATTTCTCTAGAGATATGAACTCAGAGTTATTCCCTCTTAAAAGCATTTCCAATCCATTTAACGGTACTACTTAGGAAGTTCGTTACACACTTTTTTGAGAAGATTAGAGAATGAATATGAAGAA
>JAEOTU010000275.1 GCA_016839665.1 Candidatus Hodarchaeota archaeon
GAATGGAGAAATTGCAGGGATGATTGTGAGATAGCAATTGTCTTTGAATTAGGTTTTGACGACTCTGCCAAACATTAAGAACTATATTAAGATTGGATTGGGGAACAAGATGCATATCATCAATGAGCAAAAAGCCATTATTCACCTGTCCGAAAATACCTGCCCTAAATTGAAGGTCGAGATCAAGACTACCAACAATAGCATTTATAGGAGCAGTAGGAGGCATTAATATGATAGGGGCGTATGTTTTATTGATTTTTAATTTCCTTTGTTTCTCTTCTTTCTTTTCGCATTTAAAACACAAGTTTCCTCGAGTCGGGGAACACTTGAATTGACACTCTGTTATTACTTCTAAGGGAATCTGAAATCGTTGAAATGCATGCATAAATTGAGATTTTCCCGTTCCTGTCCCACCAATAAGTATAAGCCCTTCAATGGAAGGATCAATAGCTATTAAGAGCAAAAGCAATTTTAGTTTCTCATTTCCTCGTAGTGTTGAAATGGGAAATGAGTAATTTTTTGGAAAAGAATTTGAAATTTGTCCAGTATCAGTCATAATGTCTTTTCCTTGCTAGTAATTAAAATTAAAGTAAGGTTATATTCACATTTTCCATTGGCGGGAAAAGTTTTACATTTGTACGCTCTTCAACAAACTGAATAATCTCAAGATACAATTTTCGGTAATTCATTTCTTTCTCATTTTTTCCTGGCACATTTATCTCATTTATTTCAGAAATTTGGAGTGCCTTATTATAACCAGCTGCAGCGTGACGTAAAATCGCTGACATGGGATCCCAGGTTAAGACGCGAAATATCCTCTCTTGTGATAAGTGAGTTCCGTCAGCAACACAAACTTGACCTGCGTGAAGTGAATATCCTACCCCAACACCCCCTCCACCATGATAGCTAGTCCATGTTGCTCCACAAAGGGAATTACCTAATAAGTTCAAAACTGGATAATCTCCAATAGCGTCAGAGCCATCTTTCATTCCTTCAGTCTCTCGATAAGGACTTGCTACTGAACCACCATCTAAATGATCTCGTCCAATTATCACAGGAGCTTTAAGAGAACCATCTGAGTATAGTTTATTTAAAAGCATTCCAAAAGCAGCCCTTCCTTTATAACCAACCCAAAAAACACGAGCAGGGAGACCTTTTTCAAAGGGAATATATTTGGAAGCTAAGTTTATCCAGTTTATTAACATTGGATCATCGTGAAACAGTATTTTAGCATAATTATCGGTTACCTGTATGTCTTCTGGGTCATTAGAAAGAGCTGCCCATCGAAATGGTCCTTTTCCTTCACAAAAGAGAGGACGGATATAATTTGGCACGAAACCAGAAAAATTAAAGGCCTCAGATAATCCTGCTTGAAAAGCTTGAGCACGAATGTTATTTCCATAATCAAATGTTTCAGCACCTCTTTCTTGCAGAATAAGCATTGCTTGTACATGTCTCTTGACTGTCTCAAAAGCTCGTTTTTTGTACTCTACAGAATTTGATTTTCTTAGTTCCATCGCTTTAGAAAAAGTCAATCCCACTGGAACATAACCATTTAGCATATCGTGAGCGGAAGTTTGATCAGTTAGAACATGAGGGGTAATATTCTGTGAAATTAAATGTTCCAAAAGATCAACAGCATTGCACAGAATACCTATTGATGTAGGTTCACCTCTCTCTACAAATTCTTGAGCTAGTTGCACACCTTCTTCAATTGATTCAACTTTTGTGTCAAGATAGGGAGTTCCTTTGTCTCTACCTTCATTGAATATTCTTTTAAGATTTGCAGAATCAATCTCAGCAACTAGACCAGTTTTATTGGCCATTTTAATTGCTAAAGGTTGAGCTCCACCCATCAAACCTAAACCTGCTGTAACAACAATATTTTGCTCAAAATTAGAAAACGAGGTGAAATTTCGTTTAGATTCGGCTTTTTTAATTGCTGCAACGATAGTTTCATAAGTTCCCTGAATTATTCCTTGAAGACCAATAAAAATCCAGCTACCTGCAGTCATTTGGCCATAAACTGTTAAACCAGCATCAACAAACTCTTGAAAGGATTGAATCCAGTTGGGAACTATTACTGAGTTAGTTATAACACAGCGAGGTGCGAGAGCATGAGTTATTGTTTTTCCATAAGGAACCCCTGATTGCATAAATAGGGTCTCATTCGGCTTTAAGGATTTAAGTAATTCAATAGTATCGTAATAAGCTTTCCAATTTCGCATAGCTTTTCCACTACCCCCATAAATGAAGAGACTCTCCCAATCTTTGCCATTGTGAAGGTTTGAAATTATTGCTCGGATAATTCCTTCTGTCTGCCAACCAGCAAGAGTTGTTGGTGTTAAAGCTTCCTTTCCTCTTGGAAGTGAGGGAATCTCTTGAGGTTTAAGATCTAATCGTAGACATTCTTCCTCAGTTTTCTTATGCATGCCTTCTTGAATTTCCATCAATCGTGTTTTTTTCATAGAGAAATTCACCAGGAAACAGTTGATTTCATTCAGCCGCGGAATGGTGAAAAGAAGAGTTATATGAAAATAATTATCGACAAATTAAACCTGATTACTTAGAAAGAAGGGTCTCTTAAGAACCTTTTTAAGCATCTTAAGACAAAACTACTATAGCATTCTTCGTATCCCTCTTGGAATAGGTTTCAAGGGAAGGCACTCTTCAACATTTGAAGAGAAAGACGGTTGATGTGATACGGTCAAGCAATGCATACAGGAGTACTATCGCTTGAGAGTATATCTTTCTTGCGGAGGCTGTCCGTCAATCTGCCTAATGTAGCGTGAGTACTTTACTTGTACCTTGCAGCTACAAACCAAAAACTTCAGTTGATGGTAATTGACTTAAAATACTCCATCTACTCCATTGATTGAAAAGTTACGCCTCTCTATAAGGCTTCTTCTAAGTTTCAAGGTGAATATTCCTCTGATATAAACTATATCTTTGAAACGGGATATTTCTTTCTGAAGTTTTTAACCCACTATCAATTCCTTGGATCTGAAGTGTCTTATTACAAATAAATATCAGAAAACGAGGAAAAATTACCCTTTTCGCAGCTCAGATACAAGAATATCGCGAATCACCATTTGAATAGGTTGGATGATTCGTTGGACTGGTTGAGGGCGCCGCTTAGGATTCCACTCCCCTCTACCCCAGGCTTCTTTTAAAGCTCCCAATGCCTCAAGACAACTAACTTCAAAGGTACTAGCAAAAGTATCACGTAGTTTGTCTGAGACACCCGCTTCTAACATTAATTTTCCGACATCAGCAGCCGATATTCGTGTGTCAGCAGGCAGATCCATTTTATTCAGTATGATAGCCATTTTAACTTCACGTTGATAGATTTTCTCACCTAAAATCTGAAATAATTCAGTAAGGCTATCTCGATTTTCCTCCCAACGTGCTTTCTCTGAATCGATAACCACGATAATCCCATGAAGACCGTTGATAACGATTTTTCTCATAGACTTAAATCGATCTTGACCTGGTGTGGTAAAGAGATGATACTTGAATCCTTTTCCTGCACCTGTGCCTAAACCAAACGTTGCTTGATCGAATCCAATTGTTCGTTCAGTTGCTTTATCTTCTAGCTTCAAGAAGTTATAAACGCTCTGAGGATCTTCTTTTTTCTTAATGGCATGAAACAAGCTAAGCGCAGTAGTTTTTCCAGCCAATGTAGGGCCCCAAAATACAATTTTAATCCCTTTTTGTGCCTCCTCAAAAACGAGCTCTTCTTCTTGACTCAATGTAAGCTTCCTCAGGTAATTTTATAGTCCGTAATGAAGAATAATTATAGCTAATATAAACAACATGCCATAGAGTGTGAAAAAATGATACCTCTACGCTAACAAATAAGTCTACTTTATCATTAATAAGATGTTTCCAAATCCAATTCCTCATTGATTGTCAGAAATACGGCTTTGTGATTGTAATCGGATTTCATTAATCTATTAGAAACAAGAGGTTTTGACCCTCTTTATAAAATGAAAAGATCAAACTCATGTTAATTATGAAAATACAGCCTTATAGTTTAAGGAAAACTGAATAAAACTATTTTTATTAGAAGTTTTAGCAAAAAAATTAATACTGCTACAATAATAAAACCTTATCAATTATTTCACAAGTATCTGTTTAAGTTCCAGAATTGGTGGAGAAATACACATGAGTGACATTTTTGATGTGATTGCTGTTTCTCCTCACCCTGACGATGCAGAAATTGGTTGTGGTGGAACCTTAACCCAATTAGCTGAAAAATATAGTGTTGGAATAGTAGATTTGACCAATGGAGAACCAACTCCCTTTAATGATGATCCAGAGATTCGAATTAAGGAATCCTTGGAAGCTGCTAGGATATTAGGAATCAAAAGAATCTTACTCGATCTTCCAAATCGTAAACTTATGGATAGTATTAATGCTCGAATAGCTCTGGCCAAAATTTTTCGTCAAACAAAGCCAAAAATTGTAATAGGGATGCAGGGAATGACTCCTCAAGCGTCGCCTGACCATTACCAAAGTCAACTCATTTTTGATGCAGCAACTTTTTACAGTCGGTTATCTAAATGGGAACATCATTTTGAAGGGCTCCCTCCATGGAGAATTAAGCACGTATTTTACTATTTCACTGCTCGAGAATTGAATCTAGCGCCACATCCTCTTCAGTTCATTATGGACATCAGCGAACAGTTCGAAATAAAAAAACAATCTTTATTAGCTTATAAATCGCAATTTAAGGCGCATCCTTCTTATAACCCCCCAATTATTGACTGGATTGAAGGTATGGGACGATATTTTGGGTCGTTGATCGGATGTAAATATGGAGAAATTTTCTACGGATCGAAAATATTGAATTTTAATTTATTCCAGCAGTTTCTTGATCATTCCAACAATCAAGAAGGTCAAAAAGAATGAATTCTAGTTTTTTACATATCTTTCTAAGTTAAAGAACAATTCATTTCGATCTCTATTCCATTGCTTTAAAATCCTAATTTCTAATCCTCACCATGGTTTCGTGCGATTTTTGCTGCAAATAGAGCATACTCTAAAAAGTCTTGAGGTTCTAATCGTTCGATAGAATCTTTTAATGAAGATAATATCAGATCTCGATTCTTTTCATCTGTAAAGGTTGATTGAGATAAACATTTGGAGTAAAAAATGGCAGCGTTTTGGAATTCTCCTAATTCATAAAGACCATCAGCGAGAGTTTGGTGTTCTTCTGGAGGATTAATTCTTGTTTCGGAGGTTAAGCCGTCAAGGAGATCTGCATAATGTTTCAGAGCTATTACTGCACAACGTAGACCTTCGATGACTGCATGCTTAGCTAAATGATCACAAATTTTGACACGAAGCTTTGTAATGATTTCACGCTTTTGTAAATTTGAAGAAATAATCGAAACTAAGCGTTGATTTGCGCGCCAATATTGAGGAACCTCATAACCCTGAATAGGATCAGAGAAACGTTGTAAAATTCGGGATTTCACACCATATTCCGCTAGGTCTTTTACATTTATATCTGAACCAAGCGTATCAGAAATTCCAAACTCTCTCATCTTCGGCGTATAGAAAGATCGTAAATAGCTATAAAAGTCGAAATTATTTGGATAAATCTCACTAATATATTTCAACACGATTTTTCGAAACTCAGGGAAATGAGATAGTTCAGTTAACTGAAAAAGCTGTATCTCTGAACCATGTACGATTGCGACTGAAATGATTTTTCCTTTTGGTCCGTCTGATTCAATTTTGAATATAGCAGTTCCAGATGGCAGAGAAATTGGAATAGTTACCTTTTTCTCAAAGACTGGTTTCTCTAAATCAATGCTTGTTACCCAATCTTCGACAAGAAGATTACTGAAAATCCATAGCTCGGGTTGACTGGAAATTTCTAATAACGTCTTGCGAGTTCTTTTCCGAGACAAAATTTCATTCCTTCATTTTCTTAATTATACAGTGAAATTCATAAAAAGTTCTCTGATAAATTTTGTTATTTCAACTTGATTGGTGATCCTCCTTTCGACATGATAATTATCTATCAACGACGAACGTGGACTGCAACTCCACGATCAAAATCGACCATCTCGGAAGCTGCGAGGACACTTTTTCCGAAACTAAGAAAGGTATCGTTGTCATCGACAATAAATACTTCTTCCCCACAACGGATTTCGGGATCAACATCTAAGACAAATTTAGCCAATAAATCTTTTTTATTGACAATAAAAGGGATACTTTCTCTTGTTGCTACCACTCGTAACCGTGGAGGTTTAATCTGTTGGTGCAATCGTTGGGCAAAAGATTTTGTTGGAATTATACTGAAATCTGAAGGTCGAAATGTTCCTAACAAACCTGAAGCATCTGAAAAGTGGCGAAGAACTCCTGTTTTTTGAGACCGTTTGATGATCAAATCTTGACCTTCGAAAATGGAATGTGTGTGGACTCCATATTGATAATCAACAATAGCGTTGAGTATATGGATTTCATTCAATTTATTTTTGAAATTAGTTCTCTCAGAAATTTTGATTTTATGAAACTCTTCCATATCTAGATTCACTGAAGGATGAATCTCGACTTGTTTGAATTTAGATCGATATTTTTCAAGAAATTGTGAGATAAATTCGATTATTTCTTGAGAAAATGACATAGGAACCCTTTCATGTTGAACTAACGGATAAACTCCTCGTAACTCATCAGGAATTACCCCAAAAAGCGGAGATAGTTTAATTACTTGGTAGGAGGTAGAAGAATGCAGTTTCTGAAAGTCTTGTCCTATAAGTAGATTTGGGCTCCAGAAATAAAAACGCCCCAAAACACGGTTCTTGTATCGTTGTATTATAGGTTGATAGGTAAGAATAGGATGGGTTATTAGTAAAGATCGGGATTTTGATATCGGTTCATACTGTTCTATAAATCTTGAGGTCCGAGTGCCAAAAAGGAGATCTAAAGCTTTCGATAAAGAAGGATGGTTCATCGCTCGTGATAATGCTAATTCGTTTAAACGTCCATCGATAATGGCTTGTTTGATCCTACGAATTTCTTCAAAGCTGACATTGAGGTTATGTTTGGCGAGTAGAATTGTACGTATCTCTGGCTCTAGCTGTTTCAATTCTGCAGCTGTATAATTCTTGCAAACATCGCATGAACACGGAAGATATTGCAGTTTCTCCAAATAGTCTGTTCCAAATTCTGTAATGTACCGATTTTTTTTTGCATAGAGAATATACGCTGCCGAATCAAACATGTCTACCCCAAGAAACACCGAAATAGCAAAAAACATCGGATGTCCAGCTCCAAATAAATGGATCGGACGATTTGAAGGTAAATGCTGTTTAACAGAGAGTATTATTCGGATAACGCTCTCAAAATCATACTTTTCTAAAAGTGGTACAACCGACCCAATGGGATGAACATTAAAGTCCTTATCTTTCATTTCTAAACAAGATTTCTTTATAAGATCCAGGTGCTCCCCTCCTTGAATGGGTCCTGCCCATAAAGTTGAATCCGTAGAATTTCGATATTGGATATGTTCATTTGCTCTTTGTAGTGTTTCTTCCAAGGCCATTCTAGACTCTTCATAGGTTCCTTTTTTTATTGGAACATCTAAGAATACACCTATATCACTACCAATTTGTTCCTGAAACTCTGTGATCTCCTGATTAGTTACAGATACTTCACCGTATTCCATTAACTGAAATGCGCCGGAATCAGTCATAAGAGGACCAGAAAAACCAATAAACTCGTGTAACCCTTCTTTCAGAACTCGTTCACGATTCATGGGATTTCTATACAATAAATAGGCATTTGTGATAAAAGATTCAGCCCCGCATTTTATCATGTCTTCTATTGGAATCATTTGACGATTTGGATTAATAACAGGTAAAAGAATTGGTGTTGACATTTTACCATGTTTGGAAATCAACGTCCCTATTCGAGCTAATCCATCTTTTTTCTTTACTGAGAACATTTAATATTAATAGCTCCTCAAATTTATTGGAGAAACAAAAACCTTAGTGTTAAGTAGTAAAAATTCTTGTAATTCATAACCTCATCAATAATGAGTTTCTTTTCCTGGTTATTGAACTACTAGAGTTTAGTATCCCGGTCTTTTTCCGTGGTAACATGAGACACCCCTTCTGACGACTCAACGAGCTTTTGATCGCCTTCTTCCCCCTCCGAGATTTCTATAACGTCGTCGATGATTTTAAAAATAAAATGAAGGTCTTTTACTTTAAAATCAAACCCCTCACCTTCAAGTCCCGATGGAAGTGAAACCTCAGCCCAAACTTCAGTTCCTGAAAAGCCTGTGAAAAAAGGAGACTTTTGAAGCTCTTCTTCTACTGTTACGGAATCTTTTAATGTCAAATTTTCGAACTTTAATTCGATGAGAGTGTCTTCAATGTTTAGATTCACTTCTAAACCGTATGATTCTGTGAGGGTTTCAGTGATTGATCGAAACATTGTAATGCTGTGAATACTGGTTTCTTGAGCGTTTATCAGACATAAATCCACTTTCGGCCAAAGAAGGAAAATTTGACCACGTAGGAAATGCGTTTCCATGAGTTGATCAATACTCCCCATCGGTAGAACCTCTTTTCCTTTAGTAATTGTACGTTTAAGAAAATCTGAGGCGGAACGACGAGTTGTCGAATGTTTTTCATGAATGATCTTCCAAAAATCATCAATATAGACATAGACATCTGGAAGCATCATTTCTCCCTCTTGGAATGATCTTAAAAGCCCTTTTATTCGTTGAGAATAACAAAACATAGGCATATTCTTTTTGGATTCACGCTTCAATAAGAGGACGTCCAAATACCGACGTTCGGTGCATTTGGGACGTAACATATTAACCACCTTGTTATTCTGACACTTCTGGAGACAGAATTCCCTCCGGTCGCGAACCATCTCTTCCCAAAGAGTATTACCTGATACAAGATTCAAGGTTACCATCGCTGCTTTTGGGGCCTCAGTATCAGTCCATTTCATCTTATTGAGAGTTCCTTCAAGAAGTGTTTATGCGAAAAATTGAATAGAAGCCTTTTCTGTTACCATATCAGACTTAAATGCTTCCAATCTTTTTAATATAGGTTTGTACAGTATTTAGATGTACACAATTCTTTCAGCATTTTATATTAGGAGTCTTGCGTTATAAGATTTGTATTGGTAAGTAGATGGTTCTATTCTGTAATTTATTTCCAATTACTCTAATATTCATAAAATCCACCTCTTCATAAAAATTTTACCATATTCCAATATCTTTTGCAAAGTGAATTTACATTTCTAGTATGAGAGTAGAAATAATCTTTTACAAACAAGAATTTTTCATAAGAAAGCCAATTAAGGAGTATTGCGCAAGATCTAATAAGATTGAACCGAGAATAAGATTGAACCGAGTAAAAGAGTTAAAACAGATTTAATTCTGTACTCATTTATTATTGAAGAGGTCAGGTAAAAATCCTATTAAGATTAAGAAATTGAGACCTCTAAGTGCATTCCAAGACTTTAATGGATTAATAATGGGGAGTCTTTTCCAATTTACTTGCTTCACAATCTTTTTCAAGTCGTTGAAAGCAAAAGAAACTACTTTACGCGTTAATTGATCAATGGTCTCTTCCACTAGAATTGGATTTGTATAATACTTATTGATTATTTCTCGAAATTCATGCTGGTAACGAAGAATTGTGTCATTCGTAATATTACCCGATGTTTCGGAATCAGTCTTCAACCTAGCTCGGGTTACTGAACCACCACGGGATTCTACTTTGCTATGTAATTCAGAATGAACCGCTTTGTATATCAGGGAACTTTCATGGCTTCCTATCACTCTCCCTCTATGTTTTCCGTCAAATTCATCTAATCCAAACAAATCACTAATACGCCAAATAAGTCCTTTTAAATAATTATCAGTGCTATTAACATTTTTTGCCCTATTAGCTCCAGTCCAATATAATTTTCGTCCTTTTCTTCCTCTGATGTCCCAACCTGTGAAGAGATTATTAAATTCAACAATTATATTCTGATTTGATACATTATGTTTTTGTGCTCGTATTGACAATATGTCAATATTTTGGAGGGACATTAATTCTTCTAGATAGTATGCATATGCTTGTTTTTGAACTATCTTGAAATTTCTTTTAAGTGGTTGAATTTCACTGAAGTTTCCTGATCCAATAACGTAAGCAGCTGCCACAACCTCTTTTCCTGTAGTGGTATATGATCCATCTGATCCTAAGAAGTTTTCAGAGCCTTTGAATTCGTAAAGGGAACCTTTCCACCCCTGAAAATCAGCAGGTAAATCTGGAATTAGAAACTTAAGAGTAATTAACGCATCATTTCCCTGTGGGAACGATCCTGTTAGTGCTGATGTGAAAATACGCACATGTGGAAGTCTTCTTGAACCACGAGGCATTGTCAATATTTTTTGAATCCACTTGTTGGAAAAAATCCCCTTTCTTGATAAACGAACTGAATCTGGTATTACTGCTTCAATCACATGATACATTGATATTCTAAGTGGAGCATCAATTTGACCTATTAACAGGGTAGAGGCTCTAATCTGAAAGAATCTAGTTGGCTGTAAGTTACTGGTACGAAATCCATTGCTAATATAATTTATAATCGTGTTAGCTATCCAATCACGATTAAAATTAGACTGATTATTTCTGGATCTGAATAACAAATCATAATGTGCTCTTTGCACATTGAAACTATTTCAAATTTACCTGAAACTATTTCAAATTTAAAGGGAAAGTGGATTAAACAAATTGGGGAAAATTTGGTCATTTTAGAAGATGATGAAAAGATAGATTTGAAAAATTTAGAATTTAATGTGATTAAGCCTTTAATTTGGTGGTAGAAATGGGAGTTAAGGAAAAAATTCCTCTAGTGTACCAAAATATCGCA
>JAEOTU010000276.1 GCA_016839665.1 Candidatus Hodarchaeota archaeon
AAAACCACGCAACTGGAGCCTCAAAAGTGGAAGATGAGTACGGACGAGTAACATAAGGTAGGTATTGGGTAAGATCATAATCTTCAAACTCAATAGTAAGACCTAGGTTCGGGAAAAAATAAGGTCCTATGAGATTCTTCGATTCCAATATTCTTGCATCAAAGTCTATCCTCAGATTGTTTATTCCTTGGTTAATTGTTACGTTTTTTTCAGTGGAACTAACAACGATCATCGTTTCATTAGGATAACTGAAAGGATGTCCTGTAAAAAGAAAGGCTTCTGTCTTTATCTTGGATGTAATACT
The DNA here is from genome assembly GCA_016839665.1 of Candidatus Hodarchaeota archaeon. Next base: position 305 of record JAEOTU010000276.1, read on the forward strand.
ATATATGAACCGAATTGTATCATATTTTCCATTTTTATCAGAATCTACAGGTTGGTCAGTTATCGCATAATCAATAATCGGATCAAAATTTGATAGAGTTTCCTTGGTTATTCTACTGAACACTGGGATTGAATACCTAAACCATGACCCAACTATCCCAAATAAGATAAGGTCATATTTCTTTTCAAACTTTTGAGCCATGAACTCGATTGACACTGATGTTGAACCTGGCTGGGAAACTACAAAAGTTGAAGTATTGAAGGCAAGAATTTCGTTTTGATTTTCATTAAAGATTGGAATGCCAACTTCATATGCCCCCGTTGTCGAGAAATCAAACTCAAGTTCAATTTTGATATTTTCTGGAACTCCATCACCCTCAATATCCCCCTCACCAATATTATATGATGTTAGGCGGTTATCGAGTGGATCAAATGATGTATGATTGTAACTAGGTGACTGAAAAATCTCTGAATCGTAATCTAACAACAATGAAAAGTCATTCTTTCCGAAAGCTAATTCGTTTATAATGTAAGAACCATTATATCCAGTTGATTCTAATATACCACCTGGAATAGTAATAGTTAAATTTTGAACTCCTTCGGTAAGAGTTAAATTAAGCCAGTCCCACATAAATACGTACAATCCAAGACGGAAGGTAGGACGAGACTGAGCAATTGAGTACCAGAAATCGTAATTTCCAGCGATTGAGACGTTGGCCTCAATCAATAATACTAATTCGTCAAACAATCCATCAGAATCGATATCATAAGTATTACTCCCCATTCTTCCAGTCAAGTATGCGGGTTGGGTTGATAAGTATTCTTCCTCTTCTGTTTCTCCAATAAGAAGTGTATATTCTCCAGGGGTCTGATCCTCTACTCTTATGAAATAATCACCCGTACTTGCGGCCACAAACATAATATCTTCAGGAGGCGGACCTACGTTGAAACTCAAATTAAATACAGTTCCATTCTCATCTGCGATGAAGATGTCAAAAGTTCCAGTGAGATTAGTTAATTCTATTGAATAAGCTTGATCCTTTGTAACTGGAAAAGAATAAATGTCGCGATCCCAGTCAAGGACCTCTCCAACAATTGGGACACCAACAGTAATGGGAATTGCTCCAGCAAAAGTGTCACCTGCATCTGTACCACTCTCAGCATCATTGGCACTATAATCAGGTTGAAGGAAAAGCTCAGCCTCATAATAAGTAGTCGAACCGTTTTTTACCGTAATAATTCCACTAGAAGTGTTTTCAGGCATACCAACTTGTATTCTTGCTCTAATCCAACCCTGACGATTTGGATCTATTATTGATACATTTACGTGAGGTTCAAGTTGAGGTGATAAGGAAATAGAAAGAGAGCTTAATGTTTGATTTAGGAACACATCAAATTGATATTCAAAAATCTCCCCAGGACTAAGAACCAAGGGAGTAGAATTAGAAAAAGAAGGATAGGCGAACACTGATGGTGATTGAAGGTAAGCAAGTGCTGCAGTAGCATTGATTAACCCTGCTCCTTGACTAAATACATGTCTACCCATATCAGATGCTGTACTCAAAATTGCGCTTCTAATCTCATCTGGATTAGCTCCCGGTTTACCTGACAGGAGAAGTGCTACAACACCCGCAACTACGGGGGTAGACATTGAAGTTCCACTAGCAATTGTAAATTGGTCTTTGAGATCTAAAGAAAGAATCCCCCTCCCAGGTGCAATTATATCAGGGTCTACAACACCATTTGGGGAAGGTCCCCTACTTGAAAAGAACGCTACATCATCATAAACATTTGAAGCACCCACAGTAATTGCACGTGATTCTGAACCAGGACTTGAAATAGTACTTGGTCTTGGGCCGCTGTTCCCAGCGGAAGTAATTATGAGAGTACCATTTTCCCAAGCTGCGTTCATTGCTTCCTCAAAGAGAGGGGAAAGACTTCCTGGTACCCCACCAAGGGACATTGAAATAATATCAGCTCCATTTGAAACTGCCCAATCAATTCCTTTGACAATCCAGCTAGGATACCCTCCAACTGTCTTGTCTAGTACTTTTCCGTTCATTAGAAAAGCCCCAGGTGCAACACCTTTTAGAAAGCCATTCCCAGCAGCTATTCCTGCCACATGAGTACCATGAAAATAATCATCCATAGGACTGGTATCGTTTATTCCATCCTCGTTAAAATCAATAAAAGAGGCCTCTAGGATAACTTTCGGATCATTTGTAGAATCATCGTTATCAATATCATCTAAATCAGGATGATGCTTGTCAATCCCAGTATCAAGAATCGCTATAGTGACACCTGTTCCATTTACACCAAGATCTTGTAAATGACGTGCGCCTACTATATCCTCAATTGGATAAGTAAAAATTCCCTTCTCCTGTAATAGTGATGATGATTTCCGATCTACTTCATTGAAAGGGATATTTTCATCTAAATATATTCCAGTTAAACCATGAATTGATTCAAAGTCATTAATACGTTCGAGTGTTGTATCAATTATAGCGATTGGTAAAACGTGCATTAGATCGGGGTTGAAATTAGAAAGAGAAGCTGAAAACATCTCTTCAAGCGAATTAAAAGATAGAATTAACCTAACTGGCACACTACCCCATAAAAATTCAGGTGTTGTACGTCTAAGTTCTATTAAAGAGCTAGATACAGGGAAGTGCTTTCCAGTATAAGTATTGAGAAATTTATCAAATGATTTTCCTCCACTGAATTCTGTATCATAATTCCAGGCGCCATCTTCATGAATAGATTCAATAGATCTAGGTACCTGCTTTTCAAATGCTTTTTTTTGTTCTGTTGTCAATCTAGTGGGAGGAAATGTTTTTTGTTGGCAGATAATAATCTGTACAACGATATGAGACAAAATAATAAATAAAAACAAATAGGAAATTGCTGTAATGTATTTGTTGTAATTTATCAGAAGAATGACCTTCCTCACTAATCCTAGATACCTAAATGCTATTCCTAAACAATCATTAAAAAAGTTTGGAAAAAACCACTTATTGCACTAAATATTTGGAATTTATAGACAGGAAAGTCACATATTCCATCACAACAAAATTCACCAGTGATTATTATGACAAAAAAAAGGGTAATTCAAGTCTTAGGCATTTTGTGTCTGATTTACTTCATCAACTTAAGTTCTAGAGGGGTAGGATATGATTTTACTATTGAATCTTTTTGGGAGAAAGGGGGAGAAGTTGTTTTTCAAGAATATGTCAGTGCTGATTATCCTGGAACCACATTTGATTATGATTATACTAATGATGGAGTTTACTCTTACAACGGAAGCTCACCATCAGGAAATTTAATTTACAACTATACTATCATGTCTCCTGCTCAAGAATCTATACTTTCACAAGGCAGCCCGTCAATAGACTTAAGCTTCCTTATTTACGTCGATTACGAGTTGGAAGAAGGGGATGCTATTGACTACGAGTTTACTGTCTCTAACGGTTCGATCGACTTTCTTGTTCTCAATGAAAGCCAGTTCACATCGTGGTTTGGGGGAAATACCTCTGGACAAGCTCAAAGCATTGAATTCGTACATACTGATATTCCTGTAAATGGGACTATTAATATAACAATAGCTGACAATTATTACTTCGTTTGGTGGAATAACCCAGACTACAACACTGGAAGCGTCATTGTACAGTATCAGTTAGATGCAAAAATAGCAGAGAAATCCTCAATAGGAGCCGTTATAGTCAATCCTTCGACTCTTGAGGAAGCAGACGGAGGAAAATTTACTACATTAGGTATGGATACCTCGGATTGGGAGATTAATGATAAAATTCTTTTTGAAATCGATGAAAGAGATGTGTACCTCACAATCGTTCGGGATGAGAAATTAACTATAACCTATAACAATAAGACAACTAAAATTCTTTGTTGGGTACTAGAGATAACAGACTATGAAAGAACTGAAATTGAGAAGGAGACTTATAAGATAGTTGCTGACTATTACATCTGGAAAAGTAAGTATTCTGGCATTACTCTAAAAACTACCTCAGACAGAGAATATTATAATAGCGATTCAACTTTAATTTTCTCATCATACAGAAAATACGAAGTAATTTCTGCTCACGATGTACTTCTCATGCCCAAGCAATCCTCCTCACCTTTTCCATTCATAATCGTAGTTATGGGACTATTTGTTGTCATGAGGTACCAGAGAAATCGTAAATAGTAAGTATTTATAGAAGAGACTTGACCAAACCGCCGTCTATCTGAAGTGCGACTCCTGTTACGTGGCTAGCTCTCTCTGAAGCGAGAAACACAACAACATTTGCAAATTCTTCGGGGGTGGCTAGACGTCCCAGAGCATTTTTACTTTCCCACTCTTGAATAATTTCATCGGTTTTCAATCCTTGTTTAATCGATAAACTCTCTGCAAGTTCATCAACACGTTTTGTTTGTGTATACCCAGGACAAACTACATTCACCAAGATATTATCTTTTCCAAACTCATTACTTAGACTTTTTGCTAAACCAGCTACCCCAGCACGAGAGACATTAGAAAGAATGAGGCCTTGAATTGGTTGTTTTACACTAACACTCGTAATCATAATAATTCTACCGTACTGTTGTTTTATCATATACGGAATAGTCTCCTTACAAAGGTAAATTGTGCTCATGAGATTCAAGTCAATTGCCTTTTTCCAATCCATAACTGTAAAATCTAAAAACTCACCAGAAGGAGGACCTCCACAATTGGTTACTAAAATGTCAATTCTTCCAAAGAAATCGATGCTCTTCTTCACTAACTCTTGCACTTGTGAATATTGTGTGAGATCTGTTGGAATAGCAAGAACTTTTCTACCTATCTTTTGAATCTCTTCTATAACGATATTCAGTTTTTTCGAGTCTCTTGAACATATAATGATATTTGCTCCTTCTTTCGCTAGATTAATAGCAACCGCTTTTCCTAAGCCCGTGCTAGAAGCAGCAACAAGGGCAATTTTTTGAGTAAGATCCAAATCCATAATCAATCCTCAGTTTAAAGTAATATAATACTAGGATAAAAGGATATTTTCGAAATTTCAGTCTTAACGTAACTTCGAATCTTAGAAAAACTTCTCTTTTTGATCAACAAAACCTTTATAAGTGGTAATTCAGGGAATAGAGATTAGGAAGGTCTCTATATGAAATATCCCCAAATTACCAATCAATTTATTCAGCATGAGCTTTATAA
>JAEOTU010000033.1 GCA_016839665.1 Candidatus Hodarchaeota archaeon
ATTAATATCGCAACTTCCCACGCCCCGTCTCGTTATATAGCCCTGAACTACTGGGAAAGGTTTGGAGATGATTTTGGTATTGTAACATTTGATGCCCATCTTGATTTATCAGATTCAGAATACATCCACGGGGCGTGGATTACTAAGGAGCTTGCTAAAAGAACCGCTGTCATTGGAGGATGGGCTGAACCCAGTTCCGAGTTTCTAGACGCAAATTCTTCTCTTGCCTTCCTTTCACCTAGCATTAACCAGATTGTTACTAACCAAGAATTCATGGCTTGGTTAAAAGGTAAAAAGATTTACTTGAGTTTAGATTTGGATTACTATGATTCTTCCCAAAACGGCTTTTTGGGTTATTCGAATTACTGGCATAGAAATAAGATTATTGGTCATTCTATGAATTTAGAACAGGAGCTTGAATTAAAAAATATAAAAAATCAGCCAAATAGTCCAATTCTTCTTGGAAAATTACTCGGATTTTTCCCAAATCAAAGCATTTTCATTCAAAATAAAAAAATCAGTTTAAAAAAGCAATCTAATGAGATCATAAACACATTAAGAGGATTTGTTGAGTTATGCCACAAGATGTCAACAAAAATACTTAGTATTGATTTTGTGGAATATTCACCAACTTGTGATTGGCAACAACTGACAATAAAGGAATTTCTGGATAATTTCTTGATTTATTCTAGGATTTTTCACCAATGACTAAGGTCATTTCAAATAAAAAAAATCTTGGGGTATGTTAACCTTGATTACTATAACGCATTTTCATTTAAGAAATATTAAGAAAGATGTCCATTTCTTATTTTCTTTTCTTAAATCGTCTTGATGCAAGAACTAACACACCTAGGATCACAGGTACAAAGGGCCATGTTGCTGGACTCCAACCGTACGTAATAATGCCGATAAATAAATGCCCCCATACTTCATCAGAAACATTTTCCCGCTGTATAAACACTTTGAAATACGAGGGAACATCGTTAGGGTATGGATCTAGTACCTCACCATTTGTCACCGTCACATTGACAGTCTGACCAATGGTTACAGGAATGTGAGTCACATTCCATTCCTCCTCAGGTTCTAAAAATAGGGTGACATTATTAGTGGAGTTGTCAAATAGATGGATTACAAAGTTGACCACTGCGTCGTTATTAGCATGAGAGGTAAATAATTTATCCTCCTTAGGGTAGCTGCTATCAAGGTAAAAATCTATCTCAATTTCCCTTCTATAATCGTATGCAGTACAGGGTAGTACGAAGGTTGACATTGAAGAAAGATTTAAGAGTGTCAGGAAGAAAAAAGATAGGAGGTGAGGAAGATACTTTTTAAACCCCATCGAATTGTCCCTTCGTGTCGAAATACGATCAAATTGCAGCCATGATAACTCGAAAAATACGATCTCCAATCATAAGTCGATATAACTGGCAGGCAAAAAAAACAGTAAAAAATATTGACTTTAAAAATTTGCATTAAATATTGGTGGGTAGCAAACACAAAGTCTGGAACTTATATCGCTATATTTACAACTGTCCAGAATTAAAGCTGTTAAATGAATCCTTAAATCATGGCCATACAACCTTGCGAAATCATCTGCTGGTGATTGCAAACTTAATAGTGCAAAACATCATTTCAGAAGCAAATGAGGAAAACTGCACAAAAAAGCGTCTAATTGCCGTTTCACAAACCGATGAAGGCAGAAGGGCCTGAGATTTGAGATAAGAGGATTAGAACGCAAGAACCTCAAGATAGGAGGTAACCTTAAAATTGAGCTATACACAATATAAGTTCGAGAAAGCTCTCAATAGCTTACAAAAAAAAGAATCACCAGATGGAAGCACATGTTTAATTTCTTTGTATGTGCCCCCAAACAGAGCTATCGCTGATTTTGTCCAAGAGTTAACAGATGAAATTGGTACTGCAACAAATATTCGTAGCAAATTTACCCAAAAAAATGTTGTATCAGCCTTACGAAATGTAATTGGAAAACTCAGACTGTACGGACAAAAATCACCAATATCAGGGATTGCAATGTTTGCAGGCGTGACTGCTGATTCTGGTCATAAGGACTTTAAAATAGAATCTTATGTTTTTGAGCCTCCTGAGCCAATATCTCGTAAGTTATATGTGTGTGACAATCGATTTCATGTTGACTATCTGATCGATCGCTTGATTGAAAAAGATACTTACGGTTTATTGGCTATTGATAGCGCGAAAGCCACAATAGCGACATTGAAAGGTGATCACGTTGAGATCGTGAAGAATACCCGAAGCGGGGCAGCAAAAAAGCATCGAAAAGGTGGGCAAAGTAGCGTCCGTTTTGCTAGGCTACGGGAAGAAGCAGTTGCCCGATTTCTTAAACGAGTCGCAGAGGACATGAAGCAAATTTTTCTTGAAGACCAAAATTTCGAGTTAAAAGGAGTTCTTATTGGCGGACCTGGTCAAATAAAAGATCAGGTTGTTGAACACTTTGACAATCGCTTAAAAGAAAAGGTAGTAGGAATAAAAGACATTGGATACGGAGGAGATAAAAGCGGAATAAATGAACTTGTATCAGAATCACACGATATTTTAGAAGGTGTTGTTCTCATGGAGGAAAAACGGTTGGTTCGTCAATTTCTAGACGCACTAATGGAGGGAAAAGCCAATTATGGTGAAAAAGAAGTTCGTGAAAACCTTCTAATGGGAGCTGTTGACATTTTACTTGTTTCCAGGGGAATCAATTTAATTCGAGTGAATAAAACATGCCAAAATTGTACGTACACTGATGGAAAAACAATAAAACCAGATATAGTTGAGAATTATGTTTCTAACCTTCAGAAACAGCAATGTCCTCGGTGTAAAGTTGTAAAATGGGAGGTTGATCAAAAAGACCTAATATTAGATCTTGGGGACTTAGCTGAAAAAACAGGTGCGACAATAGAAATAATCAATCCTCAAACTGAAGAAGGACGACAAATTCAAAGTTTTGGTGGAATTTGTGCGATTCTGCGATATATTCCCTCTTAAGAGAAATTACGGGAATGAAATGCGCCGACCGGGATTTGAACCCGGGTAGCCAGCTTTCTCCTCTTTAGTGGGAATGGAAGGCTGGAGTCCTAACCAGACTAGACTATCAGCGCCTAAGATTAAGTATTATTTCTCTCTTATTCTTAAGAAGGAAAAAATCATGTTTTTTAGATTTTTCCTTCTATTTAAGATAGTTTAATGGTAATTCTTAAGGATTTTTGAATTTTTGAGAAGTCATATCAGAGGAATGTCAAAGGAACTTTTTTTAAACTTCCCTTTTTAGGCTAAATTCGATGAAATAGGCTTCAATTTAAGTCCAATTCTTGGAGTACGAAAAAATAATGCCCCCTAAGAGTTTTCAACATCTTTTCACCATTATTTTCACATTAAATGTACTATTTTGTGTTTTCATTAATCCGGTGATATACA
>JAEOTU010000277.1 GCA_016839665.1 Candidatus Hodarchaeota archaeon
AAGAAAGGACAATTTTTAAAAAGTATTACAAAAGAAAAGTTTCTAATAATCTTCTTGAGTTTTGTGTATTAAGTACAAACGGTAGATGTGAGAATTGAACATTGACCAATTAATCGATAATAACTTTGTTCCAGTTATTGATCCTACAACCCCAAATTCTCCTGCAGAAAAAGGAGCAAACGCTTTTCTCGCTGAATATGGAGGTGTAGTTGAGGAAGTTGCCCTTGTTTGTAAAAAAGAGGACGGATTGGTGACCTACAGATCAGGAGCGGCCCCCAGCGATCGTAGCTATGAAAATTTTTTCACAGATTTTACTGAGTTAGCTAATGATCTTGGACTTCAAACACATGCAATTGCTTATGCTTTTGGAGATTCGTATCTAGGAATGGATCCTAATTATGCGATAGGCCGTTCTGATGGTACAGTTATTCACGACTATGTGGATCCTTCTATGGAGGGATACTGGAAACATCTCAATCATATTGCACGGGAGGTTTCAAGAAAACCTATTAAATCCCTAATTCTTCAGGAATTTCTATTCCCAAGACAAGAATACTCATTTGCGAGAAGAGCTATAAGAAAATTCGCAGAAATTTCAGGAGTAAGTCTAGATACCACTTATATCGATATACAACGAGACCCACCAATTCAAAGGATCTTTGAGGACTGGCGAGCTGATCTTATTAGCACAGCGTTTCGTGAAGCAATAGAGACAGCTAAAGGGGAACGACCAGATCTTGATGTTGGGATGGTAATCCCAGTTGACCCTGAAACTGAATGGAACGCTGGTTTTATGCGTCATTTCGGAATTAACCTTGATCTGATTATCGAAATTAGTGGTTATATTATCTACCATCTCATGCCTTATTCCCCGATGTATCCTGAACCTGATACACCAGGCTGGGACATTTTAGTCCAATCAGTTCGAAGTTCTGCTTTATATGAAGAAAGTGGTTACAAAAAGGCTCTCTTTATCTGGGGTCTTGAAAACGAAGATGACGTTGCTTGGCTCAATACTTTAAAAGATGAGGTAAACGCTGAATGCATTTTCGCACGCTTAGAACATCCCCCTAAATATACAGTGAAAAGGGAAATTCACCGTGGTGTCTAAGGCATTATTTCAGTAATTTTGATTCCAATGAGCATAACGTTCAATGTAATCCGCCACTTGTCTCCTGAATGCATCACGATCTCTTTTCCATTGACGAGAAGCATTTGAATTAAGAGGATCATCAGGATTTGGACTATTCAATAAAAATCGTATTGTTTCTACGACTTGTACGAGACTAAACGCGGGACTCCATTCTTTCCCCAATATTCCAACACAAACTTTCTCTTTAAAGATGTTTACATGCCAGATAGGTGTCTTAAAACGGATTTTGGGTGGTTCAAAAGGATATTTTCGAGGAATTTGTATTTCTATGAAAAAAACTCCACCTTCATAAAGACCCGAACCCATTATTTCCCCCTTCCACATAGTTAAATCGTTGTTTACAGTACGGAAAGTAGGCTGTTCGCGTGAAAGCTCTTGTGCTTCTATTGCCAACCGATCCAACCATTCGTCTTCAGTAAGCATGTTTTAGTCCAGCATTCTTTCCCATGTAGCCGACAATCATTAAGTTTCCTTGTGGTCTTATTCCAAAACCTATCGTGCTAGTCAAAGAAAAGTTTATCATTGAATCTTAATATGAATTTCATTTTCAGATTGTCTGAATCTTTATATGCTATTGACGATAAAATTTTTTATATTCAGCGAAATCTTGAATTAAAATCAAGAAAACTCTCTCAATAAGTGCCACACTTTCATTAAAAACTCTATAAATAACGTTATACTGATCTTAAATAAAAAAAGAGGAAAAATGCAATGTCCGAGGCTTATTTAGACGTATTTGATCGTTTTGTCAAACTTCAGGAAATTATGCGAGCGGATGATAAACTATACAAAAAGGATCCCAAAAAAACGGCACGAATTGCCTCATTACTAGCCATGGCGAGTCTGTACTCGAAATATCCGCTTGATAAACAATACGCTGTTTATAAAGCAATGAAACAGACCATGTCAGAGAAGTTAGCTAAGGCTAATTTTAAAGCTCTAGGTGAGTCAGTTGA
>JAEOTU010000278.1 GCA_016839665.1 Candidatus Hodarchaeota archaeon
ACAGGAATTCCTGTCATTGTAGTACTTCGAAAATATCCTAATTACCCAAAAATTCAAGCTGCTCTCACAAAAACTTTTCCTAACGACCAAAAAAGATGGTCGAGTATGGAACGCGCAGGAAAACCGCTGAAAGTACAAGATGATCCTATTATTTTACTACAAATGGCAGGAATTCTCCCTGAGGACGCATTTCTTGTCATAAAAAAGTGTACATCTGTTGGAACTATTCCAGAAGCTCTTAGAATCGCTCATTTCATTGGATCGAGTAATTTTCGTTTTTTGAATCAAAGATAATTCCTAGGCTTCTTATTTACCAGTATATTTCAGGGGAGGAAATAGTTCCTCGTACAGAAGTATAATTGGTGCCAATAACCAGTTAATTCCACTTCCAAGGACAAAAAGAGAAAAAATATTTGAGAGACCATATAGTCCAATTACAATTAATCCTATAGAGAAAAAAATGGCCAAAACTGAATTCCGGATTACATGTACTTCTCGATTCCAAACGCTTCCTTCACTAAGTGGAGTATTTTTAAGTAACAATCCTTCTATCACTCCTGAAATCAAAAATAAAAAAGCCCCTAATGAGAACAAATAGAAAGGAATCAATTGTAAAAATCGAATAATCAGTGATCTTTCACGATCTTCCCAAACAATGGCTAAAATAGCTGCTGCAGTATATGCAACACTTACTAACGTAGGCATTAAGAATCCTAAATGGAATCCAAACAATTGGTCGTCTCTTAAAAAGGGAATATCGGCGATTATCATTATTGATAATATGCACACTAGAAAAACTATGCTAATTCCAGAAAAGAAGGCCATTAAATTTAGAATTAACTCGAATTTTTTTAACCACCCTAGGTTTGGGGAAGATAAGATAGTTCGTGTCCGTATTCGAAGAATATTGCAAGCCCCATGTGCCCAACGCCAAAGCTGAGCCACCTGATCTTTTGCTGTCTCAGGAACTAATCCATATGAACCAATAAAATCTAGGTACTTTCCTTTATACCCTTTAGATAAAATTTTAAAGGAAGTATCAATGTCTTCAATTAATGTATCTTCTGAAAACCCTCCTACTTCAACCAAAACTTCCCTACGAAAACAACCAGTCGTACCATTAAAAATCACTACTCCTCGCTGATCTTTAGCTGCCTCAAAAACCTCAAAAAATTGTGAATACAAGATAGAATTAGCAGCCTGATATAATCTTTGTGTATTCCGATAAGAGACTTTAGCTTGAACATAACCAATTTCTTTGTTAGACATTACTTTAGCAAATTCTGTCAGCAAGGTAGGAACTGGGATATGATCTGAATCCAAGATCACTAAGAAGTCTCCACGAATCTCACCAAGCACAGCATTGATATTTCCAGCTTTAAAACCACGTGAATCTAGCTTGTGGTAGAATTGAATTTTATTTTCCTCACAAAACTCCCTTAACTGTCTAGTAACATCAGGATCAAGACCATTATCACTGACAATGATATCGTAATCACTATAATCTATTTTTAGGGTTCCTTCTAATGTTTCTCTCAGGATTGAGAAGGGGGTTCCATGGGATGGGACAACAATACTAAAAGATGGATTTTCAGAAGAACCTTCATCATGAGAGGGTGATTGGCACCGAAACTTGAAAGCACCAGAAATCATGTAAAAAAGATAGAGCGCAAACAAAAATCCAATCACTTCGATTACAAGAAGAAGTAAATTTAGCAGTATTGTGACACCATTTGTATTAGAAAAGATTATCATAACGCTAGATACAGTGTAAAGAGGAATCACTATAAGGATAAGATAAGAAAATGCCATAGTTATCCAAGATAAGCTGCGATAGATCCACATTAGACATGGCTTCCTGATAAATACTATTTATTCAGAATAATTACCCGCACTTAATTTTATGGGAAAATTTAACACAATTTTGATTTTTCTCTCTGAATTTTAAAATATAAAATAGTCTTCATTTTAGTTAAATATCTCGGAATTTTAAAATATAAAATAGTCTTCATTTTAGTTAAATATCTCGGAATTCGTTCTTAAAAAGATTTTTAATGGTGAAAAACATTAAAAATCGAGTTTTCCAGCTAAAAAATCTGCCCATCCTTTCTTATACTTCTCAGGACTATTGATATGATTCCAATAAACTGGAGTGTCGGGATAAAATCCATAAAGAAGCTCTTCTTTAGCTAGTGTTGGGAACACATCCTTCTCTAATGAGGAAACCTGTTTCTCGATGAAATCAAATATTTCAGGCTCAAAAATATAAATACCTGCGTTTACAAACTCTAATCCTTTCTTTCCGCCGCTAGCAAATTTTGAGATTTTTCTATTTTTTTCGTCAAAATCAACTTGACCACTAGAATTTTTAAGAACAAACATAGTAGCTATTCCACCCTCTTTGATTTTACGACGATGGAATTCTATTAATGAACCAAGATTTAAATTGGTGATTAGATCGCCATTCATAACCAGAAAAGTGGATTTGAATTGTTTCTGCGCATTCAACACCGCTCCTGCAGTATCCAGAGGTTTTTCCTCAGCAATGAATCCGATTTCGGCTCCTGATATTATCTTCTCAGAAAATTGCTGTTGAATGTGTTCTTTCAGAAATCCTACTGATAAATAAATTTCTGTCAATGCATGTCGTTGTAACAAATCGATAGAATATTCAATAATGGGTTTATAACCAATAGGTAACATAACTGCGGGAGTAGCAACAGAAATGGGTCGGAAGCTAGTTCCCCGACCTCCGCATAATATTAGTGATTTGATGGTATGTGCTTCTAGGGCAACTTTCAATGCTTGAATAATAAACTGTTTAACGTTCCCGTGGCCCGCAACTTCCACCAGATTCAACCAAAAATTATTTGTGAACTCAATAGTGTATTTATGAATATCTTTTTCAGGCATTGGGAGCCACATCAGCAGAATATGTAAGCATTCCTTATCAAGGAGGATAAGTAAATCGTGTAGAATCTATTTATGATTTTTCAATTCCTTCTTCTTTATATTGGTTTCTTTGTAATCAAGTTAGACGTATAAAATATATTTGTAAATAGCGGATAATAACAAAATCGAACCCTTTAATCTCCCTCTAATAGTTGCAAAAGAGAGGAAATTTGAAAAAAGATGATTTATTTCTCACGTTCAGCAAGAAACTGAACTAGAATTCCTAAAAATTCGAACAACACAAGCAATTGGGAATCATCACTACTTAATTCTTTCTGAATGCTATCTATTTCCTGCAGGGAAAACTGAGTATATTTATCTTTAACTTCTATCACATGATCTTTAACTGACCTGAATGCTTCCAAGACTACATTGAGATCTTCTTCTGTTTTCTCCCCAACGGGTTTGTTATAGATTTCTTTAATCTTAGAGGCATATTCTGTCTGTAATGCGAAATAGAGGAATAGATTACGCTTCGATTCTTGGATATCCCAATATGGAACTTTTCCGAATTCCTCTGGGTTTCCTAGGATATCTAGATAATCGTCTTGGATTTGAAAAGCTATTCCAGCAGCAACAATTGCCTCATGCAATCTATCAGTGAAAATATCATCTCGATTTGCTGCCAAACATCCAAGTTTTACACATCCTGCAAAAACTATCGCAGTTTTCAATTCCATTATTTTAATCACATGTTCTTGATCAAAACCAAAATTCTGGTTTAGTCTATCCTCCAATTCAATAGCATTACCTAAACTGACATTATAGGCATAATCGAGAACAAGGTTCAAAGTAGGCTCATTTTTTAATAAGGTCAAAGCGTACGCATGCAGAACGTCTCCATCATGGAGTGCTCGGTCTGCTCCATGAATGATGTGAAAAGCTTTTTCTCCACGTCTAATAGGAGCGCCATCTATTAAATCATCATGTATCAAAGTCATGTTATGTAGGAGTTCAATGGCAATTGCAGCATTATATGATCGCTCCATTGCCTCCTCTCGAAATTCAGTATCTTTAACTAAAATATCAGTTGTAACTGAAATGAGAGCTGGACGTAATCGCTTTCCCTTAGCTGCTAGAATAAAATCACTGATTCGCTCTTTTGTTGGACTAACAAGTCCATTAATTGCATCTGTGAGCTTTTTATCCAAATTTTCCATGATTTCTGCGTCTAGGAACTGTAATACCACGAAAATAGACCTCTTTTTCCTTGTGAACAGAAACACATATTTCTTCAGTCCACTGTTTGCAGGTCACAGCCGTGTGACCCTCTGTTATTCAGTAGGCTAAAAATTGTGTTCTATATTTAAGATCAATCATTCATATTGTGCTATCTTTTTCTCTTCCTATTGGTTTTTCCAATCTTAAAATATTGTTATTTCCTACGATTATATCTGTTTATTGATTTAAAATAAATGATTTATTGTATTATTTGTTAATAATTAGATTACACCATGTGATTTTTTGCATTATTTCGTATTATTTTAATTCAGCTTGTTGGAAGTTCAGTAAAAGAAAAAAAATTAACCAAAGGTTTAGGTGACAGGCTATCGGGGCGATCCTCTCTCAAATTGGCATGAAAAAGGGGTAAGCGATACTTGAAATCTGATACTGGTATTCCTAAAGGTTCAATCAGTGGTAAAACGAGCGTCTCATTATTTTCTCGGAAGTTAAGGTTCGGTAAACTTCCAGAAGGTCATTTCCTTAAAGTAAAGGTAGTTCACTAGGTTTCTTCTACCAATAGGCTTTTTAAATACACAGGAGATTCTTGCACGGATGATCCGATAATTGTACTTTCTATTCTGTCCAAATTGTGGTAAGAAAACACCAAAAATGAACTTTTGTCTCTATTGTGGGAGAGATTTATCAATTGTTACTATTTGTCCACGTTGTCATGCCTTGATTCCTAGCAATGCTAGCTCTTGTCCTTCGTGTACATATAAAAATTCTGGACCACAATTTGATTATTCTTCAAAAGATATCTCTCTCCTCAATCGGGTTCTAGATAATTTTTCCCCCGCAATTTTAGTGATATTTCTTCTTTCCATATATTTTTTTGTGCAGCTAATAATCGGATCAGTTTTTCTTCTGATATTACCATTTGAGCTTGTTCCTAACACATCGGTTTTCTTTTTATTTAATCTAATATTGATGTTAGTAAGTAATATCATTATGATCACAATTATTTCGAAATGGTTACCATTTCCCTTTCTAAAAGATCCGCTTATAAAAAATCGAAATCAAGTTTTATTCTTCTTGCTTTTTTGTCTAATAGCATCTATCTCGTTCATTGAAATTCTAGTTACAATCCTCGATTTTGGGCTTGACTTGATCGGAGTGGGCCCCTCTCAAGCTTCTCCATACGATGATTTCTTCACTACCCCTCTCAATATATTTGCTTTCTCAATTTTAGCCGTTTTCTTTGGACCAATATTTGAAGAGCTAATTTTTCGTCGTTTTGCAATCTCAACAATGTTGAAACACAGTCAGTCTAAGACATATGTAGTTTTCATAAGCGCTCTCATTTTCAGTCTTTCTCATACTTCAACTGATATACTAGAAGGATCTTTTCGATATACCTTTTTGCACATAGCGGTAACTTTCGTCTTAGGATTAATGCTAGGTACCATCTTTCTTCAGTATGGATTGAAGTATGCAATAGCTTTTCACTCGTTCTGGAATGTTTTTTCCTTAATCATACAAATTTTGATTATTAATGAATTATTAGCGCTCGTGGATTTGATTGTTTTACTAATCATAATAATTACCATTATTCTTACTGCTCTTGTCATATATCAGTATCGATATTCAATAAAAAAGAGCATTTCCAATATCACTCTCCCACGTAGAACCGAATTCACGTCAGTGTCTATCAACTTCGTCTTAATCATCACATACGAACTACTTTTACCTTTGATTTTGCTATCAACAGCTCAGAATATTATTTCAATAGGAATTTTTTTGTTATTTCAGTTCTGTGGTCTTTTAATAGGAATTTTGCTGATTAACAATGAACAAAGGAAATCGTTAAGCTTTAATCAAAATCGAAGGAATTTAAACGCATTTAATGATGAATTACACTCTTAATTTGTGTCCACGAGTCGCAAGGATCATTGAGACTCAAACTAGTGTATCTGTTTTTGGGGGGATGTATTTTTTCCTAATGGAATTAAGAAAGAAAAAAAGGAGTAAATGTCAACGTGAGACACTAAAATGGGTTTTTGGATCCTCAATAAACACAGGAACCGCAGCTGCTCCACGTTTCACTTCAATATCATCCATTCTAAGAACACGTACGATCTCCTTGAACCTATTACGAATAGTCACTGGAGTAGTTTTAGCAGCACGAGCGATTTGTTGTTGTGTTCGTCGTTCCCCTGTTTTAACGCCAGCTATATATAAACAGGCAGCTGCAATGGACATTGGGTTTTTTCCGACAGTAATTCCAAATTCCCTTGTTTCTTTAACGATTTTAACTGCTGTCATACGGGTAGGCA
>JAEOTU010000279.1 GCA_016839665.1 Candidatus Hodarchaeota archaeon
CAATTCGCACAAATAATCCAAGCGAGATACTAAACAGTCCACTATAGAACTGAAGTACGCCTGAGGCTATGAGGTCACCAAAGACGGAAGCTCCGACATTTACTCCATCAATGATGTGCGAGGGCATAATGAAAGGTTGCGCAATCATCACTATCCCGAAACCAAATAACACAAAAGCAAAACTTGAAACTTGTGATCCAACGCTTTCACCAGAAGAAGCACTTTCTTCTTCTATAAAATCATTGATTCCTTGTTTATACGCAGGTATTAATAATACAATTAATATTGCCAAGTTAAGCAATGCTGCAACCCAAGAAGGGGTGAACATTATTCCAGTGCGGGGTGTTGAAAAAAAGCCAATGGTCATAATCACT
This sequence comes from Candidatus Hodarchaeota archaeon, assembly GCA_016839665.1. The sequence continues at coordinate 375 of JAEOTU010000279.1, forward strand.
GCAGGAATACCTCTACTTAAACATCCCACAATACTGGTAATAATAGCTGCAGGATAGAACCATGTTTTTCTAGTTCTCAATGTCCAGAAAAGAACTCCCCAGGCTAATCCTGCTAACCAAGTTGCAAAATAAGTGATTTGCCAGACCAGTTGAAAGTCCTTGACAATTGCGAAAGCACCCGTCCCAGTACGTGGATTAACTATCCACCATGTGGAATCGAATGTAACACACGTAGAGCCAATTGCACTAACAATTCCGATAGCTGCTGCTGCACCTGTTAAAACATATAGATATTTTATTAGTCTTCTCAAATTCCATGCCTTCTTTTTTAAATTTTAGATTTCGCTAATTAATTTTTCAGAGTGTAAACTTACTCGAAATTTCTATTTGATCATTTGAGTGTTCATTGAACATTCAAGACTTGCTTCATTACAATTTTGAAAATATGAGCATTTCCTAAGATTTGAATAATTTAGTAAACATAAAGTAACCCGATAACTAGAAATTAAGACTTAAAGTTCCGATTATTAAAAATAATTTTTCCAAGTGTTTTTCAAACAGCTTAATTTTCTTTAGTTTGTCTAATTAACTGAATTTTTCTTGGAATTCTTTCATCTTTCTATGAGTTATTCACAGTTATTTGAACTACGAAGTTTGTATTATTTACTCCATTGTCCCATATGTAATATGGTTACTTTCTTCCCACTTGATTATTAAAACCTTAGAAAATACTCTATTTTTTAAAGTCGATTAATATCTAAATAGTTAAATTCAATTCCTAAATCGGAATCCCAAAATGAAGGGTAAAACATACAGCGTTATATTGATGAATAATCAAGAAGAAACTCAAAAAGACAGAATAATCGGAATGATTGAGATACCTGATACCTGATTGGTTCTCAATCCTAATCCCTGAAAAGTTTATCTTGAGATAAACTTTTACGTTTATATTTTATTCTGGATAGCAAAATATAGTGTATTTATTCATGAAAGAAAAAAAGGCACTTTCTTTTTACTAAATATGAGGAGACAAGAATTTGGACCGAAAACTAATTCGAACAATACTTTTATTTACCATGATTACTTTTTCTGCTTTTATCGGTGGAATATTTGCTACAAAAATAACCGTAACTTTTTTTCAACCAAATGATGCAATTATTTCAAATTTTGATAATAATGAGATGAATGATGCCGTTGATACTAATTATTCAAGACGTGAAATTAATCAATTGGAATGTTGTGGTCATTCTGACGTTACTCCTCCTGAAATAGAACTTAACTCACCAGCTAATAATTCGCATATTCTTGGAGGTGCAACTATCAACCTACTTATTAATGATGATAACTTTATGTTTAAGATGGGGAATATTTTTTACAACTGGGGTGTTAATGACCATTACAATAAATCCCCTATTATTTTGGAGCCAGAAGTGATAGGTGATTACGATTTTGTTCTACCAACTGATTATAAGGATTATGTTGTAGCTTCATTAGGTGAGCCTTGTATAATAATGAATGTTTATGCAAGAGACTTTTCAGGACATTGGGCCTCAGCTAAATTCAGATTTACAGTTCCACCTCCCCCTCCTTTTATAACGCTCAATTTCCCTACTAATAATTCTGTCATGCTTGGAAATATAACTATCGACGTGAATATTACTGATAAATTTAGCGATATTACTCAAGTCCTTTATCGGTGGGATATAGACCAAAGCAATACAACTTTTGATCCTCCTTATGATGTTCTTCTACCAGAAGTAGTGGGAGCATATTTCCTGTATGTTTATGCAGAAAATGATGTTGGAGAATGGGCTTCAGCTCTTTTCAAGTTATCAGTCACCGACGACCCAAGCGCCGTAACAATGCCACCACTGCCAACAACAACTATACCAACCACTACAACCACATCAACTACTACTACCCCTGTCACTTCAGGATTTGAATGGGCTGTTATTTTGCTTGGATTCAGTATTTTAAGCATTGTTATCGTTCTTTTCCGCAAGAAAAAACGTAAGGCTTAAATGTAGGAGATAGATCAAGCGTCGACTTTGGTGGGCCAGACTTCGAGGTGGAAATAGTTATTCTTGCTCTGTCAAGTTTGATTCTCATCACTAGTCTCATCAAACGTAAGCGTGGCAATAGGAATCACTAGAGAACCAAAATTCTTCAATCTTGTCTTTTTTAGGTCACCAAAAAACCCGCGTTTTATAATCATGTAAGTAGGTTACTTTCAACACACTTGATTATTGAAACCTTAGAAAATGTTCTTATCTTTGGAGACGGCTTTAAACCTCTCGTATTACGTAGTTCGTAATATCGTGTTCATCGGTTTACTGACCGATGATATAGCAGTTAATGAATCGTTACTGCAAAATAATGCCAAAACAAAGGAAATTTCCGGTGTTTATTAATGAATGAACAAGAAGAAACATTAGTTCGTCAGAGCAAATGGAGCGGCCGTAGAGTTGTATTGCTCTATTGGTTTGCCTTAGTCTTCCTCGGGACAGCTGCTGCTGCAGGTCTAGGTGCAACAATCTTAGATCCTAAATATAAATTTGAAGCAGTTGAAGCTGATCCTAACCATGATGGTATTGAAGATCCTTGGCACCCTGAAGACTGTGCAGGCGCCCTTTGTCATGACGATAAAATTGCTAGTTGGAACGAAACTTGGCATGCTAAATTTGTCCAACCGTATGATCCAAGTGATCCTGCTCTCAATGGTAGTAAAGTGTCCTACAATTCAACACATTATTGGCGAACTCCAAACGACCCAGCCAACAAATCAGACCTAACAAATACGTCAAATCTTGAGATTTGGACATATAACCAGCTTTTCAATGCTTCAGGGCAACAATGTTGTATGACTACAAGATGGTATAACGTCACTTTAATAAACGAGACTACTGGGGCTGTCATATGGCGAAGCACCGACACAAAATATGAAAATTACACCAACAATATCTGGGATATGGGTGTTACTTGTGCAGCATGTCACTCTGCACCAGGAGTAAAAAGTCTCAGTTATACATCCTGTGGTGGTGGTCACTTCCCACCTTGTCACACACCTGGTGGTGGACAATGGTCTGCTTATGTAGCAAGTGAACACTATAATTCTCTCGACGATTTACTTGCTAGTGGTGGAATAAATTCACTGACTGGTACGACGCATTACCACTATGTTGGACAGAGTACTTACATGAATGTCGCAGATATGAATGCCAGTGATTATTACACTATCACATGTGTCACCTGCCACGATCCACACGATGGTTCTATTAACGCCGCTGGTAGTGATAATGATTTTAGTCCATGGACGAATCCTTATACCAATCAGTCGTTTGGAAACGGTGGTAGTCAACTACGATTTGCTACTACCAACGATCTTTGTGGACAATGCCACGATGTCAGCCTTAATACTACGGGTAAATACTTCCTCGACCCAAGTAACCATACAAAATTGGAATGTACCGATTGTCATGGTTATTCGTGGGAACCAGCACACACGACGTTTGGCCGATCTGGACCGACTTTTGTTCCAGCAGGCTTTACAGAGCTTTCGCACACTTGGGTAGCCCCTGATGATGCTGATGATTGCGCTCTATGCCATGGAAATAACAATGCTACTGTCTGGGCCACCATGCAAGCATATCTCCTAAATTTCGGTAATACAACTACTGCGATGGCAACATACAATACCAAATTAGCAGCCGCTGAAGCCAAGTATGCAGAAGCGAATGCCACAGCTGGTGTTGATATGTACAAACTCGGCAATGCATACGCTTTGATTCAGGAAGCGAAAGCCTTAGCCGCAGGAAACAAAGCTACGTTCCACAACCCCGAATTAGGTGTAGCAATGCAACTGGAACAGCTAGCCCTAGCAGCATCCAAGCTAGATGATGCTCTTGATGACGCAACAGATGCTATCCCTCCACCTCCAACAACTACCGAAGCGCCAACAACTACTGAAGAGCCAACAACTACAACCACAACCACAACCACAACCACAACCACAACTGCAGCTACAACTTCCGCAATTGGGATTCTAGCTGTAATGGGTCTTTTAGGTGTTGCTGTTTTCCTCAGGAAAAGACGCTAAGTAAGCAATCCAATACTTTAAGCAAGAACAGCAAATAACTGCTGTTCTATTGCCTTTTTTTCCACAAGGTCGGGAGTTGAGGTCAGGTTGGATCATATTATGTTTTGATTGATCAAACTATAATTAAGCATCTTGGTCAGTTTCACTGAAAAAATGCTTATTGATTTCTCCCCCTCTACCCAAAAGAATTGCATTAAATAAATAAACTCAAGAATTTTGCACCCCTTCACCAGATAATTCACAAAAAAAATTAACGAGATGGAATAATTTATGATTAGAAACTTGATCATTCGTCCCAAAGTGAAAAAATGGATATTATATTCATTTCTATCCACATTGTTACTTGTTACAGCTCTGCCAAGCTTCCAATCCATTTCCCCAATGACATGTGTTTTGATCAATAAAGAGCAGACTAAGCAGAATCTTGATGCTAATCCTATTCAGGAGGCTTCTATCGATCATAAATTAGAGGAATTAGCTCAAGATACCGAAAATGAGGCTTACTTTCCCAATTTTCTATTTTACTCCATTGAAATTGCGAATCTCCTTATTGAGAGTCTCTATGATAATGATTCTGATGGTTTTTATTTGTCTACAAATGAACAATGGCAAAATGATAGCATCAATGTTGAGAAACGAACATATGATAATGCTCAAGCGATTTTAGCCCTATTAAAACTTGCTGATGCTGTAATTAATCAGACAGAAAGAGATTTTGCCCTAAACATTGCTGAAAAAGCAAGTAATGGCTTGTTAACAAACTTATGGGATCCAAATTTTGGTGGATTTTATACTAGTCAATCAGATCGATATAAAAAACCAGGAATTCAAGCGAAAGCTATTCAAGCCTTTTTAGCTCTTTACGAGGCAACAGGTAGTTCTACTTATCGGGATGTGGCAATTGACACTCTTAGTTTCATTGATACATCGGCGTGGGACGACACGAATGGGTATTATATTTATGTAACCTCTCACACTGGAAGTCCTTTACTCGAGAATCCGAATTCCCAGGATCCATATGAACCGCAATCCCTCCGAGTTGATCATAACGCTTTAATGGGAGACGCGTTGCTTGATCTTTATCGAGTAGAATCAGATGATACATACTTAACAAAAGCTTGTCAAATTTATGATATCATTAACACAACGTGTCGAAATAACATAACTAATCTATTCTATACAGGAGTAGATGGTTCACATGCAATAGTTCAACTGGACTCGACTGACATATTCATCAATTCCCTTGTTCTGGAATTTCTAGCCCATCTCTATAATGTCACAGAGGATTCGAATTATTATATTGATTTCTTTTCAACTTTTCATTCTTTATTGCTCTATTTCTGGGATGATAACTATGGGGGATTTATTGCATCTGCTTCCTACCAATATTCCGATTTAGATGATACGAGAAAGTATACTGAAAGGCAATTTTACGGCATTCAAGCTCTTGATGAAGCATTTAAACTTACAGATAACAATGTATTTTACAATTTTATTCTGGATACAGTCGAAATTCTCAATACTAAGCTCTATGATCAAGTTAATGGAGGATATTATCAAGTATCAAACGCGGATGGAACTCAAGGTGACGATCCTACTTGGAGGAACAAATTTACAGTTACACAATCGCTAGCTATCTATACTCTTTCGAGTATCTGGATGTATAGCAAACCTGGTGCTCTTAACGTCGTTTGGTCGCCTTCTGTCCCCCGTCCTCATGATAGGGTAACTATCTTAATTGCGGCATTTGATTCTAATGGCATATCAAATGTTATTCTTAATTATTCAATAAATAATGGTAATTATGAATTGAAAGAAATGGTTCCTCATACTGTTGGGAATATGTACAAAGCTATCTTAGACCCCCCAAATATTAATGGTACGTCAGTTGATTTTAACGTTATTATCAACAATACCTTAAATATTCAAGCAGTGCGGGGTGAATACCTTTTCCTCTGGTTATTTGACAGATGGCCTCCTGAGGTCCAGATACTTGGATTTATACCTGGAACAGAGATACCAGTTCAAGAAGAATTTTCAATTATCGTAACAGCTCATGATGTCCCTTCCCAAGGAGATGTTAAATATGTTCGTTTCCACTATCATCTTTCAGGACAGCCAGCACAATCACAATTGCTAGAAAGAATTGATACACATCTCTGGAAAATATCCTTTCCTGATGGTCTCCCTGAACCCGGATCCTATTCTTATTATTTCGAATCAATAGATGACAACCTACTTACTAGTTTTAGTCATGTTGACTTCTTTTACATTCTAGGGGAACCAGAAGCACCACCATCTCTGTCATCAATTGTTGGAGTACTGGTTGTTATAGGAGTTGTTGTACCTGCAGGACTGTACACTTTTGTTGAATATAAGAAAAAAAGTGCCCGTAAGACATTGAAAGTTAGAAAACAGATAAGGTACAAAAATCGGGGAAGGAAACTGTCTAAACGGGGTACAAAAAGGATCTAACATCAATGGAGAAGTAAAAATGATATACATTGGTTTTGGAACAGATTTAGGTACATTAATACTGTTTGTCGCATTAATCGCTTTTCTACTCGATGCTTTTCTGTTGTTAGCGGGTAAGTATATTGAAAAATGGGAAATTTATTCAGAGATGAGTCTTTCTACCGGAATGATTGCTATAATCATCTCTTTTCTATATTTTGGTTACTCAATTCTGACCCTAGATTACAATTTTTTTCACGTGAGCGAGTATGCGAGCAATAACATGGATTTTTTGTTGAGGTTATCTGTCATCTGGAGTAGTCAAGCTGGAAGTTATTTCTTTTGGGCATTTCTAATTGCAATACTCTATCTTATCTTCAGGTTACTCTTTCGGGCTTATGCGCATGAACCCATCTTTTGGCGATCGTTTGTTCTCGCAGGACTTCAGATTGCTCTTCTTGTATTTTTAACACTGCTAAGTGAACCCTTTAGAATTAACGCGAGCCCCCCTTCAGATGGTCTTGGACTAAACCCGTTATTAATGAATATTTGGAATGTTATCCATCCCCCCATCATTTTCATTAGTTACGCATTTTGTTTTATTCCCATGGTCATTGCTATTAGTAGAATTTCTATTCTTGAAGATGGCAAGGTACCCGACTTTGAAGGCAAAGAAAAGCTAGATCAACTCTTTGAATTTGCCGTTTCCTTAGCTTGGCTCGCTCTTAGCTCAGGTATCATCGTTGGTGGTTATTGGGCTTACATAACTCTTGGTTGGGGTGGTTTTTGGGCATGGGATCCCGTTGAGACAGGTTCTTTGATACCTTGGCTTTTCATTACCCTTTATTTTCATGGAAAACCTTTCTTTCGCAAAAGAGAATACCTGGGCAACTACCTTGTGAGTATGAGCTACATTGGTGCTTTACTAGTTACATACATAACTCGGAGTGGTGTAATTTCAAGTGTTCACGCATTTGTACCTGGAGGCGCCCTAGAGCAATTTCTAACCCAATTTATTCCTGAAAACAGTTTTCTCATGAGTATTATTCTAAGATTTGCCCCTGAAGAAAGGATATTGCTTCTTTTTATTGCCATTTTAACGACTTTTCTTCTACCTCTTTTTCACGGAATAAGGAATAAAGAAATTTTCAAGATTCCCCTCTCGCTAAATAGAAAAGATCTTCAAGAGTCGAGATCCCAAAGAACCGCATTGAAAATATCTTTCATTGCTTTTCTTGTGGGTACTTACTGGATGATTTTTGGATTAATTTTTCCAGTAATATATGATGTGATAGGATACATAATCACGTTAAATCCCAAAGGTTTTGGTCAGGGTATCATTATACCTGTTTTTGATATATTAATCCCTCCTAATTTTCCTACGGAACAAGGATTCTATAATAATTCCCTTACAATTTTCGGAGGTGTAATGCTCCTCGCACAGTTTTTCTGTACATTTTATCCCCGACTAAATGTTAAACAAAAATTTGGAATGCTTGGTGGTGGAGTTATCGCAGGAATTCTATTCGCTGGAAGTGGTATTTTTTACCGCAATGGATCTCTTACATCAATTCTGGGTCCAGAAAATCCAATTTCATCCATCTTCAGTAACTTCTGGACGACTAGCGACAAAGCAAACTTAGTTCTTCCTCTCATATTTCTAGGAATTATCGGATTGATTGCGGAATTTATAAACGTTGCAATGAAGGAAAATAAAAACCTCATCCGCAAGACTTCTCAGATTATGTTACATCTATCTTTCTTAGTAATTCTTATTGGTGCTTTAATGAGTGCAAACATGACAATTACAAAAGAGATCGAAGTTACTTTGGGCGACACGAAAATTCCTAATACATCTTTGACAATTTCTATCACAAAATTGGAAAAAAAATTCCCCGAATCAGGTTTACATAGTATCGAATATAATACGCAGTTTTTATTGTCCTCAGAAACACGGGTCATTGGATTTGGAATCAGCAGACTTTATTTTGATAGGTCATTTCGTCAGGGCCACGAAGTGACGATAATAAGTGATTTGTTTTCCGATATTTACATTGTCACTGCTTTTGTTTACGAAAACTCTTTCGGAGGGTTTGAAGCTGCTCGTCTTCAAATAAAAATCATACCGTATATTAACATTCTCTGGATAGGATGTCTTATTCTTCATTTTGCGATCATTCCCTTAACAATTGGTAGATTTATCCTCTTGAAGGAGGCTCTTTCTCGTGGACAAAGGGAAAATAACAAAAATGACACGACGGAGAAAGATGCAGATATTGGTGATAATTTAAATGGTTAAATCCAAAAACTTTATCCTCTCTGCCATCATCATCTCAGTATGTGGTGTCTCGTTTTTGTTTTTATTAGCCAGTTCTTCCGTTCCAGTTTTCACCGTTAAAGAGTTAATGGATCATCCACGATCTGATACTTATTTGAATCGTAACATCCAGTTGATAGGTACCGTCGAACAAGTTAACGACACTGGATTTTTTATTACTGATCCTGATGATATAGATAACGCCTCATTGATTATTTACATCAATTCAACCAATGTTGTAAAACCGACTGGTTTTGCAAAGGAAAAAACTGTACTTATTGAAGGAAAGCTCCTCTCTACAAAAAACATCTGGAAACTTAAGGCAACAACGATTAGCACAAAATGCCCATCGAAATATCAGCAGGAGGACGGAATATAATGATTGTTCTGAATACCTTGTCTTATGGTATCTACTTTGATAAAATATAGGAGATTTGAAACTGTTACGAGAAAAATTCCAAAAAAATAAGACCTGGATCATTTTGGTACTATTAATTTGTTTTACCATTCTTAATTATTATCTAGTATACATAGGAGTCAAATCTTTCCAAGGTTTCAACGTAAGTGGACACCCAATATTTTATATGGTTCCGTTTGCTTTCTCAACATATCTTTGTTTTGGAATCGTGTTATTAAGTGGAATCCTTTACTTGTGGAGAAAAGACATAAGACTCGACTTTGTTCTGGTTTCTAGTTCCCAAACTGGAGTTATTGTTGGAGCAATAACAATTATAGTTGGAATGATATGGTCAAAAGCAGAGTGGGGTTATTTTTGGCAATGGGAACCTAGACAAACAGTGACCTTGATGATGTGGCTAGCTTATGTTGGATTATTAATCTTCAGAGAAATGTTAGATGAGAAAAACTATGAGCAGAGGGCGACTCTTTCAGCGATATTTGGAATCGCAACTTCTCCATCCGTCCCTTTATCTAACTATGTTGTTGGCGCATTACACCCTCCCCCTCAACAAACAGAACTTGGATCAGGTGTTGGTTTTTACTTGATGTTAAATTTTCTCTTTATTGGTGCCCTAACACTCATGCTAATCTATATGGCATATAGAGTAAATACAATCGATTTTGAGTTGAAAAAAATTAGGAAAGTCAAAATGGAAGATGCTTGAAGCAATCCTAATAGATTAAGAGGTGGTTATTACCATGGCAGATATAATTGATGAATTGCTTGGATCTGAATTAAGTTTGATGTTCTTTATTTCCATAGCTGTTTGGATTTTAGTTTTTGTATACCTTGTTTATACAAATTTTAGATTAGGAAAGTTAGAATTAGAAGTGAATAACCTAAAAGATGAGTAATGCAGAGTTGCATTGATATGGCTATCAGAAATCACGATAGTTCCCCTGTCGTGAAATTATCGAACGTATCCAAAGTTTACGGTTTTGTTAATGCCTTGAAAAATGTTAGCTTGACCATTAACGAAGGAGAAACGATTGGTTTATTAGGAAACAATGGGGCTGGGAAAAGCACGCTTTTAAAGATTATTTCTCTTTTAATTAAGCCCACAGAGGGTAATGTTGAATTATTTGGAGAGGGGGTCAAAGAAAAACAACACATTCTCAAACGAGATATTGGCACTCTATTAAGCCATTCTTTTTTCTATGAGGATCTAACTGGCCGTGAGAACCTTGAGTTTTATCTCAAAATAAACAGCAGAACAAAGAACCAGATAAAAGTTATTAATGAGGCAGTTAAAAAGTACAAATTAAAATTTTTCATAGACAGACCTATCTATGAACTCTCAACAGGCATGGCAAAGAAACTAGAACTATTAAGAGTCACATTACCAAACCTTCCTAGATTAGTGTTGTTTGATGAACCCTTCTCTGGATTGGATGTGGAAAACAAAGAGTTTATACAAAATATTATTACAGAGCGAGAATCTAATACAACGGTTATCATATGTTCGCATGATTTCAACTCAATTTCACGAGTATGTGATAAAGTGTTTTTTCTTGAGAAAGGTAAGATAATCAAGTTTCTGGAACCTTCGGAATACGACTATTTTCTCGAGAATCAAAATTAAATTGCGGGGATGATGAGGATGTCAATAATAGTTGATATATTTCGTCTGGCTAAGAAGGATATCCAGCTAGAATTCAGGAAAAAAGAAACCTTGTTCTCAATGGGTCTTTTCTCCTTTGCTTCTGTCCTGATCTTTTCCACTCTCCTTACTCTTATAGATGTATCATTAGAAGCAAAGCAAGCTATTTCTGCTGCGTGTTTGTGGTTTATTATCACTTTTATGGTGATGCTGGGCTTAACTTCTGTATTTTCTCGAGAATTGAAAAAGAGTTCAATTTATTCACTGCTTTCTCTTCCAATAAAACCACAGGCTATTTTTCTGGC
>JAEOTU010000280.1 GCA_016839665.1 Candidatus Hodarchaeota archaeon
ATGACTGATCCATCCAAGATCGACGTGAAAGCTTACAAATCAATGGTTGATTCCATTTTCGATCAGCTCTTTGGAGCTCTGGATATTGATGTTGATGAAGTTGCGTCGGGACAGGTCAATCTCCTCAAATTTTTCGGTTAGATTGACTTTAACCCAAGTTTAAATATTGTGAATCCCTGAGTATGATTCAAATGAGGAAAAAGACGCTGTGCTAGCGGAAATTCTGGGATGGCAGTTCCCAAAAAGATCTTTTGGGGTTGAAGCTCAAAGTTTGGATGATCTACAAGGAACTGTTTGACAACAGATTCGTTTTCAAGTGGGTGAAGGGAACAGGTTGCATATACTAAGGAAGCATTTGAACTAGCTTTAAGCACGGATGCAGCGTTCGATAAAAGAGAATATTGCAATTTACTTAACCATTTGACTTGATGACGATCAACGCGCCATTTGGAGTCTGGTCGGGAGGCAAAGGTTCCTGATCCAGAACAGGGAGCATCTATGAGAATTTTGTCAAATTTGATGTTAAAATTAGTTTTTAATCTCAGATCATAGAGGATTGGAGAAATACTTTTCAACCTGAAGAGTTTTACTTTCTTTTTCAGTTCAGTTATTCTTCGAAAATGATTATCAAGTGCAATTATCGTTCCTAAGTCCTTTTGTAGTAGAGCAATATGGGTTGTTTTTCCACCTGGAGCTGCACAAGCATCTAGTACAATTTCTCCTTCCTGAGGATCCAATACGTGAGAGATTAGCGCTGATCCTTTATCTTGGATGTAATAGAATCCTTCGTTGAAAGAGGGTAGCCGTGGAATAGGAATTTTCCAAGAAATTACCTTGACAATGTCAAAAAGGTCAGAATCGTCTTCCACTTTCACTTCTTCTTCTTTTAATATTGTGATAATGTTTTTTTTATCGTGATTCAATAAATTAAGGCGTAAATAAACTGGTTGAATTTGATTAGCAGATTCTAAAATATTTTCAGCTTCGTCTCCGAAGAATTTAAGCCAGTCACGAACCAACCAGGTGGGGTGAGAATACTTGACTGCTAATTTTTCTTCAGGATCATCTATTGTTTCAAGGAAAGAGGTTAAATTCCAATTCTTCAAAGCTTCAAAATAGTTTTCTAGCAATGAAGTCAATTTAGGATCACTAGTGGAATTCAGCGTTAGCTGACTAGCTACTGAAAAACGAAGTTCATTTTCTACGTTTTTAGATATTACTAAAAGGTACGTCACAACACGTAAGAGATTTCTGAGAGTTGGTTGAATTTTATCAGCGAGAAATCTCTGAAAATTGAGATGGATTATCCGATTGAGAACATTTTGATGTCTTATTGTTTCAAATACAACAGCGTGGATCTGAGAATAGACTTTTGAAGGTACTTCCCCAATAATTTCGGGGAGGATCTTCATGGCATTCCTTAAGGATATTTGTTTTTCTTCATAATGAGAAATAATTCTAGCTGCTGATGTGATAATTACTTTTAGATTCTTTGAATCCATAAGATTAGTCACGTATGTTTTTCCACCCAATTCTTGTATGATTACTTATTCTTTTGGCTTAAGAGAAACGTTCCGTTAAACAATATTCCTTCAAAAACCATTCCTTCAGAAAAACCAGCAATATCATTAGCATTTATGAAATAAGTCTCAAAATTGTTTGTGTCCATGATTTGAGCTTCTTTTCCTCCCTGTTCAAAATTGACTAATTGAAACTGACGAAATTCTTCTTCTAAGAGTTGTGGCTTAGATTTCACAAACGATTTTATCGGAACTTTTTCTTTTCTATTCTTATTAAAATTCCAATATTCTACTTTAGCGTTATATCCTAAAATTTGAACTGGCCTATCATTTAAAATCACAATTTCTCCAGGATCGAATTCGGGCAATGTAATAAGAACTACAGGTTTTCGGGGGTATTCCTTGGATTTTGATTTATCAAATCCTGCAAACTCTGTGGTTACAGTAATGATACCAGCATATTTACTGGCAAAAGTTCGTCCTACAGCGTAAGCAGAAGGTTTTGTCTGGAATAATGCGTCTAATCCTGTTTTCAAGAAATTTATCTTAATAAGAGGGTTTTTCCCGTCAGATAACGGGTAAGATTGGCTCATGGTTTCAATTTCAGAACTCCATGCTTCTAGATGACTTTCCTCAACCTCCTTTGGAGACCTAATTTGAAGTTTTGAGGTATATGATCCTGAAAAACGAGTTCGACATTCTGAACATTCTCCCCAATCAATGTGAGCAGTAAACTCCTGTGAAATCGTCATTAAAGGAACAAATGGATCAGGGCTAGCAGTAATATCTACTATACCGGTAACATCAGATGGATAGCCATTTACATCTTCTTCAAGTTTGATATCATGTGTTTGTACTTGTTTCACTTTATAAAAAAAGTCCCATTCCTGTGATATGAGCGTATCTAGCTGGATATTTGCAGGAATTGTCCCGATATCAGCCAAATAGAAATTTGTCCAATGTCCTTTTAAAGAAATGAGTTCACAAATAGTACAAACGACAACGTGCAAATCTTTTTCTTTTTTCAAGATAGGATGGCTTTTCAAATAGCACTGTTGACATAAACGACTAAAAAAAATCTCATTTAAACCACAGGCGATACATTTCGATGCCAATTTAGACCCTCAATCGTCAAATGGGTGGGAGAGCGAATATTAATAAGTGAGGAATCTGTTTTCCTTCTTTACTTTTAAACCAGATAATGGCATCTTTATTAATGACTTTCTGTTGGATACCAAGTTCGAGTACTGAGCCTACAGCATTAACATTTGCATAGTTTCTCATTAACCGAAGGGCATCGTCGGTAGAAATTTTCTTCCCGCGGTAAAAATCAGGTGATATCCTCATTCGTGCTTTTTCATTGGATAATTCTTGGCCTAGCAGTGATTCGTCACATAAGGC
>JAEOTU010000281.1 GCA_016839665.1 Candidatus Hodarchaeota archaeon
AGGTTTAGGAGAACATATTGTATTAGTACAAGAGGTTGGAATGAATAAAAAACTACTAGAAGAAGTAGTTCAGGCTATCCCTTATTTCTATTGGATCAATTCAACATTTGGAAAATTCACAGGTATTCTATTCAATGCAATTTATTCATTAACCTCCCCAAAGAATACTGAGAAAATAATGAAAATAATAAAATCTAAAAGAATTATTTCTGAGTATTTTCTTTTTAATATTACCAATTATATTGTTACTAAACCAGAATTATCTTATTTTGATCCTAAACACGGATGGATATGGGATTGGGATGACTGGGGGAAGAAAATAAGGCAAGGAATGAAAAAAAAGGAGATAACGAAGGAAAAGTTTGACTGGGATGAAGAAACTAATGTGGCTGAATTTGATTCCAAGGATATTATCTTATTGCGTTGTATGAAACAGAAGGACTATTTTTCTCCAAAACAGTTGGGAGAGATATCAAATTTATCTACACGTCAAGTCAGGAGAAGGATCAGAAGATTAGAAAAAGAGAACATAATAAAAGGATATATTTCGGCATTTACACCAGAATCATATTATAACGAGAATTTAACTTATTTCTTCTTCGAGTTAAATGAACCAAGTGATTGGATTCTTTCTTTTTTCTATGAAATACCATACCAACTTGATATCTTTATGGAAACAAAGAACAAGTATTGTATTACGTTTCGGGCTTCTTCAAAAGATTTTATAGGTTTTACTAAGAATATTGAACTTCTAAAGCCATTTTTCTCTTCTTCATTCCTGCAAGTAGTCCCATATGCAATCTCTGATCGTCACCATCTGTTTAAAGCGTACAATAGGCATATCAAGTCTTGGGAGACACCTATTGAAGAGTACATAAAATATGTAAAAGAATTAGTTTAACCTGAATGACTTCCGGAATTCAGTGTGATATAAAACTATGATAAACAACTTTCAATTCTTTTGTTAAATCTGAAAAATCATCCAACTCCGACAAAAAGAATAAAGTCGCCTCAACCCACACATTTTTTATTTAACATAAATTTCCGATAATGATTGACTACTCTTTTAATGACTTTTTCCACTCGAGAATATCCTTGATGGGGATTAAGATATGGGTACCAATATGTGTGATAGGAGAACCCTCTTTTAATTTCTCTATTTCTTCCATTGTGGCTTTTTCTTGTTCTTGATAGACTTGTAGTTTTTCTGGTGTAAGATCCACTCTTTTGATAAAAAAGTCTGAGTTAGTTTTGTCAAGTAATAAGTGCAAATTTTCTTTGAAGTATTTAATTGTCCATTCCAAAAGATTAGCCGTAACTGAGGATTGTGTTTTCACCCACCTCTCCATGATAGTAGCTGGATCCTTTTGTTTTGTTTCTTTCAGACCCAAGGGTGGAAATGCATAAATTCTTTTGAGAACCTCATCATTCAGAGAAAAGTACCGTGTTTTCAATTTTCTTTTGTCTTCCTCTTTCTCATCCCACTTTACTACGCCCTTCTCAATCAACTTTCCTAGATGATGATTAATTGTCGTTTTCCCTCGGTTAAGATACAAACTAAGTTCTCTTACTGTTAAACTTGGATAAATACTCAAACAAATATAAATTGCTAACCGTGTCTCATCTTTGAGGACATTAAAAATATCTTTTGTATCTTTATCAGTTAATATCTTCATCACGACGTCCTAATCGAGAATCCACTGTCATTTTTTATTGCTATTAATTATACTTAATTAACTATTCTTTATAAGCAAATGCGTTAAAGCATAAGTATATAAAGCTATAGTTCAATATTGATTTAATGCTATTCATTTGGGTTTTTCGTTGATAATTTAGGTGAGATGAATAAAATTGTCAAATGAGCACATTAAAACATTATCCTGTTCATTATTGTTTCTTATAATTTTTGTTGTTCCAACATTTGTGTACATTGTTCACGATATAAGTTTGAATGATGTAAATCAATATGACATAATTAAACCTCGCATTAATATGCCTTATCTTAATTTTCAAACAGATACAAGAAATAATAGTGAAGTCTCATTTAATGACTCATCACTCCCAGTCAACAGACACCATTCAATTGAATCTTCTCAACAACTTTCACAAGATGATTTCTATCAGACGTTGATCTGGAATCATACGAATATCGAGATAAATAGTACAACTATCATCCCTTTCAAATCCCATATTATAATTGATTCCTGTAATGTTTCGTTCCTCGTAAACGATACAGATGTCTATCTAGAAATAGGGCCTTTATCTGTTATTGAGATTTATAATTCTCATTTCTTCAAAAACTCAAATTCTAACGGATCGTGTTATTTTCAAACTTTCGGTCTTTTTCTGTTAACAATCTCCAATTCCATTTTTGATTCATGCTATATTCATCTTTCAATGGGAGGTACAATCAATATTTTCAATTCTGTATTTTTAAATTTGGGTGATTCTCCAGAAGCTCAAGGATTTGTGATTGAGGAATCATCACTTAATATTGATAATTCTGATTTCATCAATTGTTCTTCTGGGCTATATTTTGAGGATTGCTTTTCCGTAACAATTACTTCTTCTTTTTTCGATAATAATACTGACAGTGGAATCACTGGAATGTTTTCAGGGTCAATTACTTTAACAAATAATACCTTTCGTTCTCATGAAGGTTCTAGCATAATGCTTAGGTATAGTAATCGGATAGAAATCTGGTTTTGTCAGTTCTATGACACTAGTCTTGCTATAGAGTTTCAATCTTGCTGGGATTTACTTGTTCAAGAGAATAAATTCAGAAATTTTGGACTTGGGATAAAAGTTGGTACTGCACCAGGAGAATTTGGGAGATTCGGTCCTGCGTATATAGTCGAAAATGACCTCATCAATGGGACGTCCAATGGAATTTTCATAAATGGCTCTAATATGTTACCTCCCACGCCAAGGCGTAGTTACTCATTCGGAGAAATAACTTATGCTAATGTATTTTGCATTGGGAATAATATCACAAATGTAGATACTGGTATTGAGTTTTATGGCTGGACTTTGATGGCAGAAGACAATACAATAACAAATATGCGTATTGGAGTTCAATGTGGAAAAATTGCTGGTATACATTTTTTTCCTGGAGAAAATATCACACTAACACACAATAGAATATCAGATTTTGAAGAGTATGGTGTAAGATTGGAAGATGAATGGAATGTGACTTTTCACATAACTTTCAACAATATTACTCAATCTAACGGAACAGGAATTTACTTCAGAGGAACAGTGGGTGGATCGAATCACAGAGCAAGCATTGTTGGGAATATTATTAATAATACAGGAATTGCTATCGAAGCTAGAACTGCTGTAAAACTTTCAGATTTGATGGACCTCTATTCTGGAGGAATGATAGCAGTTGATATATTCAGGAATGCTTTTCTAAATTGTGAAAGTTTCATTGAATTTGATCAATTATTATATCCAATCGAGGGCGTTATGTGGAACAGTGATTTTGTGGGGAATTATTGGGACGGATATAATGGAACAGACGAGGATCATAATCTTATTGGGGATAATTCCTTCCTAATATCTTCAGATCTGGGGTTAATTGACGAATTTCCTCTTCTTTCACTTGAAATGTTAAGGGTAGGACTAGGGAGCACACACCCAGAAGATGCTACAATCCTAGATTCTGAATTACCTACAGAAATGTCTTGGATAATTATCCCTTCGAATGATACCACTATTGAAGTCTTTATCAACGGTACACAAGTAAATCATTCGTACAACAACTTCATTACATTTTGTAATATGACCTTTACTAATGATACAAAAGGACTTTACAATGTAACTTTAGCTCTCCGATCACTAATCGATAATTCTACTTACATAGATACTGTTTGGATCGAAGTTCAAGAGGAAGAATCAGCTGAAACCAATGACCAATTGTTACCATTCCTCACAATTATAGCTATCACTGGTGTAAGTTCGCCTATTGCCATTTGGTATATACGCTCACGTATTATGAAAAGATTGAATAGAAATAAACACTCCGAGCTATTAGAAAATGAATCCTTAATTGCTGTCCAAGAAGGAAATAGCTCTATAAAACAGGAAGGATAGATATGAAAAAGTATCGACATTTAACAAACATCTGTGTTATCAGTCTAATAGTGCTGAATTTAGTTATTATCAATGGAATGAGTAGTAAAACTACAGACCTAAAAACTAGTCTGAATGGGTCAATTCAGGAAGACATGATAGAAAATAATATTGTTTCCCAGCCGAAGATTAGACACACGCCTAGTTATAAATTTCGACCCAGTAATTTGAAGGTTTCTTTGAAATTAGATAACTCCCATCTTAAAACCAAGGAGCTATATCCACAGAAACTTTCGTTAGAGCAATTACCAGACTATTATCAGACGATAATATGGAATAATACTAATATTGAGATAAATGACACCACCATCCTACCTTACAAATCTCATGTCATCATCGATTCCTGTAACGTTTCATTCCTCGCGAATAATACAAATATTTATCTGGAAATTGGACCTGACTCTCTTATTGAGATTTCTAATTCTCGTTTTTTTAAAGATCCAAATTCAAACGGGTCATGTCTTTTTAAAACTGGCGGGATTTGTGAAATAAACATCTTTAATTCAGTATTTGAATCATGTTTCATTGATTTTTATTTATACAGTTCGATCAATATCTCTAATTCCGTTTTCTTGAATTTAGGGGATCGAAGGACGAAAGGACTTAGAATTTCTGATTCATCAGTAATGATTAATAATTCTCAATTTATCAATTCCTCCCCTGGATTGTACTTTACCGATTGTGCTCCTGTAACGATTTCCTATTGTAATTTCGAAAATAACACAAATGAGGGAATCATTGGAGAGGCTTCAAATACAATAACAGTAGCGAATTCTACATTCCAGTCTCATCTGGGTTCTAGTATCAAGCTTCGCTATGGTGAAGTTCTTGAAATCCAGCACTGTCAGTTCTATGATAATAAGTTACCAATCGAGCTCGAATCATGCGTGTGGTTATTTGTTCGAGAGAATATAATTAGAAATTTTGGGCTTGGAATAAAGATCCACAATGCACCTGGGGAATTTATTACATATGGTTTGGCTTGGATCGAAGACAATAACTTCTTCAATGGAACTGGTAATGGAATCTTAATAGATGGTTCAGAAATGCCACCTAATACACCTAATCTCCCTGGTTTCCCAACAGGAGCAATAACTTTTGCTAATGTAGTTTGTACTAATAATAATATCACTAATGTAGGATATACTGGAATCGAATTCTATGGATGGTATTTAGTTGCAGAGAATAATACAATTACCAACGTACGGACTGGAATTCGATGTGGAAAAATCATGAGTGATACTTTCTTCCCTGGGACAAACATAACACTATCAAACAATCGAATATCTTATTTTCAGGATTTTGGTGTAAGATTGGAAGATAATTGGATTATAGCCTTTAACATTACATCAAACAATATTTCTCATTCCAACGGAACTGGAATTTCCTTCCATGGACAAGTAGGTGGGACAAATCAGCGAGCAAAATTAATTGGAAATATTATCAATGACACGAAGATTGGCATTAAAGGAACGAGTGCAAGGAGGTCTTTCAATGTTTATCACGGTAGATTGACTGATGTCGATATATACCGAAACGCCTTTGTAAACTGTGACACCTTTACTCAATTTGACACGGTTATGTATCCAATAACTAGTGTTTTTTGGGACAATGATTTCTGGGGGAATTACTGGGATGGATATAATGATCCAGATGAGGATAATAATCTCATTGGTGATCATTTCTTTGTTTTATCCACAGAATTTGGTTTTGTTGACACAGCTCCTATTCTTTCACTTGATATTTTAACCAAAGAGCTGGCAAGCAATCACCCCAATGATAGGACGATTTTACGCTCAGAGCTCCCCTTGGGACTGGAATGGACAGTTACACCTCCAATTAACACGACAGTTGAAGTCTTTATCAATAACACACAAGTGAATCACATATATAACAACTCTATCGCAAATATTACCTTTACTAATAGTAAAAAGGGATTTTACAATGTGACATTAGTTCTCCGATCATTAACCGACAATTCTACTTATCAGGATACTGTTTGGGTCGAAGTAATAAAAGATGGATCCCCTGAAACCACTGACCTATTGCTACCATTCCTCGCCATTATAGCTATCACTGGAGTGAGTTCTCCATTTGCGATTTGGTATTTACATCCTCGTATTAAGAAAAGATTGAATAAAATGGACGATGCTGAGTCAATAGCTGAATCAAGTGTAGGAAAGAATTCATCATGACAAATCAATTACTCTTAGTAGAAACGATGCCACCATCTGCCAGATTGGTATATCATATTTTGCAGGCGAGTAAAATAATGAATACTAGCGAACTGAAATCTGAAACTCAATATTCAATTCGCACAATTCGTTATGCACTTCAACGGTTAATTAATGCTCACTTGGTTATTCAAGTTCCAGATATGACGGACACTCGTCGTAGCTACTACTCTATTCTGAGTTAACTAAGTTTTAAGCTTAGATTGACTGTACTCTGACGTGATTGTTAGTAAGAAGGGGATAGAAAAAATGACAAGATAAAAAATCGAATAAAGAATAAAATAATCAGGATAAACTCTCAAAGCAAGTGTATTAATCAATGTGGTTATAATAACTTGTATTCCTATTAGAGTAAGCGCAATGATGAAAAATCCTATTGTTCCAAGTGTAATATTAGGTACAGAACGCTGCTTAATGGTTTTTACCCAATTCGAATCAGATTGCGCATTTAATATTGTGACAACGCTATAACTTATGAGTATTGCTCCCCCAATCACAACTAAGACGTTTATTATTGTCAGTATTAGTATTAGCGATTGATCTTGGAAAAAATATCCAAACTCGCCAACCAACCGATACGCATGATAAAGTGCATTGTATAGAATGGAAAAGAGAACATTCCGAGTTAAAATATAGATGGTACCAGTAGCAAGTCCAAATAAAAATGTAGACCAAATCCAAAAAATATTACCCAGCACATTCGGGATTCTGATAAAATCAGGGAGAAAAACAAAGATAAAACCCACACTCGATAATATTACCGCATGAAAAGGAGATAATCCCCGATCCTCCATCAGAGGTATCACTGTACGTCTATATATCAACTCTAAAAACAATGGAAGGGCTATCAGTCTGTAGAGAAAAAATAATGATAGGAAAACGGGGTTTGATAATTGGTGATATGAAAATAGATAAAATGGAAATGCGAATTCGTAGAAATTTATCCTTACCCCGAGATAACCATATGAAACCATCAACAAAATCCTGAAAAAAATCGCGAAAAGAAACAAACCGCTAACAACTACAAAACCTGTTCTATTACCTTGTTTATAATCAGCATCTAACACATTGAGTCGCGGAATAAATACGAAATAGACAATTAGACATATCAAAAACGCTGATATATTAGGTATCAACAAGGAATACAGCTCATAATCAAGAGGTATCTCTAGCTCATAGGTTAACCACTGTAAGATCCGGAGAGGCCAAAGAATTAACTCAAAGAGGAAAAATCCTGTTGCGATGATCACTGCTGGCGTGAAGAAATTCAAGTAGCTGTTCTCGATTTCCACTATCTGTAATCGTCGCATACTAGGTCAATGATCCTGTTAGTTTTTATATTATTTCTGTTAATGGAGCATAAATTCTTGTTTTCCTATTTTTCTTTCAATATAAATTCACAGAACACCCCTAATTAATGATTGTGAATTAGTCTTCTTGAGATTTCTGGTTCCATTCCAATAATTCCTTGATTGGGACTGAGACATGAGCGTAAATATGAGTTACAGGATATTTCTCATCACTACTTGAAACATCAGTTTCCAATTTTTCGGCCATTTCCAACATTTTAGTTTCAAATTCTTCGTAGATGTGACGATTTTCTTCGGTTATGGAAAAAGTTTTGACATAAGATTTGTTAAACGTTGATGAATGAATAAATTGAGGCTGTTCTTCAGAAAGTGTGATCAAACGATTCATAACATTAGTTGAAAGTAAGCCTTCAATCTTCATTAATGCACGTTGATCTAATTCGTTCTTCAGTTTGTTATAATTAAGTGAAAAATATTTAGTTTTGAGTCTTCTGCCTTCTTCTTTTTCTTCCCATTCAACGATTCTTTCAAGTATACGTATATGATGAAATATTGTTGTTTTACTCTTATTAAGATACTTAGCTAGTTCCTTAAGAGTTAATTTCTTATAAACTAATAAATGAAGAAAAATTTCAAACCGGGATTGATCCTGAAGGACTTCAAAGATACTTGGGGTATCAGGATCGGACACTGAATTCATCACAACTTTTCTTATATTAGTATTATAGTCCCTATTTAATTTTATCTCTGACAACCATTCCCCTTTCCGCACATTATAGATCTTTTGTATAGATGCATTTTTGCATACTTCCCAAGGTTTATATTACTTATTCAATATTCACTATTCGATATTCACTATTCGATATTGAATAAAGAGTTTATAAATTTATGGTATCGGTGAACATATCTTGAAATCTCATAATAAATCAAATCTCAGTGTGATTTAACATGATAAATAAGATGCTTTTATTAAATACTATGCCTCCATCTGCTCAAATAGTGTACCAAGTTTTACAAGTATGCGAATCACTGAACTCAGAAGAACTTAAATCTGAGACTCGCTATTCAATTCGCACAGTCCGTTATGCTCTTCGACGATTACTTAATGCAAGTTTGATTGTACAAATACCAGATATTACAGACACTCGACGCTGTTACTATACTATTACTAGTTGAGTGATGGGAGTATGCCTAATCACAGGAAGATTCTCGTGGGTCTTATTGTAATTGGTTTTATTGGGATTTTTGGAATTATCTTCATTTCGCAGCTTGCAGTACCAGGTCGTTATGTTGCTTACACGGTTCATGTTCAAGATAATTATGCGTATGTGACAAAAAATGAAGGCACTATAATATTCGACATATCCAATCCTACAAATCCTGTGAAAATCGGGGGAGTTCTCATGGATGACGGCGCTTTAGGAGCTTATGTTGTAAATGATACCCTGTTCATTGCTGGTGATAGTCATGGGTTCATAATGGTAAATATAAGCATCCCAAAGGATCCAATAATCTTGGGAGAATATGCTGATGGCGGAGATGCAAACTCAGTCTGTATTCAGGGTTCTTACGCATTTGTCACCGAATATCCAAAGGGATTCGAGATATTTAATATTACGGATCCAAATCATATTACGAAATTAAGTGTTTATGATGATGGAGGAGAATTTAGAGACGTGGTTATCAAGAATGGAGTTGCCTATCTAGCGGATCCGAATAATGGTCTAAAAGTGATTAATATAACAGATCCTGCATCTCCAGTGAGGATCAGAACTGTTGCTGGGACTCATCAAGTAATTGACCTTTATATTCATGAAGACTTATTATTTTTAGGCTGTCATGAGAGTGGGGTGAAAATTTTTAACATTTCAACTCCTCAATCTCCAAATTTCTTGGGTCAATATTACAAGTCAGATGGTGAGGTTTTCGGTGTCACTGGAAATACCACGCATCTTTATGTTGCTGACCTTCAGCAAGGGGTTTATCTTCTAGACATAACAAACCCAACTACACCAATTGAAATCGCTCACAATAGAAATGCTGTTCCACATGATATTTTCTATTATGGTAATTTCATATACCTTGCTGATCAGGATACTGAATTGAACATTCTTGATTCTAACTTAACACTCATTAGTAGGTCTACAGAAGCATCTGTTTCGGGTTTTAGTTTGCTTTTTTTGTGATCAATTCTCTTTTTATAATTCTAATAACTAGAAAATTGAAATACTAAGAGGTTCAGAAAATGGAGAAACATCTTTTTACTGGGAAGCTACGAAAGGATGGTTCAGGTATTGGTTTATCTGTTGTAAAAAACATTTTAGATGGATATAGAGGTAAAATATTAGTAAGAAATAGATTGAGTGACGGCAAGGAGGTGTGTGGTTCAATTTTTGAGATCCAATTCCCAAAAGCAAAAGAAATTGAGGTGTTAACTGGAATAGCTTAATAAATTCTCTTTTGAATTAGGTTAAAAGAATTCTCGGAAGAAATTCTTTTTTGGAGGAAAGAGTCGATCAAGGATTGGGATCAATTCCTTTGAACAGTCAATCTCCCACGAATCATATAATTGAGAAGCTGTTCTAAAACCAACAATCATTTGAGAAAGTGATCCGATATCTATACTCACATCTGGTGCCTGTGTTGTTTCCTCAAGTTTTGCCTTACCATCTGTAATACTCACTCTAAAGGACTTATTGTTCCAATCACATTCTGGATCTTTTATTTTCAAAACGAAGTCGGTATCTTCAGAATAATCAAAAGCTTCAATAACTGATACAACATCAACAATTCGTGCCATTGACCCTGGAAACACTTCATTTGCTTTTACTCGTGCTTCTTCAAGAAAAGCTAACATGTTTGAATCAGCTGTTGAGAACACAACATACTTTCGATGATCCACATGCGTTTTAAGGAAATTGAATATAGCTTGTTTGGTTTCCCGATCGTACCAAAATATCTCTGGTAGGTAGATTGTCTGTTCGCTTTTTTCAATTCCCTCTGATTCTGGTGGGAGATGCTCCATGAACCGTAAGACTAAGTAGCCACAAGGTTTATCATTTTCATCGTAACACACGAAAGAAAACCCTGGTTCCTTAGGGTTGATTCTACGTCGCCAATCATCCTCGGTTCGTATAGTCATGTAATTATACTTATTTCCTGCTATTTTAGAATAAACTTCTTTGAGATGATCTAAGGTAAACACTTCTCGAACTGTCCTATTTGCAACTGGCCGAGAAATGAACTTCTTCAATTCAATATGGTACCTATGATTAACATTCGCAAGCTTCCAACCATATCGTTCATAATAAGAAAATTTGAAAGGGTACAGAGTAGAGATTAGGATGTCC
Organism: Candidatus Hodarchaeota archaeon; assembly: GCA_016839665.1. The sequence continues at coordinate 11,029 of JAEOTU010000281.1, forward strand.
TTTTCACGCATTTCTTTCAATATTGTTTCCAATGTTCGGCGTATAAGGCCTCTATTACGATATTGGGGTGCTGTTGCCACTCCCCAAATACCAGACATTGGAAACTCTTTTCTCCTAATTATCACAGATGAGGTAAAGAAGGCGCATGTGGAAACTAGAAGATCGTTATCGAAGTACCCGTAAACTTGACTCATGTCCTTAAGGTGAGGTTTAGTCTCTTCGAAATCGTCTGGAACAACGTTTTCATAGGTGTTTTTTGTAGGTTCAAAAGCATACTGTGATAATTTGGCGAAAGCCTCCCGATCTTTAGAAGAAAGTTGACGAAATTCCATTGAAATCATACACACTAAGCACTAATTCACAGCTTAGTACAAATAAATCTTATTGATGTGGCAATGAGAAACTATCAAGATTGCCTTTAATCTAATTCTTTGCCACAAGAAAAACAATAGATATCATGAGAATCCTGTTGCATACCGCAATTGGTACAGAATAATTTAATTTCATGATTAGGCTCCTCATGGTAAGCTTTACTTTTGATTCTCCTAGAAATATCATTAGCTCTAGCTAAGAAGATTATTCCTAGTATAAGGAAAATTGGATTAATTATCGCGATAGATATCATTATAATCCCAAATCCACGAAGCTTTTGTGCTTCCTTTTCTATTCCCTCCCCTTTTGCAACGTTATTGTTTTTCATCATTAATTCTATTTTTCCGATAATATATATTATCTGTTGTTGGTGTTGTTGGCATTATTTAAAAACTTATCTATCAGGGCAATTTACACAGTCCCAGGAGTTAATGGTGATATAAAAAACATAAAACTTTCTTTTAATTAGATCTCTTCCCTCGTTTTAGCAAAAGCAAAGGAAAAATTACAATTAAACTCAACAGCACAAAAAATAGCTCAAAACCTGGAGTTGTCTTTGTAGTAGTAATAACACTTGTCGTGCTTATTGAAGAAGAACTACTGGTGTGTGTATCATTCTGGTAATCATACATTACATTCATACGACTTTCATCAGTAGTGACATTAAGACCTCCTCTAATGATTTCATTCTTTGATAAAGACAACCAAACGCCAAATGCTTCCTTTAACCCACCCTTCTCAACGTTGTCAGGATCTAAAGTATTAGTATCATCATATCCGATCAAGTTTGCGGTTGGGATGAGGACATTTTTTGCAGCCCAGTAATCGAGAGCAACAGGATCTATTCCTGCTATTAAAATATCAAGTCTTGTAGCCTCAGTATAACTCGTACCTGGCCCAGTTGACCAAGAAGGAGATGGGTTGGCATTTACCCAGATTGCATCGATAATGTTTAGTGTTGGTAATCCACATTCTACTAATAAAGTCCCCATACCACCAGTTCCGACAGTTGAATGTCCGTTGGCTAATCCCCCAGCAACAATTTCCGATTGAACTCCCATATAGTTCTTTATGGATGCTGTGACTCCATAAACAGAATGTGATTTTAAGACTGGCATGTTAATTACTTTCAACCTCTTTTCGTATCCAGTTCCATTCCATACTCCTTGTTTAAAGCTAATTTGAGTCTCAAATTCTGTTTTGAACTTTGGATAAGAGACATAGATTCCCGTTTCA
>JAEOTU010000282.1 GCA_016839665.1 Candidatus Hodarchaeota archaeon
CATTGGGTCATGCAAAGAGACTAAAAATATTTCTGAGAGAAAATGAGGTAAATTCAGTTGTAATTATCGGTGCAGGTTATATTGGATTGGAAATGCTTGAAGCTTATGAAGCACAAGGAGTTAAAGACGTAACCATAATTGGGCCTCGTTTAGTATTCACTTCACAAAGCCAAAAATATGTTAAAGAAGAACTTGAAAAACATGGTATAAAAGTAATTCTCCAAAAGCGCGTTAAAGCGATTGAACATCTATCAGATAAGCGATTGAAAGTTATTCTCGAAAATGGTCAATTTTTAGAAACTGATATGATACAAGTCACCATAGGAGTAGAACCCGCGACTGATATCTTTAAAGAAACGGGCATAGATATGCTACCCAACGGAGCAATTATTACAGATGAATATTTGCGGACAAACATTGAAAATGTATATGCAGCAGGTGATTGTGTTGCTTCATATCATCAAATCTTAAAGAAAAAAGTCTATTTGCCTTTAGCTCCTGCTGCTAACAAACAAGGCCGAATCGCAGGACTACATATTGCACATAATAAAGTTGCCCCATTTCCAGGCGTTGTTGGAACAGCGATCTTTAAAGTGTTTGACTTATACTGCGGAAGAACAGGAATAACTGAAGAACAAGCTAAAAGAATTGGTTTTAAAGTCCAATCGACACATATTGAGCACTATGAAACTGCCCATTACTATCCTGGTGTCAAAAAAATGTCAATTTTACTCATATTTGATTCCAAAAGCCATCTTCTTCTTGGTGCTGAAATTACAGCACCATCCCCATTGGGTGCAAAGAAAATTGACGTGTTGGCAACCGCGCTTAGTGCTAAAATGAGAATTGACGACATTCAAAAATTAGATCTCTCCTATGCACCTCCTTTTGCTCCAGTTTGGGATCCAATACTCATTGCTGCTAATGTTGCAAGGAGAAAATGCGAATAATAATCAACTTGTTAAAAGTCTTGATGATTCGCTTTCACATAAATGGTCAGTAGAAAGCCCCTGAATTCACTCAGATGGAAAATAATGATATAATGGATAGTAGAAACATGAGTTAGCGAGAGAAAATCCATTAATTAATCACCTGAAAATATTTGAGGAATCTGAGAATCTCTATTCAATTAATACAAAACACTCGATTATAACTATTTTTGTAATGAATAATTATTCAAAACATTTATGAATATTTATTCATAATCTCGATTTAGATATTATTTATCTAATTTGGAGTAGATAATCATACCACGAGGCAGAAATCCGAGAACAATTCGATGTGATCCTGTGCATACCTATTTCAAACCACGTGGTATTCCATTATTGGACATTAAGGGTGAAGTAATCGTGACTCTTGAAGAACTCGAAGCTATTCGATTAACTGATCTTGAAGGGTTGTCACAACAAGAAGCTGGTGAAAAAATGAAGATATCTCAATCTTCCATTTCAAGACACCTAGAACAAGCCCATCAGAAGATTGCCAAGGCTTTAGTGCTAGGATTAGCAATTCAAATCGCAAATCCAACAGATTTTTTTCATTGTGACGAATGTGGGCATACTTGGTTATTTCCTGAGGATCTAAGTTCAGTTAGTCAATGTGAAAAGTGTGGATCAACTGAATTTCACCCTCATAGTCACTCCCAAGCTAACAAATTAATTCAATCAAGGAAAAATAATAGATAGAAGTGAAGTAGATGAAAATTGGAATACCCTCAAATGGTGATAATCTAACTGAAATGTTTGCTGCTGTCTTCGGACGCTGTTCCTATTTTGTGATAGTTGACTCAGGTAGTCAGAAAATGATAACAGCATTTCCCAATAACGCTCAAAATGCTGCTGGAGGAGCAGGAATTCAAGCAGCTCAATCATTAATTGACCAACAAATAGAGGTTATTATAGCACCCCGATTAGGCCCCAATGCCTGGAATGTCTTGCAGGGAGCTGGTGTGAAAATATATTCGGGGATTAACGGAACTCTCCAACAAAATATTGACGCATTTCTCGCTGGGAAATTAGATGAGATGACAATGGCTGGAGGACCAGGTATGGGTCGTGGTGGAGGCGGTATGGGTCGTGGTGGAGGCGGTATGGGTCGTGATCAGAGACAAGGTAATAGGAGATAAACAGAAATGCGATTATGTATCCCTTCCGAAACGAAAGGTGGGCTTGATGATCAGGTAGGCTATCACTTCGGAAGAGTTCCTTCCTATACGATTTATGACGAAAAAAATAAAGAAGTCGAAATTGTTCAAAATACTTCATCCCATATGGGTGGGACAAAACTCCCTGCAGAACTTTTACAGGAGCAGAATGTTGATATTATGCTTTGTGGGGGAGTAGGTCGAAGAGCAATTCAATTATTCGAACAATATGGGATCGAAGTTTATGTAGGGGCTCAAGGAAAAGTTAAAGACGCAATCGAACAGTTCAGTCAAAATGAACTACGAATGGCAACGGATAAAGATGCCTGTCAGGAACATAAATATCGTAGTGAGGACCATGGTGAAAACCAAGGCCATCATCATTAGGAGGTACACTAAACGATTATTAGTGTGGCTTCTGGTAAGGGTGGAACTGGAAAAACAACGATTGCTGTGAATTTGGCCCTGTATCTTGCTAAATCACATAAGGTAGCGTTATTTGACCTCGATGTAGAAGAACCGAATGACAATCATTTTCTTCATTCTCCTTTAATCCATTACCAGGATGTTAATATTCTAAGGCCTATTATCAATGAATCGATCTGTACCCATTGTGGCCTTTGCGCTGAATTATGTGAATTTAATGCGTTAGCAGTTCTGCCAAAACAAGTCATGGTTTTCGAAGAATTGTGTCATGGCTGTGGGTTATGCTTAATAGCTTGTCCTGAGAAAGCTATTGAAGAGAAACCCCATCAACTGGGAGTTATTGAAAAATCAGAAGATTCAACAAATAATCTGCTTTTTTATGAAGGTAGGTTGAGAGTAGGAGATGCCCTGGCCACTCCTATTATTCGTGAACTGAAAAAAATAGCACGCAATGAGAATCATGATGTGGTAATTTTGGATTTGCCTCCTGGCTCTGCTTGTCCTGTTATTGAAGCGCTTTCTGAAACTGATTTTGTGATATTAGTAACAGAACCAACTCCTGCGGGTGAACATGACCTCCTTATAGCAATCGAGCTTGCGAAACAACTCAAAATCCCCTTTGGAATTGTGAACAATCGATCCGATGTGGGTGATAATCGAATAAATGATTTAGTTCACAAAGAGGGCTATGAGTTATTATTAGAAATTCCTCACGACAAAGAAATCCTTCATCTTTATTCAAATGGTCTACCTCTTATCGGAACAACAACCAAATTTGATCTTATGTTTTCAAAACTCTGGTATCGGGTCGAGGAGGCAATGAAATGACACATACTACAAAAAAGCAGATAACAGTCCTATCAGGCAAAGGAGGAACTGGTAAAACAACAATAACTGCAGTGCTCGTCCAATTGTCAGCTCCCTCTTCTTTAGCTGCAGATTGCGATGTAGATGCACCAAATCTACACTTACTTCTAAATCCATCAAATATTTCATCAGACCGGTTTATAAGTGGAAAAATAGCTATTAAAGACTCTGAAAAATGTACTAATTGTGGAGCTTGTCTTGAAGTATGCCGTTTTGACGCAGTGACAAATGATTTTGAAATTAATACTATTAAATGTGAAGGATGCGGGGCGTGTGCTTGGGCTTGTCCCGTGAAAGCCATAACTATGGAATTGCAACCCTCTGGTATTGTTTATGAAGCTGAAACACGGTTTGGACCAATGGTACATGCCCGTTTAGATATTGGAGCTGAAAATTCAGGAAAATTGGTCGCCGAGGTTATTCAAAAGAGTCACATCAAAGCCAATCAACTCAACAAGAGCCTAGTCATAGTTGATGGTAGTCCAGGTATTGGTTGTCCTGTAATAGCCGCTTTAACAAACGCAAAATTAGTTATCATTGTAGTTGAACCTACAACGACGGCGATTCATGACATGAAAAGGACTCTTGAACTTGTTCATTTTTTTAAGCTATTACCAGCAATTATTATCAACAAAGCCTCTATAAATCAAGAACAGCGAA
>JAEOTU010000283.1 GCA_016839665.1 Candidatus Hodarchaeota archaeon
AATTTTTATGTGGTCTTTCTTATTGTCCAATTATTCTAAGAACAAAAGCATTACTACCTGTCAGAAAGGCCTTACCAAAATTAAAGAATGGATATTATGGACCAAGTCCTCCGAGTTTGTTTGTCGGTCGGTTTGGGTATCCAAATGTTCGACTGGGTCCAATGGCTGCTCTGAACTGGGAGGATATCCAGATGATGGATGAACCTGATCATTGGCAGACGGACTTGTCATTAGAAGATGTTGTTAATCTTAGAGCTAAATTGTTTCGTTTTATGGCAGAGCCAGTCAATGTCACTGATGTTTCTTCCTCGTCAAGAATTCTTGAAATTACTCAAGAACAAATTCAAGCGTCAACCCCTGTACAGCTGGAGGCTAAATTTTCTAAAAAACCACAATTAGATTTGAAGTTTGATCAGTACACCCAGCCCATGGGGATTCGATTTCGTGTTGATTCTGTTAAATTAGCTTCTACACCCAAAATTAATTTTAAAGTAGATCGTGTTGTATCTGACACTGATTTAAAAGCAATTGATGCAGTTACAAAACTATACGATGATACGTCCACTGTAACTCAAATTACAAGGCTTTTTTCAGCTGGACTCCTAGGACTGGAGAAACAAAGAAGATTTGTGCCAACTAGGTGGAGTATAACAGCTGTCGATGACGTGTTGGGTAACAATCTTAGGTACAAAATCCAAAACTACCCTGAAATCAATAATTATATCGTCTTTCATAATTCCTACCTAGACAATGATTTTTGGGTTCTGTTTCTTCCTAGACCTGAATGGCACTTCGATTATCATGAAACTTGGAAGAAAAATAGTGCTTGGAACCCAACAAATTCTCCACCAGGAATTTTAACAGATAGTGAAGGTCCAAATGGACGGAAATCTTATGCAGTTAACACCGTGGGAGGATATTACGCAGCTAGATTAGCTGTACAGGAAAAACTTGTACAAATGAGACGAAAGGCCGCTGTTATTGCCTTTCGAGAGGTCGGAAAAGGATATGCTATCCCATTGGGTGTATGGCAAGTACGCGAAAATATGCGTAAAGCAGTTTCTAATCCAAGTTATCGCTTTGATGATCTACAACAGGCATTAAAATTTATTGGGAAAAATTTAACTATTCCTCTGCGATTTTATCACCGAAATAGTCCAATTCTAAATCGTAAGACCTTAGATGATTTTCTTATAAGTTGATAACTTTGTTCTGATTTCAAAAATCCTTCGTCTCAGGAAGTTTAAATAGATAAATATAGGAAGAAGCCTCAAGAGTGTGAGTTCTTGTGAGTTACCGTGAGTCTCTGACTGCCGCAATCACTCGATATTATGTTTTTAATGGTCTTTTTCGCGAAGGAGAGGATCAAATGACCTTTGAAGCGGCTGATGCAAACCTGATCGAAGTTGGTCAGACTCTCGAAAAGGAATTTGTTGGTAGCGCTAGGGGTTTTACGGTAGAACTTGATAGCTTTGATGACGAGACTCATCAATGCGAGGTTATTGTGGGATTCACAATTTGGCCTTATGAAGATGATGATTCTGAGATTAATCTTATTCTAGAAAGCATACGAGAGGAGCTTGAGAAGGTTGGATTTGTAAAAGATGATGAATATTATCTTGGGGATGGACCTGACATCCGCTAGTAATGAATAATCCTGAATTAATACGATCCTTGCTTCAGAAATGGTGATAATCTTGGATTTTTTTTCCATAAAGACGTTGAAATGTGATGTGGACACTTTGGGGTGGAATCAATCCTGCTTCAGTAATGTAAGCAGAGATGTTTTTTCGGTCAATTGTTTCAAAAGCTGGGTTTAACACCTTAATGCCAGGAGGAAAGTCCTCTTGCCAGATTTCAAAGGGATCTCGCATTTCGATTTCACTTAAACGGCCTATACTTGTAGCTTGATCGAATTTCAAAAGCGATGTGCAAATATATAGGGGAATGTGTTCTTCTTCTGATGCTAGAGCACACAATCGGGAACCTATCTTGTTTAAAGCCACTCCTTCAACGGTGATAGCGTCTGCTCCCAAAAAAATCATATGGGGATTAAAACGATTCATTGCCCATCGCATTGCTGAATCAACAACATGTGTAACACGAATACTATTTTCCAATAGTCGTCTAGCAGTTTTTCTCCCCTGAAAGAGAGGGCGTGTTTCAGTGTTGATCACTTCAAAGTCTTTACCCTGTTTCGCAGCTTCGAGAAAGATACCCACTGTGATGGAAGAATGGCAGTGGGTGAAAACTCGTGAACCATCTTGGATTCTTTCTGCCCCAATTTTGAAGATTTTTAATTTAGCATCGTTTATCAAATCAATATACTTTTTGCCATGAACCATGGCATTTTCTTTGCCATCAAGATGGATACATGTCAAAACATATCTTAAACCATTTCTTAAAGCTGGTTCAGTGACTCTTACATTACTAAGTTGTTCAACAACAGCCTCTAAGTGTTCTCTTAATTCCTGACCTTTTAATGGAACGGTCTCTGCATGTTGTGCGAAAGCTCTAACACCAAAAATTGCGACACTTGTAGCTCCTTGAATGGTTAAATTTCTAATTTTCTTCATAACAGTTTTGAGTTCACGATACTCTGGTGTTTCTGGGAAATTATTTTTCACTAGTTGATTTCTCCTTTGATGTCTCTTAGCAGCTAAAATGTTCAAGATGTTTCAGCATTAATATATTTCTGCAGCTAAGAAAGAATTGATTTTCTTTCAAGAAAATCATTATTCTGTTTTTTTGGGCTTCTTCAATTTTGTTTTGTAAAGATTTATGAAACGAATCCATATTTATTTAAACTTGCATAATGAAAAAACTCATTGCAACATCCCTACTGATTTTTCTTAGATACAATAACTGATCTGTTTCTGTCGGTGGTTATCAGTGTCGAGCATCCTACGAAGAATATTCAAAGGAAAAAAAGTCGAAAATTATGAGATAGCAATCATTGGTCTCGATGGTGCTGGAAAAACTACCATAGTAAATCGGCTTCTCAGGTCAGAATTTATTCCTACTACACGAACTCTCGGTGTCAACTATCGAACGGTAAAGTATCGCCAAATCGAATTTAATTTAATTGATTTAGGAGGGCAAGAGATATATCGTAACCTTCTCTGGCATGATTCTTTAGATAAGGCTTCTGCAATCGTTTTTGTACTTGATAGTGCTGACATTCGTATAGGAGAAGCATCCGAGGCTTTTTGGGATTCAATTCAACGAAATGAGAGGGTGCCAGTCCTATTTATAGCTAATAAGATAGATTTAGTAGGAGCACGGGCTTTCGAGTTGATTGTAGAAGATCTTGATTTGACTCGTGCGCAAAGATCAGCTAGACCTGTGGGATTATTCCGAGTATCTGCGAAAACTGGTGAAAATTTTTATGATGCTTTTGACTGGATAGCTGATGTTTTGGCTGGAGAAGAATCTAGGTTCAAATGTAAAGTACGAGTAGCAATTCTGATTGATCTTGAGTCGTATCAGATATATACTACAAAATTTACGAATATTGAAAACTCCATTCTTGATCAACTTAATGAGGGCATTAGTGAAACAATGAAAGAGTTAACGAAGAATTCAACGGGAATGGAAGTAATAACTGCTTCTGATCTCCAACTTGTAGTTGTAAAAAATCATCCTCTAGTTATTGGACTTATAATTGGATATTCAGATTCTGTTGTACGCGCAAAATTAATCGCAGAACGACTAATGAAAACTGCTTCTGCCTCGATCGAAATCGGACGATTTGATTCTCATGTACTGTTAAAGTTATTCAAAAAACAATGGCCTTTGGATATCTATAAAATTCCAAAGAATCAAGATAGAAATATCTTTACTTAAAGCTACATTCGAGATTTACGATTACTGATTTTGTTAAAGATAATCTTTCAGTCCTAATACATCTTTTCGTCCGATTTCCGACTTACCCAAGAGTTCACGTTCTAACTCCTCAAACTCCTTTATGATTTTTGAATTACAACTCGGATGTATAGCTTTTCTAGCTTCACGAAAATGTTGCATCCCGATGAATTCTGTTTTCAGATTATCACGAAGAGCAATCATCACAGCCTCACGACACATTGCTGCAATATCTGCCCCTACATATCCTTCTAGCTCACTGGCAAGTTGAGATAAGTCAACATCAGCTTCCAACTTCATCGAACTCGTATGTATTTCAAAGATTTTTTTACGGGATTCAGCATCTGGCGGTCTTACTAAAACTAATCGGTCAAACCTTCCTGGCCTCAAGAGGGCAGGATCAATCATATCAGGACGATTACTCGCACCTAAAATCACAATGTCGCGAAGATTTTCCAATCCATCTAATAAGGATAATATTTGGTTTACCACGCTTTCCATAACATGACTGCCGCCAGTAAATGCACCTCGACGGGGGGCAATAGCATCAAGCTCATCTAAAAAGATAATTGAGGGAGAAGATTGTTTGGCTTTTCGGAAAACCTCTCGTACTGCCTTTTCACTCTCACCGACCCATTTCGATAGAAGTTCTGGCCCCCTAATAGCAATAAAATTCGCTTGACTTTCAGTAGCAACAGCTTTTGCCAAGAGAGTCTTTCCTGTACCAGGTGGTCCATAAAGGAGAATACCATGAGGAGGTGTAATACCATGATATTGAAAAATTTCAGGGTGAACAATAGGCCACTCTACAGCTTCAATTAGCTGCTGTTTTACACCCTCAAGACCACCAACTTCATTCCAGTGAACATTAGGGATTTCAAGTAGAACTTCACGCATAGCAGAGGGTTCTGTTATTTTAAGAGCCTCTTCAAAGTTTTCTTTCGATACTACTAGTTTTGCAAGAATTTCTGGAGTGAGAGGCTTATCAAAATCAATGTTAGGTAAAACTTTGCGAAGTGTATGCATCGCAGCTTCTTTTGCAAGAGCAGCGATATCCGCTCCAACAAATCCATGGGTCTTATTTGCTAATTCCCTTAGATCTACATCATCCGCTAAAGGCATCCCCCGTGAATGAACCAACAAAACTTCATACCGACCGTTTCTATCTGGAACACCAATTTCAATTTCTCTATCAAATCGTCCAGGTCTCCGTAAGGCAGGATCAAGAGCATTTGGCCGATTTGTTGCTCCAATTACTATAACTTTACCACGACTTTTCAGACCGTCCATCAAAGCGAGAAGTTGAGCCACAACACGTCGTTCTACTTCTCCAGTGACCTCCTCCCGCTTTACAGCGATTGAATCCAATTCATCAATGAAGATTATGCTAGGCGCTTCTTTTTCCGATTGTTGAAAAATTTCCCGTATTCTTTGTTCGCTTTCACCATAGAATTTTGACATAATTTCGGGACCAGCTATTGAAACAAAGTTAACACCTGACTCGTTTGCGACAGCTTTAGCAAGTAATGTTTTTCCTGTTCCAGGAGGTCCATGTAATAAAACCCCCTTTGGAGGATCAATCCCTAATCGTTCAAATAATTCAGGGTGTTTCATTGGGA
>JAEOTU010000034.1 GCA_016839665.1 Candidatus Hodarchaeota archaeon
ACACGAATTCTCCAGCATGAAGTTCAACATTGACCCCACGTAATGCTACTACATCCATTCGTTGTTGTTGTCCTTCATATATCTTAAAAACGTCATGCGCTGCAAGTACAATTGTCAATAATGGTCACCTTATATTGTTCGTAGAACCTCACTCACGCTGGTCCTTCTGATTTCCCAAAGGCTTAGAACAACTGCGATAAAAACACCTAGGACAATAAATATCAATAACACTCCAAAACCTGCAAGGGAGAAGGTTACAGGGCTTGTTATTGATCCTGGTTCCGTACGGAAGCCATTGAATAAAATGGCCACCACTAATCCGATAGCTGTACCAGCTAATATTGATAGGGTACTCGCAGTGATAGCTTCCCCAATGACAAACGTTCCTACTTGAGTATAGGTTGCTCCCAAAGCAATTAACGTTCCAACTTCATGTTTTCGTTTTTGAATTGCAGTTAATAAGAATATTCCTGACCCCAAACACGCTATGACAATTACGATTACAAATTCTACACTTAAGACCCCGTTAAAATTAGCGATTCCTGGCTCTTCTATCTCTGATAGAATCTCTTCAGCTGTGATAATATCAAGACTCCATCCATAAACATTTAAAAGCTGATTTTTTAATTCTGCTGGGTCAATTTGGGTACGTATTAGAAAATAGGACGAATTCTGAGATCCGAAGAAACCCTCAAAAGTATTATGGCTGGTAATTATGAAATAATTCCCAGAGCTGGTAGTACCATCAGAAATTGATACACCCATTCCATATATGATCTGACTACCAAGAGCGGGGAAGTTATAAGCAACATCACTCACTACAAGACCGGATTCACTCAAGGAATTTGTTTTTTTGAAATCATAATCTAATGCAAAATCATTACTGATTATGCAATTATTCTCTTTTGATAGATCAGAAAACACCTTTTCAATTGTTGAATCCACAAAAAAGTGCTCACGAAGGAACGCTACTTCATGAAAACTCGTATCGACCCCTAAAACAGGGATTTGTACTCCACCAAAAACCATGCTGCCTATATGAACAGCAGAAACAAGTGCATTAGAATCAATCGTGTGAACGTTATGATTAAAATCAGTTGTTGATAAGGGAAGTATTGGTTTGGCACGAACATCGGCTCCAGCTGAAAATCTAGCCTGAGATATGCTAGTCAAATGGTCTGTATGTGCAGTGGTGCTGACCATAATCCCAAATGAGAAGGTTAAAGCTAAAATGATGATAGCTTTGCTTAGACTTTCTGGACGTCTTGAAACTGATTTAGCAACGACCTCACCAAGCGAAAATATGATCGTAAATCCCCGAATTAATAGGTTTTCTGCTTTTAAAATTAGATTTGAGCCAATTCGTGCTATTAATAGAATCGAACCTAACCAAAACAAGGAAGGAGTAACCGCTGCCCAAATCGCAAATAGCACTCCTCCGCTTTCAATGTCAACCTCTAAACCTATCTGTAGAGCGAGGAATAACAAACCCATCACTGTAAACACAACATCCAAGTAAATTCGTTTCCAAAGTGATGCTTTTTGGGAACCTTCTTCTTTCATCCCCTCCATTATGTCTTGGTTCTTAATTAAGCGTCGTGCTGGCAGATAAGCTGAAATTAATGCGAGAACCACTCCAGATATTACGATGAGTAAAACATTCGTGAAATTCATTGAAGAAAAAGTGAAATCAAAGTCAACTAAAGATGAATCGATTGTGAGAAACTGAGGGATCCATAACATGACCTGTGCTACTAAATTTCCACACAAAATCCCTAAACATGTTGTCAATACTGCAATTACTAACACCTCTGATAAGATCATACTCAGTAGCTGACGGGAAGAAGCACCCCGACTTTGTAATGTAGTGATTTCAACACTTCTCATCTCCATCGATGATTCGACAGCATATTTTTGGAGATATAATGCTAGAATGATTGCTGGAAGTGATAGAAATAGTAAAAACATCTGAAAAACCAACATAACAATTCGAAGTATTAAAACTGACATTCCAATATTATCCGAAGCATAAACCTGGCCACCAAATTTAAGTAAAACTTGATTGGAAAATGCATAAGTCTTTCCACCGGCTGCATCAGGATTAGAGGGAAGTAGTGAGTGATTGAATTTGACGTGGAGTTGTTCATTGTAGTCATACGCCTGAAGAGCTCCCCATCGTTGAAAGAGGGTATCCCGCCATTCGGTGAGATTCCAGATTGGTAACATGACCATTCCCACCTCTTTATTGAACATGGACAACCCAAGAAAACCAGAACTATCTTCGATGTGATATATGCCTGCAACACGGCATGTCTGCGTATAATTCTTAGTAGAAGCCGTTAAGTTCAAAAAATCGGGACCACTCTTCGTGACATTAATAGTGTCATTTACTGCAATGTCTAGCTTCAAAGCATTTCGATCATCAATTAATACCGGTAGAGTTTCTGTTAGTTGGGAAATCGAATCATTAAAAATCCCTTCATTTATGGTTAGAGCCTTAAATGTTTCTAAGTAGGATGCTTCAATTCCTATAAACCCAGTTGTAAGCTCGATACCGCTTTTTGATTTGATATAGACCTTTTTTGTTAAGCTAAAGTAATATTCAGATGTACTAACTAGTGATTGGTTCTCTAACCATCCATCAATCTCAGTTACATTATATGTAACTTCTGGAAGCTCAATCCCAAAACCAAAAGCGGATAAGTCAAATGAACTGACTGTCATGTCTACTTCTATATCTTCGAGAGCCTCATTAAGGAACTTAATGGCAGCTGTTTCATTATAGAAAATAATAGCAGAAATAATTGTCACTGCTAAAAATATTCCAAATATATTTTGAAAAGTCCGTTTTTTGTTTCTTAAAAGTGATTTTATCGCATACGGGAGAGAAAGCATCCTGTGCACCGGGTGTATCTGAGTTTATGCAATGATTTTAATAACCAAGAATTGTATTTAAAGTTCCACTTCTCGGTATTTTTTTTAAAATGGGTTACATAACGTTTGAATGATCCCAATTCGCTTTTTAAGCAAAAAAAGTGTTCTAAAATGATAATAGTAACCGAAATATTCTAATTTTTTATTTTAATCTTATTCTATGCCTTAAAAAAGAAATACAATAAGTGTACTAAGCACTCCTCCAAGCAAAATCCAATCACCAATTTCCATTTTTAAGGGGTATAGAATAGTTTTTGGTGTTCGAATACTCCAATTGCGTGCATACAGAGCCTCAGCAAAAAGTGCAGCCTTATCTTGGGTCATCACAAGTAATGGAATACTTAAACTAGATAAGTATCGCATTTTCTGAAAAATTCCTCCATCTAAAGGAATCCCACGTGATACTTGGAGTTGATAAATTCTTTGACTTTCTTCCTGAAACATAGGTAAGAAACGATAAGCAAGACTCACTTGCCAAGCCAAACTGTACGGAACACGGAAGGCCCATAATGCTCTAGCAAGGTCATCAGGATCTACCTGCTTTAAGAACCAGTTAAAAAGCCACGATAAGCCCCAAAACCGAAAAATCATTAACCAAAGATGCTGAAACTCCTGAGAAATGAAAAACCAATTCAAAACGAAGATCAAGACAGTAGGTACAAACAGTAAGATCCAGATTCGCAAGATTTGACGAAAGGATGTCAAACGAAAATACCAATAAATGAACAATAAGATGAAAACAAGCTGAAACAAGAGATGAGGAGACACTAAGATTGTGAAAAAAAAAGTTACTAGTCCAATCAAAGAGACACGGGGGTCTGGTTGCATGTTATTTTTCCCCCAAAACATTAGAAATCATGGTAAATTTGTTTTCAAAATCATGATCAGCCAAATAAGATTTAAGAAGATCAGGGTGAGAACCTTCTCGCTCTAATCTTTGAATAAATGGATATATCTCTGGAATTTCAAAAAAATTCCACTTTTCCTTCTTGTACATATTAATTATCTCAAGAGGAGTTCCAGTGAATTGGATTGAGCCATCAATCAAAATGATCAACCGGTCACAAAGAGCTAACTGAAATTCAATATCATGAGAAACAATCATAACTCCCTTCCCTTCGTTTTTCATCTTTCTTAGAATTTTGGACATGAATAAAAGAGCTTCTTGATCAGCATTAGCCGTAGGTTCATCAAGAAGAAAAAAAGTTGCTGGAACAGCCATCGCTATAGCCATGGCTAACCGCCGTTGCTCTCCACCCGATAAAGTATAAGGATGGTGATCACGAAGCTCATTCAAACCAAAGTATGTTATCAAGCTCTCTAACAGATGTATCTGTTGAGATTTATCTTCTTCATGCAAGGTTAATGTCGTAAGTAATTCTTTTTCGACTGTTGAAGTAAAAAATTGTTGCCGTGTAAACTGAAATGTAACAATTATCTGTCTTGCAAGCCGACTGGTCACTTGTTTTGTGATATCTTCGTTATTGAGAAGAACATCACCGGATTGAGGTCGGAGTAAGCCATTAGCTATTCTCAGAAGGGTAGATTTTCCAGTACCATTTGGGCCAAGAATCCCCACAATTTCATTTGTACAGAGTTTGAGATCAATTTGTTTGAGAACTGGTTGTGTGTCAATGTAAGCAAAAGAAATATTCGAGAATTTCAGACTAGCCATCCTTCTGCCTCCCAATCAGTTGAAAGAGTTCATCTTCAGTCTCAAAATCAGGAATCAGTTTGCTTTCTTTACATAAATTCACACCTAAATGAAAAAGTTCTGGCACACGAAGCTTATCCTTAATGATAGAGTAATTAGAAGTTAAAAAACCTTGTTTAGTGGTCTGTAATAAAACATCTCCATCATCTAAGACAATAACTTCATCAACAAGTGGCAATACGTTTTTTAGTTGATGGGAGACTATTATTATGATTCGGTCACCCCCTTGGATCAGCTTAATGATCTCAAACACCCTTTCACGAGATAGATTATCTAGAAAGGCAGTAAATTCGTCAAGTAATAGAATTTTTGGTTGAAGTAAGAGAAGAGATGCTAGCGCAACAAGGGCTAGTTCTCCCCCAGACAGTTCACTGGTCGATTGGGATATTAAATGAGAGATGTTGAGTTTTTCAGCAATTTCCGTGATCTTCTGCTTCATCTTAAGTGGTGGAATAGCTAAATTCTCTAATCCAAAAGCGAGATCTTTCTCCACATTAGCACCAATAACCTGTAAAGGGGGATCTTGAAATAAATAACCAATCTCTGTGCGAAAATTCCAGAATTCTTCTAATGATATCAATTTATCATTTATTCGTAATTCCCCATATATTGTTGCTGGATAGAACAAGGGGATAATCCCTTTAATAAATCGTAATAAGGTACTCTTTCCACTAGCAGTAACACCGGTAAGAAGATATGTTTTACCCTTTTGAAGCTTTAAATTACAATTTTTTATGATTGGAGGTTGATTTGGAAAACAGATTGTTAACCCTACTAGCTCAATTGAATTAATTACTTTGTTTTTATTCTCAAATCCAATCATTTGAATCGTTAAATCCTATTTGGTAGTAATAAAGTTACGTAGTGTCGAAAACAAACATGAATTCATAATCCTGATTCAATTTGAAAGAAGAAACACCCACTGGAGTTAAACTCCAATTTAGATCTCCAGTAATACGATAATAATAAAGCCAATGCCAGCTTCCCTCTTCGGTAACATTAAAAATCCGTTTAATGAACCACCCAGCTACTCCATATTTCACTCCATCCCAATTCTCCCTTCCTATTGTATTATTTATATGTTCGAGTAGTGTTAGATTTACTGAGACGGAAGAAAGGTCAGAATAATTCAAAGGATAAGAGGGATGATTAGACTCAATTAGTAACAATACGGAAACGTTTTCTACAGATTGGTGACTTGGTTGAATACTTTCAATGAAGAAAAGGATTCCAATGCTCATTCCCATTGCATAACTAGCCACAACTCCAATAGTTAATATTTGGAGAACCCAGTACCTCCCTAGGAGCTTGGAAACAATCACATTGATGGCCTCGCTTTGTCTAATGCAGTAACAATAGAAGGAATAGTGGAGAACAGGATAAGATTTGATACTTGATGAAGAGTAAACAACGGTATTCCCGCAATAAAACTCACCAAAAGACCTTGCCATGTAGGGACAAAAAACAAAATTCCAAACGATGTGATTACATCATAAATGATTGTTAATGCTAATCCAAGCTGTGCAAGAAGTATGCGCTCATACAGAGAGAAATTGGTTCCGATTTTCCCTTGGTTAACTATTTGGGGTTTGTATAAGATTGGTGCATCAGGAATTGATTCCTGTTCAGCTGAAAAATCATTTTTACCGTTAAATGAGAAAACCTCTTTTGTTTTCAAGGTGTGAAAATACACTCCAACAATCATAATCAATAGAAAAGGAGGAAATTTCAATAGAAATGGAAGAGGCCCTCCAGTTCCATAGATTTGTGACGCAAACATTTCAAAAATGGTTACAGAGGTCAATACAGTAGTTGTACCGGTAGTCAACCCGTAACGATAACCTACTAGGAAAAAAAAAAGAGAAAGTGTTTCAAGATTAGGAATAAATAGAAGGATTGTTGAACTTGCTACCGCTGCGGCTGAAAAGATTACACTTGTGGAAAAAACTTGGATTGCACGGACTTCAGCCATAAGGTCTTTTCTTATATTTTCAGCTTCCTTGTCCTTACTATTCATTTAATCTAATCCGAATTCCTGATTCTTCTCTTTTTAAATTTCCAGAAAACGCTAATAGTCATTAATGCAAAAAAGATTGGGAGAAAATACCAAGACGTAACGCTTTCTGTTGAGATCAAGTCAGAATATACCAGTTTTAGGTGTAAAACGTAACGATTTAGAAACAGTAACTCAGTATATCCCTCTAATAGAACACCTGATTTTTTATCATAAATTAATGTAGTATTTTGATTTCCTAAACTGAGATCTTGATTATAAGTGAAATTAATGGCTTGTCGAGAAATCCCTGTATAATTATACTCTATATCAATACGTTCTACGGCTCCTAGTGTAAACTGGCCTTGTGCAGCTTCTTGCGCTGCCTGCTGTTGGTCATTCCAATTAATAGAAGAGGTCACTAGTCCTGGAAACCATCCGTATATTGATAATATCAGCACTTCAGCAATATAAGTATTATTTGTATAAGATGTGAGATTTCCAATTTCAATTGTGCCAGCGCTAGGGTAAGTAAAGTTTGTAGGATCATGATAATCAAGCGTATAGTTTATGTCAGATCCAGTAGTTGCTTCGAAGTAAGTAGACGGCCAATCCCAAGCCACAGCGATATCATCATTCCATTCTTGAATTATCCAACGGGAAACCAGATTCTCATTAATAGAATTACCTTGAATTGAAATGAAACTTACTGAAATACCGAATAGTACTACAAAAAATATAGTAATATATTTATAATTCATTAATATCGCCAGTAATGATCAATACTTATCGATTTAATAGGCTCTACTGACCTATTATTTTTACATCAAAAGCGAAGATAACAAAGTAAAATTATTAGATATCAAAAATTTTAGTAATAAAGAGGGATTAACAGACGAAAAAGCTAAATGCTAATATCTATTGAAAACTATTGGTAATAAACAACTATTAATATTGTACTATCAATAGTATTTCGTTGTTTAAAGGTGAAAAATTAAATATTTCTAAAATCATCCTGAAGATGGGGGATTTCTACCGAAATTTAATTATCATGAAATGGAAAGAAAAAGAGTAGTGTTTTTCAGGACTCTCTAATAGATAAACACAAATTAATACCTAAAATAGATAATTCAGGGTTATCCCCATTTTATTCGGTAACAACTGGAGCTTAAATGATGGTTTGAGGTACAAAACTTGGTCAGAGAAACAATAAGGATATCAGTAATTGGGACGGGTAGAATGGGCTATTATCACGCTCGTTTGCTATCAAGATTAGGTTTTTTGGATTCCGTTGTTGATTCTAATACTCTAGTCGCAAAAAATGTGGGCCAACAATTTGAAAGACCATGGTATACAAGTATAGAAGCACTACTAGAAGAACGTTCTCCAAATGGCGTTGTTATCGCAGTTCCAACGCAAGTGCATTCTAAAATAGCGTTAGAAGTAGTTCAACGCATTCCTGAATTGAAAGCTTTAGTGATAGAAAAACCAATTACCGCTTCTGTTGATGAGGCTATAAAATTAAAGTCAAAACTAACGAAATCAGAAGTCAAGGTAATTGTGGGGCATATAGAGGTGTTCAATCCTGTAATAACAAGAATTCAAGAAATTCAAAACGATAATATCATTGGAAACATGCGTTCAGCCCTGTTTCAGCGACGCGGTGCTGTAGGAGAAGCAAGAATCGAGACAATTGGGGACGTTTACCAAGATGTTGGAATTCATGATTTTGATATAGCATTACGATTATTCTTTCAGGGCAAAATACGGTTGTTCTCTTCTGCTGTAAAAGTTAATGGAATAGATAATTCAAGTACTATTATCATTTCATCTGAGGAGGACGAATTCTTTGCCACATTTTTAATGAGTCGGGAATATGCTGGAAAATTACGAACTATTGATATAGAAGGCACAAAAGGTACTCTCAATGCCAATTTGTTGAATCAGACTTTGGAACTCCGCAGCTTAGAGATAGCTCGTGGTGAGAGAGATCTTTCAGCCATTAGTATCCCCTTTTCTACTGGGGAACAAGTAAAAGTTTATGGAGAACCTCTTCTCCTAGAGATGTGGAATTTAATGGATTGTCTCCATGGAAAAGCAAATCCCTTGGTGTCAATTGATGATGGAATTAATGCATTAAAACTCGTTGAGGCTGCAAGAAAGAGTATTGGAACTGGAAAAGCCATTTTACTTGAAATTTGAAAGAAGCGAAAAAATAGAACTATTGCTTGCTTGTTAAAGGGACGATCGCGTCTTCGTCTTCTAAATAAAGTTCCAAGGCTTCTTGTAAGTTTTTTAATGCTTCCTCGATCGTTGAACCTTGACTTGCAATGTCAACATCGGGAGCTAGGGCAACATACAGCGATGCATCCTTTGTTACAATTACTGGTAATTTCATTGCAAACCATTGGTAAGAACCCTCTTTACACTAATAAAGTTTTAGCAGGACATAAATCTTGTTCTATAGCATCCTCGGTGTCGTGGTGAGGTTTGAGTTCGCAGTTGGGTCATTGTTCGTTGAATTTGTTAGTTATTAATGGAATTAGTCCTTTATAATCTTGGTTTTCATTCATGTTGGAGCCGTATTTCAGCTATTCGTGGAATTAGTAATAGAATAGCGAAAATTGCACCTATTTCAAGTTAAAATTTATTAATCCTGTTGTAAAGAAAAGTATTGAATATAAATGAAATGTCTTCTTGTAGATCAGGGAATCCCACCTGGGGACTGCTTAACAACGTGTTTGAGTGGAGAAAAAAAACAGGCTTGTGAAGTGACTTTAAGAATAACAGAAGGTACATATAAACGTTTAATTAAATCAATTCACTTATCACGACCAGAGGATTAGAGAGTGTTTTTCAGGACTCTCTAATAGATCAACGCATTCCTGAATTGAAAGTTTTAGTGATAGAAAAACCAATTATCGCTTGTCCTCAAAAATGATAATTTAATGCAAGAAAAGACTACTTATTTTTGGATTTAAAAGTCATAAGACATTATCTGTAAGTTACGAACTGCTGGTAAATTCTTTTCTGTTGTGTGGAGTATTGCTTTCAGTTTTAAAGCCGTAACAATAGCAATACAATCGTTATATGACAACTGTCCCCGAAATTGGCACTTGAGTTGTCCTGCATTTAGAATCATGCTAGGTGTCAAAGAAACTAATTGAGGTTTGAATCCATGCTGAAATGATCGAATACTGCCTGTTGCATAGTCTTTTCCCCCAGTAACACAAAGATGTTTATAAACCTCAACTAATATGACATTGGGGACAATAGCAGAAAGGGAACGGTCTTGAATTCTTCGCATAAGTTCTTCTATTTTTTGAGGAGGATCTTTCTGATAATAAAGAGAAATGGGCCCAGCGTCTAAACATGCTCGAGGAGGCATTTATCTCTCTGACTCCAAATCTTCTTTGCGTGAGTTGTTGTAAATAGCTTTAAACTCTTCCACAGTAAGAGCTCGTTTTCTTAATGATTCAATCGTTTCAATAGGAATTAGTTTAATGACTCCATCTTCCTCCTCCTTGATAATAATGTAATCACCATCAAAAATATTGTGTTTTTTGCGAATGGCCGCAGGAATTGAAATCATTCCTTTATTAGTAACCTTTACAGCTTTTTCACTCAACCTTAGTCACTAAGTAAAAATGCATATTCTTAGTATTAATACTTTTACTTACCATTCTTAGATTTGTGCGTCTTTTCTCGATTGCCATGTTAGGTTAAAATTTATTAACCCTGTTGTTAGGAAAAAAATTGAACATAAATGAAATGTCTTCTTGTAGATCAGGGAGTGCCTCGCGGTGACTGTTTAACCACAACTCCCAGTGGAGAAAAGAGACAAGCCTGTGAAGTAACTCTAAGGATAACAGAAGGTATATATGAACGTTTAATTAAATCAATTCACTTATCACGACCAGAGGATTATCTATCGGTCTATCAATCGGGCTGCAATCACAATTGTCTCAAATGCCATTCATCGGAATTTTCAAAGCATGTAAATGGGGAATGGATAAGCGTCGACATGCTAGCGATAATGGCAAGTGATTATTGTAGATCGGTGACTGTCGAAGAACCACGCTCAAGAGCCACCATGTGGCACGC